>JAUIGD010000570.1 GCA_030430255.1 Verrucomicrobiia bacterium
AAGGATCGGCATCGACGGGTGGCAGCGTCCCGGTGCCCGCTCGCTTGGCGCCCGTCAAGGCATCCGGGGCGTCCCGGTGGCTCGACCCGCTGGTTTCATGGCGGGGTCCTTCCGGCGCTGCGCTTATCAGGGTGACACAACGCTTCCTCGGAAGGGCTGGTGGCCATCCCCTCACTCCGCCCTGACCGCCCTCAACTCCCCGGAAAACTGTCACCCTGAGCAACGCGAAGGGCCTCTCACCGCGGTCCGCGTCTCCGGAGCCATTCGTGTTGAACGATTCCACTGCCTCCCCGGTTGGGGACTCGACTCCGAGGGGCTGTTCCGCGCACGGCGACAACGGCGGCACCCACGAGGATCTCCCGGAGCGAGCATCGGTTCCGCTCTCAACTCAAACCGCTGGGAATCCGGCTTTTCCAAGCGCCACTCGGGCGAGGAGCCTCTCGGGCTTGCCCGTTCCGGCGCGAGTCGTTTTGGAATTGGCCCAAATCGCCCCGCTGTCTTGTCGCTGATCTCGATCAACTCCTCGCCATCGTGACGATTTGGATCGAAATTCTAAAACGTTCGGGCTCGGAAGGCCCAAGTCCGACAGCCTCTTAGCCAAAGGTCTCGCGGAGCATGGCGATGCTCTTCGCGCAACCGCTGACCGGATCTTCTTTGCCCTCGAATTCCAACGAGATCCAGCCTTTGTAGCCGGCATCGTCGAGGATTCCAGCGATGCGGGGGTAGTCGAGGTCGAGGGTGTACCAGCGCCCGCCGCCGTAGTAGGTCTTGGCTTGGACCAGCACCGTTTCAGGAGCCAGCTGCGCAAGGCGGGCGTAGGGGTCTTCGAGGAAATTCCCGGTGTCGAGCGTGACCCGCAGCCAGGGGGAGTCGATGGCGTCGACAATGCGCATGACGCCTTCGGGGGTGAGGCCGAGCCCCCAGTGGTTCTCGAGCCCGAGAATGACCCCGTGTTTCTCCGCCTCGCCGACCAGGTCGCCCATGGAGTCGATGACCCAACCGAACCCCTCCTCCTCAGTGTGTCCCTCGAGGACCGGTTCGATGCCGCGGTTGGCCATCAGTTCGTCGAAGTTCTTCGAGGTGCCCCATCGCCCGGTGTTGATGCGGATCGAGGGGACGCCGAGCTCGTAGGCTTGGCGGATGTAGAAGATCGTCTGCTCGACGTTGTGGCGGCGGACGTAGGGATCGGGATCGACGAAGTCCTGGTGTGTCGACAAGCCCATCAGCGCCAGTCCGTTGAGGTAGGCGTGACGTTTGATCTTCTGCAGGTTCGCGGGGCTGAAGTCCTCCATCTGCACCTGGAGGATCTCGACGCCGTCGAAGCCCTGTTCGGCGGCGAGGTCGAGGCACTTCTCGATCGGGCGGAACTCCTCGCGGCGGAACCCCCAATACGAGTAGGTCGAGACGCCGATGGGACGCCGCCGCTTCGGCGCACCGGGCGGCGGCGGGGGCGGCTTGGCTCCCTCCGCCTGAGCTGCGGCGAGACCGCAGGTGGCCGGGATCGCGGCGGCGGCGAGGGCGGCGGTGCGGAAGAATCGGCGGCGTGGCTGGGGAGTCTCGGAGTGCATCGGAGGTAATTATGCGAAAGGCGGGGCATTTGTCCCGACAATTCGCCTTCGCCGGCGATCGCTCACGGCTCCGAATCCCAGCTCGGTGAGGATCCGCCGCGGTTGGCAGTTAGTCGCTGAGGCGACCCTCATCACTTTAGAAATACGAATGTCTGAGCACCCCACCGGGCCGAGCCCGGATGAACCCGAGGCGGTCGGCGCTGCGACCGGAGAGAGCGGCCCGACGCCCGAGCAGGTGGCCCGTCGCGAGTTCCTCCTGCGAGCGGCCTGTATCGGAACTGGAGCGACGGTCGTGGCGGTCCCGGTGGCGGCAGGGCTGGCGGGCTTGCTGGCGCCGCTGCGGGGAGGCGATGGTGGGGGGCTGAAGATCCGGCTCGCAGCGATTTCAGAACTTCCGGAGGATGGTTCGCCGCGTTTCTATGACGTCGTCTCCGAGCGGAAGGACGCTTGGACCAAGCACCCGCCGAGTTCGCTCGGGCAGGTGATTCTGCGCCGGAGGGGCGACGGGGTGCAGGCGATGAGTTCGATCTGCCCGCATGCGGGCTGCGGGGTCGGCTACCGTTCGGCGGAGCGCGACCTCTTCTGCCCATGCCACAAGAGCAGCTTCGCGCTCGACGGCGAGCGGCTCGGCGGTGCGGCGAACAAGAGCCCGCGGGCTTTGGATGAGCTACAGGTCGATGCTGACAAATTGGCGGCCGGGGAGGTGTGGGTGACCTTCCAGCGGTTCAAGCCGGGGCTGGCGAGGAAGGAGGTCTTGGCGTGATCGGCAAGGCGGCGAGTTGGTTTGAGTCGCGCACCGGCCTCGGCGGTGCGTTGAGGTCGGTGCTGTTCGAATCCGTGCCCGGCGGCCCGCGTTGGCGCTACACGTGGGGGGCCACCGTGATCTTCGCGGTCGCCCTCGAATTCCTCACCGGCCTGTTTTTGCTCTTCCATTACTCGGCGGGGGCGAACAGCGCGTGGGAGAGCGTATTCCACCTGCAGACCGGCGTGCCGGGCGGGATCCTCCTCCGCGGCCTGCACCGCTGGACCGCCGACATCCTCGTGGTGGTCATGCTGTTCCATCTCGCCCAGATGGTGATCGACCGCACCTACCGGGCGCCGCGCGAGATCGGGTTCTGGCTGAGCTTGGCTTGCATGGGGTTGATCCTGGCGATCGCCAGGCTCGGCTATCTGCTGCCGTGGCATCACGAGGGCTACGCGGGGACCGACATCGCGATGAACTACGTCAAGATCGCGCCCTTGGGCGGCGAGGCGGCCGCGACCGTGGCGGTGGGCGGCGCCGAGTACGGGCAGGCGACGCTCTCGCGCTTTCTCGCCCTCCATGCCGGCCTGCTCCCGGCGCTGCTGGTCGGGCTGTTCGTGTTGCGGGCGGCCCTGGCGAGGAGACATGGCATGGCTCCGGCGCGGGGCGTGCCGGAGGAAGCGGCGCCCGTCCCCTATTGG
>JAUIGD010000571.1 GCA_030430255.1 Verrucomicrobiia bacterium
GATTTCGACGTCGCTTGCGTTAATCGAGAAGATCGACGTGGCGACTCCGCCGCCGTCGATGATCGCCTCGCTGGCATCGCCGGGCATGCGGTAGGGGACCGACCGAATCGTTGTCGTGGTGCGGGCGTCGACGTTGGCCATCGGCCCGAGGAGCGAGAGCGCCTTGTCGATGGTGATCGTGCCGGTGGTGGAATAGTTGCCTTCGGCGACGGTCACGGAACCGCCGGGATCGGTCCCGGCGATGGCATCGGCCAGGTCGTCGAAGTGGGTCGTCTGCCATCCGGCTGTCAATGACGTGTAGTCATCATCTACGAAGGTGGCTGGTTCGGCGGAAAGGGTGGCTCCGCCCGATGAAAACAAGAAGAGCGCCAGAAGGACCCAATAGGTCCAAGCGCCCTTGGAGCGGGAAAAGGTAGTTCGCATACTCATCACTTCCCGGTCTATAGGCCGATAAAACTCAGCCCAGCCGTCAGGGGGATTAAGGTAAAACTTGCGACAAAGTAGTGGAAAACCCTCGCGGGACGCAAGTAGCATCCGCACCTGTTGGCTCTGAAACTGAACAAAAAGGGCCAAAACTCTAAATCGGTCTTATTGGTTGTTTTAGGTCGAAATCACCGGAAATCAGAATGTTGCTGGCCGATCATGCCATCGGTGAATATATAAAAAAGCTGCCGAAGCGCTTGACATGGCGAGGCTTTGGAGTGACACCTTTCGCCCCTGTCGGGAAATGGCGCAATTGGCTAGCGCACTGGCTTTGGGAGCCAGGGGTTCCGGGTTCGAGTCCCGGTTTCCCGACCACTTTCACCACCACAAGATCAAAACCCCCTCATCACCCACTCGCGCACCCGCTAGGATCGCCGGCGGCTCGTCGGCGTGAGTTAGGTGTGGTTATCCCACCAGGGCCTTCTCATGGCGATAGCTGAGGATGAAGAATTGAGTGCCCGCTAGAGTCATTCACCTTGTGGTGGGCATGATTCTATGCGCTCGACGGTCGCAAGCGTACTACGGGTCGGCGGGCTAGTAGTAGCCTTTGCCGGGGGGGAGGGGGTTGGCTTCTTTCGGGAGGAGGGCTCGTTGGACTGCCTGAAGGAAGTTGTCGATTTGGACGGGCTTTTCGATGTAGACGGTTGCCTTTGTCCCGTTGCGCCAAAAACCGGGGGGGAGGTCGTCGTCGCGGGTCGTTCCCGTCAGAATGATGACAGGCGTGTGGCCGAGTTCGTCGTGGTTTCGAATCTTTTCGGTGAGATCAAGACCATTGATCCCGGGCATGTTAAGGTCCGTGATGACCAAGCGCGGGCGTACCTCCTCGAAGAGGCGCCACGCAGTAATTCCGTCGCGAGCAGGCACGATGTCGTACTTCCCGGCTTCCTCCAGGATCATCGTGACCAGCTTCAGAATGTCTGCATCATCGTCTGCGATTAGAACGCGAATCTTGCTCAACCAAGGACTCCTCTCGCCTCGCCCAAAGCGAAGTTAAGTAAGAAGACCTAGACCCTGTCCACCAAAAAGGGGCCAGATTGTGGCCGAATTGTAGTCGGTTCACCGGTGCCATTCTGGCCTTTACCGGGTGGAGTGCCACTCGGATGCTAGGAGCATCATGGCTGTCACGTACAAGCGACTTGATGAAAAACGGACGGTGCCCAAGCGGCCGACGATCCGGCCAGAGCGCGAGTGGGCTGAAGCGTGCGGTGGAGCGTTGGTGGCAGGCGTCGACGAAGCCGGGCGCGGGCCGCTCGCCGGGCCGGTGGTCGCGGCGGCGGTCATTCTCCCCTTCGACGGGAGACGCCCCATCGGGCTGCGCGACTCAAAACAGATGCCGCAGGCGAAGCGCGACAAACTGTTTCGCCAAATCCAGAGAATGGCCGTGAGCTTCGGCGTCGGCGTCGCGACGGCTCAGGAAATCGACGCGCTAAACATTCTGGAGGCGACACGCCTCGCAGCTCGTCGGGCGCTCGATTGCCTCGATCCGCAACCGACCGCCCTTGTTACCGACTATCTGCACATCCCGAACGATACCCGGCCGACGCTCGCGATGGTGAAGGGAGATGCTATTAGCTCCTCGGTCGCTGCCGCGTCGATACTCGCCAAGGTGACCCGCGACCGGCTGATGGACGCCTACGATCAAGAGTTTCCTGAATTCGGATGGGCGAAGAATCGCGGCTACCCGACGCCGGATCACTACGCCGCGCTAGAGTCTCACGGCCCAACGATCCTTCATCGGCTGAGCTTCAATGGGGTTGGGTTTTTCGAGACGAATCCAAGGCGTTCACCAACTTTTGAGCGCTATGCAAAGCTGATTCGCGAGTGTAAGGAGGGCGACGACGGCCAGGCTCTTCTGGCGATGATCGATGAAATCGCCGAGCTCGGCGACAAACTCCCGCCTCCAGATGCGCGCGAGTTGGTGGAGCTTTGCGGAGGCGATCAGCCAGCTACTTTTGGATGAGTCTTGCGAGCGCTTCAACGCGCTCGGCGCTCAGCTCGCCCCGTTCGACGGCTAGTTCCAGCGCCTGCCGGGCGAGCGCAGAGAACAGCGACGCCAGTTCGGTATCTCCCTCGCCAAGTGCCGCGATTTCATCGCGGAGCACCTCGACCTCCCCGCGTGCGATGGGGCCGGATATTGCCTGCACCGGACCCTTTTCTACGAAAGATTCGACGGCGATTCCGGCAAGCCCGCCGATGACCTTTGTGGCGGCTTCATCGCCATAACCAGCGCGCCCGAGCGTCTTCATCGCGGCGTGAAGGACGCTCACCGTGAAGTTGTTCGCGAACACACAGGCGGCATGATACAGCAGCTTGTCCTCGGGGCGCAGTGTCATGACTTCGGCGCCGACGCCCTCGGCCAAAATCCGCAGCACTGCCGTCGCCGATGCGTCGCCTTCGATCGAGCAAACCACGCCTTCCAAATGTTCAAGAGGTTTCAGTGGTTCGGGAAAGGAGCGCGCCGGGTGGAGCGTGTCGCACACGCACCGCGCCTTCCGCGCGGAGACCGGCATGACCCCGCGCGC
>JAUIGD010000105.1 GCA_030430255.1 Verrucomicrobiia bacterium
GGCTCGCCGTCCAACGTCTTTTCCAACGACGCCCAAGAACTCGTCGATTCGCTCAAGAGCATCATCGGCATCCCCACCAGTGGCATGAACGCCCTCATCGCCCCGGGCGTAAACCGGGTCGGCCACCTCGGCCCGTTGAGCTTCGGCACCGGCAGCGACGGTCACGCCCCTGCCCCGCAAGTCATCTCCGGCGCCGGCGCCGCGACCGGGTCGGCGAACGCCGGTTCCCAGGTGCTTTGGAATTCCGACACCAACTCGATGTTCATCGTCGCGACCCGGATGCAGCACCAGCTCGTCGAAAAATTCCTCGAAACGATCGACCAGCCGCAGCCGCTGATCGCCGTCGAGGTCAAGTTCTTCGAGACGACCAAGGATCCGCGCCGGCAGCTCGGCGTCGATTGGTCCGGCACCATGGACGGAGGTTATAACCTCAACCTCTCTGGGATGACCACCAACCTCGACCTCTCCCGCCTCGGCGACACCGAACTCCCGCTCACCGCCATTCTCAGCGGACCGGATGTCCAGGCGAGCATTCAGGCGCTGGTCAAGGACCGGGAGACCACCACGGTCAGCTACCCGCGCGTCCTGACCCGCAACAACCGCGAGGTCTCCATCCAAAGCGTCATCAACCAGCCGGTGCTCGCCGCGTCTTCGAGCACCACCCCGGGCGTCGGCGGCACCACCACCTCTTCGGTCTCCTACCTGCCGATCGGCACGAGCATCAATATCCTGCCGAAGCGCCTCGAAGACGGTCGCATCTCGCTGCAAGTCTTGATCACTGTCTCCAGCATCGTCGGCAACGAGATCATCGACGGGAACTCCTACCCGGTCGCCAGCTCCCGCACCTTCACCGCCCCGCTCGAGGTCGAAAACGGCTACACCTTGGCCATCGGCGGCCTCGATGAGGCCAGCGACTCCCGCTCTGGCGCCGGCCTGCCGCTGCTCAGCAAAATCCCGGTCGCGAAGCACGCGTTCAAGAGCAACGAGGAATCCCACACCCGCAAGAACATGCTGATCTACATCACGCCGACCCTGCTCGATCCGAAGGGCGGCGGGATCGCTGAGAAGCCGATCTCAGAAGTGCCGCTGAGGGGCTTCGACAACCGCAGCGATGTCCCCCGCGTGCGGCCCGACGGTTCGCTCGTCGGCGGCAAGGACGCCCTCGCCGGCGCCATCCAGTGGCTCGAAGAGGAGTTCGCGGTGGTCGAGCAGGTCATCGCCGAGAAGCGGGGCTCGAAGGAGCACGCCGAGCAACTCGATAAGCTCATCAACACGGTCAACATGCTCCAGCGCCAGATCCGCCTCTTCAAGGAGCAATACCCCAGCGACCTCGATCGCCTCGAGCTCCAAGAGTGGTCGGTCTCCCACCTCGAACGCCAGATGCGCGAGACCCGCCGGAACCTTTACAAGAGACACTACCAACTGTTCAGCCGACCTCTGACGCGAGTTTCTAGCTAGCGCTAGGTAGAGTCTCCTTGTGTGGTTGGGGGTCTCGGGGCTTCGGCTCCGGGGCCCCCTTTTTTTGTGCGGGCGCCCTCCCCGGCCACCCGTCTGCCGGGACGATCAAAGCCTTGCCCGTCCGGCGTTGCCAAGTTACAAGATAACCCATGGACGCGCCTCGCTCTCTCCTCCTCGCCGCCGCCCCACTGGCCGGGGCGCTCACCCTCACCAGCTGCGGAACTGTGACCATCGACCAATCCCCTTTCGGCACCAACAAGGAGGGCGCTCCCGTCTCCCTCTATACCCTCAAGAACTCCTCCGGCATGGAGGTGAAGATCTCTGACTACGGCGGCATCGTCACCGAACTGCACGTCCCTGACCGCGAGGGCGATATCGAGGATGTCGTGCTCGGCTACGATTCGGTCGACAGCTACATCAAGGCCAGCCCCTACTTCGGCTGCATCACCGGCCGCTACGCCAACCGCATCGCCAGAGGCCGTTTCGAAATCGACGGCACCGAGTACCGCCTGGCGACCAACAATGGCTCGAACCATCTCCACGGAGGCGAGATCGGCTTCGACAAGCGCATGTGGGACGCTGAAGAAGTCAGCGGCATGCGCAAGAAAGGGGTAGCCTTCACCTATGTGAGTCCGGACGGCGAAGAGGGCTACCCCGGCACCCTGACGACGACGGTCACCTACTGGCTCACCACCGACAACGAGCTGGAGATCGACTACCGGTCCACCACCGACAAAGCCACGCACCTCAACCTCACCCACCACAGCTATTTCAATCTCGGGGGCGCGGGTAACGGCGACATCCTCGACCACCGGGTCGAGCTCTTCGCCGGCCAGATCGTCGCCACCGACGAGGGGGGGATCCCGCTTGCGGGTTCCGCCGCATTGGCGCCGGTCGCCGGGACGCCTTTCGACTTTCGGACGCCCCACGCCATCGGCGAGCGCATCGCCGCCCCCCACCCTCAGCTCGTCGCCGGCAAGGGCTATGACCACACCTGGGTCGTCGACGGCAAAGGCATGCGCCGCCACGCGCGCGTCACCGACCTCAAGTCGGGGCGGGTGATGGAGGTGATCAGCGACCAGCCCGGCGTCCAATTCTACACCGGCAACTACCTCGATGGCTCCAACCGCGGCAAAGGCGGCAAGGTCTACCGTCACCGCTCCGGCTTCTGCCTCGAGACCCAAGTCTTCCCCGACAGCCCCAATCGCCCGGACTTCGCGAATTCGAACTCGCTGCTCCGCCCCGGCGACACCTACACCCACCGCTGCGTCTACAAGTTCAGCGCGGAATAGCCTACTTGCCCTTCAGCACGCTGATGAACTCGCGCATCGCCGGGCTGGTCGCCCGCGTGCGACGTTGTAGCAATCCCAGCGGTCGGCTCAGCGTCGGCTGCCGCAGCGGGGCGAACGAGAGCGAGCCCGCCTTCACCTCCCCCGTGACGGAGTTCTCCGGCACGATGGAGATCCCGTGCTCGATTTCGACCGCGCGTTTCACGGTCTCGATATTGTCGAACTCCATCACGCGCTGCACCCGAACCCCCGCCTCCTTCATCGCCTTGTCGAGTTCGCGACGGGTGGGGAGATCCGGCTCGAAAGACACGAAGGGCTCGCCGTCGAGATCGGCGAGTTTCACCGTTTTCCTCCCCGCCAGCCGGTGCCCCGGCGGGAAGATGCACACCAGTCGGTCCGAGGCGAACTCCTCGATGGCGATGCCCTTGCGCTTGGCTGGGTGGGCGACGATACCGATGTCCGCCGTGCCATCGAGAACCTCCTGGTAGACCTGGCTCGAGCGGAGGTAGTCGAGGGTCAGATCGACCTCCGGGAAGCGTTTGCGAAACTCCTTCACGAAGGGCGGCAGTTCGTGCAGCCCGAGCGAGAACACCGTCGCCACGCGCAGTTCCCCCACCACCTTGTTCTGCAGGTCGTGGATGCGATCGCCGATGCCGCTGTAGATCGCGACGATCTCCCGCGCCGCCTCCAGAAAGATCTGCCCCTCCGGGGTCACCGAGAATGTCTTCCCCCCCCGTTCGACCAAGACCACATCAAACTTGGTCTCCAGCGACCGCACCTGCTGGCTGACGGCGCTCTGGGTGATGCCGTTCATCTTTGCGGCACGCGAGAAACTGGCGTTGTCGACGAGGTCGCAGTAGACTTTGAAGGATTCGACTTGCATGGGGAGAGGGAGAGGGCTCTTTTGGCGGGCCGCCTCTCTACCGCCTCGCCCATTTGGCGTCAAGGATTAATATTTCTCATGCCAGCTATCGCAGCATCTTATGCCGCAATCATGGCGAGAATCGCTGAGGCCGCCGCGCGGGCTGGTCGCGAACCCGCTGAGATCGAACTCGTTGCGGTGAGCAAAACCAAGCCGCCCGCAATGATCGCCGAACTCGCCGAGGCCGGCCAATCCGTGTTCGGCGAGAACAGGGTGCAGGAATTGGAAACCAAAGCCGCCATCCTGCCGGCCACGCTCCGTTGGCACTTCATCGGGCGCCTGCAGCGCAACAAAGTGCGCAAAGTCCTGCCCCTCGCGGAGGCGATCCACAGCGTCGACTCGACCGAACTGGCGCAGCGCATCGACGCCATCGCCACCGAGCTCGGCCTGTTCCCGCGCGTCTACCTGCAAGCGAACATCGCCGGCGAGGCGAGCAAGTCCGGCTTCTCCCCCTCGGCGCTGGCCGAGGCTTTGCCCGGACTCCTCTCGCTACCGCGGCTCGAGGTGCTCGGCCTCATGGCGATCCCGCCGCCGCGGCCGACCGCCGAGGCGGCCCGGAGCGATTTCCGCGCGCTGCGCCAGCTCCGCGACGACTTGCAGCAGAAGACCGGTGCCGGGCTGCCGGGGCTGTCGATGGGGATGAGCCACGATTTCGAAGCGGCGATCGCCGAAGGGGCCACCGTTGTCCGTGTCGGCAGCGCCCTGTTCGGCGCACGCTGAACCCGCTCCCGTCACGCCCCGAGGCAGGCGACCTCAGCGAGGTCGCCGACCGATGCGCCCGCCCCCACGCCCAATCGGACCCGCCGTGTCGCCGGGGCCGCCTTGCGCACCGAGATCGCCAGCATCGGCTGGGAGATCCAGCGGTTGCCGTCGCGCTCGACCGAGTGCGCGTGCAGGGCGTCCATCACAGCCGCCCGCTCACGGGCGCTCAACTGCGAACTGTCGGCTTGAAGCAGGAAATTGAGCAGGTGGCCAGCCCGCCCTCCCGGCTGGAAACAGGCGCCGACCGCGATCTCGCTGGGGACCAACTCGAACCGCTGCTCGCCACCTGAGAGCGTGGACAACGCCGCGATCAGGTCCGCCTCCGGCATCGTCCCTGTCCGTCCGGGGAGCGACACCTCGCGGAGCACGTCGCGGAGGAACGCGTTGACGCCCTCGTCGGTGCAGCAGACCAAGGCCAACGATCCGCCCTCACGCAACATCCGGAAAGCCTTGCCCAAGGCCTCCTCCAGATTGCGCATCGAATAGACGGCGTGGACGAAGTGGATCAGATCATAGCGCAGGCTGCTCTCGAACTCCTCGAAACGCCCCTCGTTCATCCACACCCCACCGGGCACCCCCCCGAACTGCTCGCAGCGGGTTCGAAACCGCCCCAAGGCGTCACCGCTCGGTTCGAGGGCGTCATACACGAACGCCCCTTTCCGCCGCAGCGCCTCGATCAGATGGACATCGACCTCGCCCCCGCCCGTCCCCACCGACAGCACCGCCGGCACCCCAGCCCTCAGGTCGAGCAACCGGTGCCGCTCGAACCAATCCGCGATCCGTTCCGCCTGATCGGATGCCCTCCGGAACGCCTCGTGCGCTTCCACATAGCCGCTCGCGTCCGTCGCTCGCTCGAGTCGCTTCCCCTGGCTCACTGCTTCGATCATGGTTCTTATCGGGTCTTCGTGTGGTCGGTTCGCCCCAAACTCGGCGCGTAAAATCGTTCGTATTTCTTAATATTTCAAAAAAATTGAGCAAAATTTTTAAAAACCAGTCGCTGGGGGAATCGATCGCCCCTCGATCGGACAGCGTCCTGGTGCTCAGGGTTCGACAAATGGGGGCTCGCGAGTTATCGCCAAGGGAGATGAGTGAACCGAACACCGATTCTGCCGCCTCCCCTTTCTCTCTGGCGGGCGAAGTCGCTTTGATCACCGGTGGCGGCACCGGGATCGGCCTGGGCATCGCCAAGTGCATGCTGGCGGCTGGCGCCGAGCACGTGATCCTGGCCGGACGTCGCGAAGACGTGCTCGCGGAGGCGGCCGAGTCGCTCGGCGAACGCGCGAGCCACGTGGTCCAGGACATCGCCCAGATCGACGAGATCCCTGCCTTTGCCGACCGAGTGCGCGCGGTCGCGCAGCCGACCTGCCTGGTGCACAACGCGGGCGTGAACTGCAAGAAGCCCTTCGTCGATCTCACCGACGGGGAGTTCATGGGTGTGTTCGACGTCCACGTGCGGGGGGCGATCGCGATCACGCGCGAGTTTGCACCGGCCATGCTCGAGCGCGGGTCGGGTTCGATTTTGTGGATCTCGTCGATGGCGACGGTGATGGGCCTGCCGCTGGTCACCTCGTATTCGGTCGCGAAGTGCGCGATGCACGGTGCGGTGCTGAACCTGTCTGCCGAGTTCGCTCCCGGCGGGGTGCGGGTGAACGCGATCCTCCCGGGCTGGATCGAGTCGGCGATGGCTCTCAACTCGTTCAAGGGCGACGAGCCGCGCCGGCAGAAGGTCCTCGGCCGCACGCCGATGAAGCGCATGGGTACGACCGAGGAGGTCGGCAACGTTGCGGTCTTCCTCAGCTCCCCTGCGGCCTCCTTCGTGACGGGCGCGTTCCTGACCGTCGACGGCGGCGCCTCGATCGGTTTCTGAGGTGCTTGTCGGGTGGCGCGGGGATTGCTACCTTCGAGGCTCCCCGCCATGCTCCCCCTCCCCAACTCCCCGTGGCGCCGCCCCCTCGCGGTCGTCGGAATCGTCGCGATCGCCACGCAGCCCCTTGTCGGGGCTGGGGACGTGATCATCAGCGAGTTCCTCGCGGTCAACGTCGACGGCGCGAGGGACGAGGACGGCGACCAAGAAGATTGGATCGAGCTGTCCAACACCACCGCCGCTCCGGTCGATCTGTCGGGATGGTATCTCACCGACAGCGCGTCGCGCCCCACCCAGTGGCGGATCCCCGACGGCACCGCGCTGGGCCCCGGGGGCGAGCTCCTGGTCTTCGCCTCGGGCAAGAACCGCGAGGTCGGTGAACTGCATACCAATTTCAAACTGTCCGCCGGGGGAGAGTACCTGGCGCTCGTCCGCGCCGACGGGGCGACGGTCGAGTTCGGCTACGCGCCGGCCTACCCCGCGCAGTACCCCGATGTCTCGTACGGGATCGGCACGCCGGGCGGGGCATCGACCTTGCTGGTGCCTCCGTCGGCGCCGGTGCGCTGGAAGGTGCCCGGCGACGCCTCGGAACACTTCAACAACCCGGCCGTGCAGACCTCGTGGATCGAGCGGGGGTTCGATGACTCGACGTGGACGTCGAGCGTCGGCGGGGTGGGCTTCCCACGCGTCGAGACCGACCGCTACTACGAATTCATCGGCGAGGGTTCGGATCTGAAGTCCTCGATGCAGGGCATCAACGAGACGGCGTACGTGCGTTTCCCCTTCGAGGTCGACGACCCGGCCGAGGTGACCTCGCTCGCGCTCGGTGCCCGCTGGGAGGACGGTTTCGCCGCCTTCATCAACGGCGTACACGTCGCTTCGGCGAACAGCCCGGCCGAAGCCGAACTGGCTTGGGACTCCGGGGCGACGGCCTCCCATTCCGACTCCCTAGCCGTGGCGCTGGAGCAGTTCGACATCGACCGCGCCACGGTGCCGCTGGCCGCGGGGACCAACGTGCTGGCCGTGCAGGTCTTGAACCGCGGCACCGGGAGCTCCGACCTGCTGTTCGACCCGGAGTTGGAAGCGGTCATCACGCCATCCGGGGACGCCGAGGAAGCCGTCTACATGTTGGAGCCGACCCCGGGGACCGAGAACGGCGCGGGCGTCGGCGACCTCGGCCCGGTGTTCCGCGCCGCGACCGAAACCGCGCCAGCGATCGACCTCGGTGCGCAGTCGGCGATGGTCGTGACCGCCCGGGTCGAAGCGGCCGGGGAGGCGGTGGCCTCGGTCGAGGTCTTCTATCGGCGGATGTTCGCCAGCGAGTCTTCGGCGCCGATGCTCGACGACGGAGGCGCCCCGGACGCGGTGGCCGGCGACGGGGTCTACAGCGCCTCGGTGCCGCTCGCGGGGCTCGCGGCTGGCGAGATGCTCCGCTGGCGGTTCGAGGCGCGCGACGCGGGTGGGGCGACCTCGCGGGCGCCCTTCTTCCACGACCCGCTCAACTCGCCGGAGTACTTCGGGACGATCGCCGCCGACCCATCGATCGCGACGCCCCTGCCGGTGCTGCATTGGTTCCCACAGAGCTTCAGCGCCGCCGGGACCCGCACCGGGACGCGCGCCGCGATCTACCACGACGGCGAGTTCTACGACAACGTCTTCAACCGCGTGCGCGGCGGCTCCTCGACCGGCCTCAGCAAGAAGAGCTACAAGCTCGACTTCAACAGCGGCCACCACTTCCGTTGGAGCGACGAGGCCCCGCGCGCCGAGGAGATCAACCTCAACACCACCTGGACCGACAAGACCTACATCCGCCAGGCGCTGTCCTTCGAGGTGTTCGACCTCGCCGGTTCGCCGGGCTGCGAGTCCTTCCCGGTGCAGGTCCGGCGCAACGGCGAATTCTTCTCGGTCGCGGCCTTCGTCGAACAGGTGGACAAACGCCTGCTCGACCGCGAACCGCGCGTCGACAGGGACGGGGCGCTCTACAAGATGTTCAACACCTTCACCTCCGGCACCTCCGGGGTGGAGAAGAAGAACCGTCGCCAGGAGCCGAACAGCGACCTCGTCGGCTTCGTGGCTGCGATCAACGGCAACAGCGGCGCGGCGTTGGAGAACGTGATCTTCGACCAGGTCGACATCCCACGGCAGCTCAACTACCTCGCCGGCGGCGTCCTCTGCCAGAATGACGACAACTCCACCAAGAACTACTACCTCTACCGCGACAGCGAGGGCACCGGCGAGTGGTTCCAGATCGCCTGGGACCTCGATCTCACCTGGGGCAGCCACTTCATGACCGGCGACAGCATCGCCCACGATGGCATCTGGGCGGATGCGGACTACGTGCTCGGCGGCAGCGCTCGGAACGTCCCGATCAGTCCCTCGCACCCCTTCGTCGGCACCCGGGATCTCCCGCCGAACCGGAATTGGAACCGGCTGGCCGACAAGCTCTACTCGAACGACCGCTTCGCCGAAATGTTCCGCAGGCGCCTGCGGACCCTGATGGACGAGCTGTTCGCGCCGCCGCTGCTCGATGACCGCCTCGCCGGACTGGAAGTTCTGCTGAACGCCGACGCGGCGCTCGACCGGGCCGCCTGGGGACAGTTTGGTCAAAGCCAGACCCTCGCCCAGGCGATGGACGTGCTCGCCACCGACTACCTCGGGGTGCGGCGCACCCATCTGTTCGAGACGCACCTGGCGGGCAACGCGGCGGGCTACCCGACCCCGCAGACCAGCTCCGCCCTGCTGCCGGACGCGCAGCCGGCCGGCGCGGCGCTGGTGTTCGCGTCGTTCGAGGCCAGCCCGCCGAGCGGCGACCAAGACGAGGAATACATCGAGCTGCAAAATCCCAATCCCTACGCCGTCGACCTCTCCGGCTGGTCGCTCGATGGCGGGGTGCGCTACACCTTTCTGGACGGCGTCGTCCTCGAGGCGGGCGGGAGTTTGTTCGTCTCGCCAGACGTGCCCGCCTTCCGCTCCCGGGCGACCAGCCCCACCGGCGGCGAGGGGAACTTCGTCCAGGGCGACTACGACGGCCAACTCTCCAGCCGCGGCGAGACCGTGCTCCTGCGCGACCGCGCCGGGGAAGAGGTCGCCAGCCTGAGCGTGCCGCCGGACCCGTCGGCGGCCCAGCGGTGGCTGCGCATCACCGAGCTTTTCTACGACCCGCCCGGCGGCTCGGGTGCGGAGTACATCGAGCTGAAGAACGTGGGGGGCGACCCGCTCGATCTCGCGGGCGTGTCGTTCACCGACGGCGTCGAGTTCAGTTTCCCCGCCGGCGCGAGCCTGGCGCCCGGCGAGGTCGGCATCCTCGTCTCCGACCCGGCCGCCTACCCCGCCGCCAATGTGCTGGGCACCTATGCAGGGGCGCTGAACAACGGGGGGGAACAGGTGACGCTGCGCGACGCGGACGGCGAGAACGTGCTGTCCTTCGAGTATGATGGCGACTGGTTCCCACCCGCGCGCGGTGGCGGCTACAGCATCGTGATCATCGACGAACTCGCGCCCTGGGACCGCTGGGATTCGGTGGACGGCTGGGCTTTGAGCTGCGAGATCGGCGGCAGCCCGTCGGCACCGAACCCCTCCGAGCACAGCACCGCCTACGCGGTCTGGGCGCGCGCGCACCTCACGACCGAACAGCTCGCCGACCCGCAACGGGCGGCACCCCATGCCGACGCGGACGGGGACGGCGTGTCGAATTTGCTCGGCTACGCCCTCGGCGGAGGCCTCGAGGCCTTGCCGACCTCGGGTGAGCACGACGGCTACCCCACCCTCACCTACCGGGCGCGCCTCAAGGCGGCCGACCTGGTCTATCAGGTCGAGACCAGCACCGACTTGGCCGCCTGGACGCCTGCCGGGACGACCACCGGCCTGCCCGTCGACAACGGCGACGGCACGTTCTCGTTTACGGTACGGACGGAGTCGCGCGCCGCGGACGCCCCCCAGCAGTTTCTGCGCTTGCGCATCTTCAAGATCTTGTAGAGACCTGACCGATGATCCCCGCAGCCATCCCCCTCGAAGATTTCGCCGAAGACATCGTCGGCAAAGCGATCCGCGGGCGCGGCATCGGCATCCGGGAACTCGCGGAGTCGTCCGGCGTCGAAGCCGCCGCGATCGATGCCTTGTTGGGCGGGCAATTCGACCCCGACGCCGCGCGGGCGATCGCGCCCGAGCTGGGGCTCGACGCCGAGGCGCTGGTCGTTGCGGGGCAAAATTCGTGGCGCCCGGAGCCGGTGGCGCTGGAAGGCCTGGCGATGTTCAACACGCCGTGGCGCGACATGTTCGTCAACGCCTACGCGGTCTGGGATCCGGCGGCCCGCGCCGCCGCGCTGTTCGACACCGGCGCCGACGCCGGCGCGATGCTCGACTCGGTCGCGGCACACGGTCTGCAGGTCGGCGCGATCTACCTGACGCACACCCACGGCGACCACATCGCCGATCTCGATCGCGTGCGCGCCGCCTGCCCCGACGCGGAAGTCTTCGTCGGTGAACGCGAGCCGCTGGACGGGGCGACGGCGATCCCGCACGGCCATGTGTCGACGATCGGCCCCTTGGAACTCGAGGCGCGGCTCACGTGGGGACACTCGCCCGGCGGGATGACCTACGTCGTGCGCGGGCTCGCCCGCCCGCTGGCGGTGGTCGGCGATGCGGTGTTCGCCGGGTCGATGGGCGGCGGGATCGTATCGTATGCGGACGCGCTCGCGACCAACCGCGAGCAGATCATGACCCTCCCCGACGAGACCGTGCTCTGCCCCGGGCACGGGCCATTGACCAGCGTCGGCGAAGAGCGGCGGCACAATCCGTTCCTCGCGCGAATGAATAAGTGATTTGTTGATTGGCGATTCGGGCGGTTCGGGTTACGGGAAAGGCCGCTGCGTTTGCGGCGGCCCTGTCCGGATCATCGGATCCTCCATTGAACGAATCACCGAAACCATCCCACCATGTCCCAGAAAATCGCATTTGTCGGAGTCGGCCGTATGGGCGCCAACATGGCGCGCCGCCTCAAGGATTGCGGCTACGAAATCACTGCCGTCAACGACGTGAACAAGGAGGCCGCCGCGGCTCTCGCCGAGGAACTGGGCTGTGCGCACGCCGAGAAACTCGCCGACGTGACCGCCGCCGCCGACGTGATCTTCACCGTCGTCACCAACGACGACGCCATGCGCTCCATCTTCTTCGGCGAAGGGGATAACCTCCTCGCCGGCGGCGGAGCCGGGAAAACCTTCCTCAATTGCGCCACGCTCTCGCCCGGCATCCAACGCGAGGTGGCCGAGGCGGCCAAAGCGGCCGGCGGCGGCGCGCTCGAGGGCTGCATGGCATCCAGCATCACCCACGCCCGCGAAGGCAAGCTGTACCTGATGATCGGCGGCGAGGAGTCGTTGTTCAACAGCATGAAGCCGATCCTCGACCAGATGAGCGTCAACCTCACCTACATCGGCGAGATCGGGCGCGCCGCGCAGGTCAAGGCGCTCGTGAACATGGTGATGAACATCAACACCGCGGGCCTCGCTGAAGGGCTGGGGCTCGCCGATGCGCTGGGCTTCGACCTGAAGATGATCTGTGAAGTCTTCTCGCAGACCGGCGCCAACTCGCGGGTCCTCGAGACCGATGCCGAAGACATGATCGCGCGCGATCACGAGGCTTGGTTCAGCGCCGAACATGCCGCCAAAGACAGCGGCATCGCCGCCGGGATCGCCGCCGAAGCGGGGCTGGATCTGCCCCTCAACGCCGCCACCAAGGCGCAGTACGACAAGCTCGTCGCCGGCGGGAAAGGCGAACTCGACAAATCCGGCATCGCCGAATTGACCTTCAAAGGCCGCCACCCGTAGCGCGGATCGACGCTCCGTCTGCAGGCGAGGCGCCGCCGCCACTCACGGGTGCTGCACCGGCGGCGGCAGGGTCCGGCGATGCGGCAGCCCGAGCCGGGCACCGCGCCGACGCCTCAGCCTCAACGCGGGCAAGCCGCAGCCCAGAGTTCGGTGATCGATCCGGGCTAGCTGGAATGGCGCTCGTTCAGGGATAGGCATCGACGGGTGGCAGCGTCCCGGTGCCCGCTCGCTCGGAGCCGTCAAGGCATCCGGGGCGTCCCGGTGGCTAGACGCGCCGGTTCCAGCGCGGGGTCCTTCCGGCGCTGCGCTTGTCAGGATGACACAACACTTCCTCGAAAGGGCTGGTGGCCATCTGCACACACCGCGCCCTGACTGCCCTCAAGTCCGCGGAACTGTCACCCTGAGCAACGCGAAGGGCCTCTCCCCGCGGTCCGCGTCTCCGGAGCCATTCGTGTCGAACGATCCCACCGCCTCCCCGGTCGGGAACGCGACTCCGAGGGGCTGTTCCGCACACGGCTAAAACGGCGGCACCGACGAGGATCTCCCTGAGCGAGCACCGGTTCCGTCCTCGACCCAAACCGCCGCGAACCCGGCTTGACCGCGCGCCATTCGGGCTAGCCCGAATCGATCACCCCGCTCCGGGCTGCGGCTCGCCCTCGTTGACGCTGAGGGTGTTGGCGTGGTGACCGGCTCGGGCAGGGTGTTCACCCAGCCGCTTCGCCTGTCCCTGCCGCCGCCTATTCAGCGTCAACGAATGGCAGCGCCTCGCCTGCGAATGTGGTGATCGATCCGGGCTAGCTGGAAGTCGGCCTTTCGGAAGTCAGCGGCCGGGCGCGGGATGCGTGGAGGTTGCTTGTGCCAGCCCCTGCCAGCCGGATGAGCGGCGCATCGAGGATGGCTTTACGAGAAGCCGAGAACGTTTGTGTTGGATCCGCGGGTGGAATTGGGATAGAAAAAAGCGATGAAGGCCAACCCACACCGATCACTCGTTCATCAATTTCTGTTGCCGCTGGTTCTGCTGGGCGCCCTTTGTGCGAACGCGGGTGCGCAGGGGGCCAAGAAAGCCGTCTTCGAGCGACTCGAAGTCAAACAGCTGGAGTCGATGATGGACGAGGAGGGTTATGCGGTCAGCATTGACGCGGATGGCGACATCCTCTGGAAGATCGAAGGGGCCAGTTGCTACATTTTGGTAGCAGCAGATAAGGAGTCCCTCCTGTTCAAAGTGGCTTTCAGCGACACGGACACAACGCTTGAGGCTGTGAATCGCTGGAACCAAACCGTGCGGTATTCGCGCTCCTATCTCGACGAGGACGACGACCCCGTTTTGGAACTCGATCTCGATCTGGTCGGCGGAGTCACGCGGGAGCGCATCTACGACTTCCTCAAGACTTGCCGCGCATCGTTTGACGCCTGGCACGACGAGGTTCTGGATTGAGGCGGGGCAGCCTGCGTCGACGATTCCTAGCCGCCCGGGCTCGCCCTTGGCGCGGGCTCTGCCCTCGCGCGGCGATCACCGAGCTGGTTCTGCTTGCGGACGTCGGGGACGCGATCGGCGAAGAAGGCACTCCGTGCGGTGGGCGACCTGCTTGGTGAATGGGCTAGCCCGAATCGATCACCAAGCTCCGGGCTACGGCTTGCCCTCGTTGATGCTGAGGGTGTGGTGTTGCCGTTGGGAACGGCTCGGGCAGGGTGTCTACCCAGCCGCTTCGCCGATCCCTGCCGCCGCCTACTCAGCATCAACGAATGGCGGCGCCTCGCCTGCGGATGTGGTGATCGATCCGGGCTAGTCCGAATCGATCACCCCGCTCCGGGCTGCGGCTTGCCCTCCCCCAAGCCGGTTCGTTCAGTAGTCCAGGGCCACCTCGGCCATCGACCTCGCCAAGGGCTCAGGGGGCTCAGAGAGGGCGAAGGCGCGTGGGATTCCCTCGGCGAGCGCCTTGAAAGTGGAGTGCATCGCGTCCAACACCGTCAGCACCCCGGCCGCGAATTGGCGCGCCTGAAAGAAGCTGCTCCCAGCCGCTAGAACCGCATCGAGATGCCGCGCCCCGACGAACGGTTCGAGCCCGTAGCCGACCATCAACGCCGCCCTGTGGTGGATCGGGCATAGGGTGAGGAGGAGATCTCGATTGCGCCCCTCCGCATCCATCTGGCGGACGACATCCGACCGGTTGAAGAGCCAGAACGAATACACCCCAAGGCTGATCTCCTTCGGCACTTCCTTGACGCTCACCACGGTCAGCCGGAGCTGTGGGAAGGTGAGGTGGAACTCATTGAGTTCCCGGCTGAGACGGCGCCGATCTGCCGTCGAAAAGATGCCGGCGCGATCGGCGACGATCCCTCCCAACCCGGGGGCAACACCGAGCATGGCGTCGAGCCGCTCGAGGCTCAGGCCACAGCGGCCACAGGCATCTTCGGTCTCGTGGAGAGGCGCTCGGCAATGAGGGCAGCGCATGAACGCGATATTTTGGAGATATTAACCATTTCGTCCACCGAAATTTTCGCCCGCCCATTGCACTTCTCGGCAGGCGGGGCACCTTCGTCGGCGGATGCAAGACCGACCCACACGATGACACTCCGCGAACTCGGCTGGACCGAGGCGGACGCTGCCGCTTTCGCCGCGCAGCACTCTGGGCGTGGGCTGTCGCCAGCGCGGGTCGTCCGCACCAGCAAACACGCTTATCATGTCGCCGGCGACGACGGGATCCGGGTCGCCCGGGTGGGTGGAGGCTATCGGCATCAGGCGAGCTGCCCCTCCGAATTCCCGGCCGTGGGTGACTGGGCGGCCGTGCGGCCCAAGGCGGATACCGAGGAGATGGTCATCGCCTCCCTCCTCCCACGCCGCTCGGCGATCTGTCGGCAGGCGATCGGCGGCTCGGGCCGGGGGCGGAAGATCGTCCCCCAGGTGCTGGCGGCCAACGTTGATTTCGCCTTCGTCGTCGCCGCCCTCGACGGCGGTCGCGGATTCAACCTGCGTCGTCTCGAGCGCTACCTCACCCTCGTCCGGGAAGGCGGGGTCGAACCGGTGGTGTTGCTGAACAAGGCCGACCTCTGCGACGACACCGCCTCCCCTTCGGCGAAGGCGCAGACCGTCTCCGGCGGCGCCCCGGTGCACGTGGTCAGTGCCGACAGCGGCACCGGCATCGCTTCGCTCGAAGAGGCCTACCTCTCCCGCGGGCGCACGCTCGTCCTGCTCGGCCCCTCAGGGGTCGGCAAATCCTCCATCATCAACTGCCTGCTCGGCCACGAGGCACAGCAGGTGGGTGCGGTGCGCGACTCCGATGCGCGCGGCACCCACACGACGACCTGGAGCGAGATCCGCGCGCTGCCCGGCGGGGCGGTGCTGATCGACACCCCGGGCATGCGCGAGGTGATCCCCTGGGCCGACCCCGTCGCGGTCGCGGACACCTTCCCAGAGATCCGTGAGATCGCGGCAGGCTGCCGCTTCGCGGATTGCGCGCACCAAGCCGAACCCGGTTGCGCCGTCCGCGCCGCAGTCGACTCCGGCCAGCTCGCGGCCGAGCGGTTCGAGTCATTCCTCAAACTGCGGGACGAAGCCGAGAACGCCGGACGCCAGCTCGCCCGCGAGCGCTCCAAGCGCGAGGGCACCCGCGCCGTGCGGGTCCGGCGGGAGAAGCGGCGCCGCTGGGAGAAGCGGTAGCCCTGCGGCCGAGATCGGCGGCGAAACACCGCGCAAGTTCGCTGCGATGCTCTACCTTCCCCTACTCCCATGTCAGCCATCGATGATTTCCACTTCTCCTGCACCCGCACCGCAGCCCCCGTTCTCGCCGCCGCCTTCGCGACCGTCCTGACGACCGGCGCCCCCGCGGCGGAGACCGTCCTGCTGGAGGCTGGCGCGCCCGCACGGGCGCTCGTCCCCTCCTCCGCCAACGGTGGAGACGCGCTCGGCGACAGCTGGAAGGGGCTGGCCGATCCTGCCAACATCGGCGACTGGCTCTCCGGCACCACCGGCGTCGGGTATGAGCAGAGTTCCGGCTACGATGCCCATATCGGCCTGCCGGTCGACGCGGCGTTCGAGAACGTCGCTTCCGTGTTCGCCCGCATCCCGTTCACCGTCGATGCCGAAGCCCTACCCCTCTTCCAGCGCCTCACCCTACAGATGCAGTACGATGACGGCTTCGCCGCGTGGATCAACGGTGTCCCCGTCATCTCCGCCAACGCGCCAGCGCCACCGCTCGCTTGGGATGCGGAGGCGACCACGAACCACCCCGATTCCTCGGCTCTCGACTTCAGCGAATTCGACCTTTCCGCCGCCCTCGGCGCCCTCGACGCGGGCGAAAACATCCTCGCGG
>JAUIGD010000572.1 GCA_030430255.1 Verrucomicrobiia bacterium
AAGCCGCAGCCCGGAGCTTGGTGAGCGATTCGGGCGAACACCCTGCCCGAGCCGGTCACCACGCCAACGCCCTCAGCGTCAACGAGGGCAAGCCGCAGCCCGGAGCTTGGTGAGCGATTCGGGCTAGTCTTCGGCGGGTCGAGTCGGGGCCTGGGGGTAGATGCTCGCTCGAGGCGCCCCTGGCCTCCACCGTTGCAAGCGCGCACCGAAGCACCCCGCCGAATCGAGTCCACAAGCTAGCCCGGAGCCCAGGGGGCGCTGGAGTCACTGAACAGCGGAGGGCTCCGGAGACGCCGACCGCGGTGAGAGGCCCTTCGCGTTGCTCAGGGTGACAGCTCTGCGGTGTCGAGGGCGGACAGGGCGGTGTGTGGGGATGGCCACCCGCTCTTCCAAGGGAGTGCGGTGTCATCCTGACGAGCGACGAGCGCAGCGCAGCGACGGAAGGATCCCGCGCTGGATCCGGCGCGCCGAGCCACCGGGACGTCCCCGATGGCCAGCCGGGTGCGAAGCGGGCGGCAAGGGGACGGCTCCCCGTCGATGCCCCGCTTCACCCAGAGCCATTCGGGCTAGGGGCGGGCTAGGTCATCGCAGCTGGATCGAGAGCCTCGGCGAGTTGTTCCGCACTGATCCCGAGTTCCCCGAGCCGTTCCGCGCAAAGTTCGCGCACGGTCTTGCCCGTGGCCACGGACTCCTTCGCGATCGCGGCGGCCGGCTCGTAGCCGATCACCGGCGCCAAGCTCGTCACCATCGACAATGAGTACTCGATCAACTCTCCGCAGCGCTCCTCGTTGGCCTCGATCCCCTCGACGCAACGCGTGCGGAAGACCGCCGCCACCTTGGCCAGCAGCGAGATCGACTCGAGCACCGCATCGATCATGACCGGCATGAACACGTTGAGCTCGAAGTGCCCGTTGGCCCCCGACCACGTCACGGTCGACTGGTTGCCGAAAACCCGGGCGGCGACCATGGTCACCGCCTCGCTCATGACCGGGTTCACTTTCCCCGGCATGATCGAAGATCCGGGTTGGGTCGCCGGCAGCCGGATCTCGCCGATGGAGCAGCGCGGCCCGGAGCCGAGCAGGCGGACATCATTGGCGATCTTGTAGAGGCTCGCGGCGATCGCGTTGAGCTGCCCGTGGCACTCGACGAGGGCATCCTTGGCGGCCTGCGCCTCGAAATGGTCTTCCGCTTCGCGAAACGGGATGCCGGTCTTCTCCGCGATGAACGCGATCGCGGCCTGCGGGAACTCGGGGTGGCAGTTGAGCCCCGTGCCGACAGCGGTGCCACCGAGGGCGAGTTCATGCAGCGACTTGAGCGCCTTGTTCGCGCGATCGACCGCGCGCCCGGCCTGCATCGCGTAGCCCCCGAACTCCTGCCCGAGGCGAACCGGCGTGGCGTCCATGAGGTGGGTGCGCCCGATCTTCAACACCCGGTCGAACTCCTCGGCCTTGGCCCGCAGCGAGTCCCGGAGAGCCTCCAACGCCGGGATCAGTTCTCCCTTCAACGCCACTGCCGCCGCGATGTGCATCGCCGTCGGGAAGGTGTCGTTCGAGGACTGCCCCTGGTTGACGTGGTCGTTCGGATGCACCGGCTCTTTGGAGCCGATCGGCTTGCCAGCGATCTGCGAGCACCGGTTGGCGATCACCTCGTTGGCGTTCATGTTGGTGGAAGTTCCCGACCCGGTCTGGAAGACATCCACCGGGAAATGGCCGTCCAACTTGCCTTCGAACACCTCTTGGGCGGCGGCTTCGATGCGGTCGGTGAGGTCCCGATCGACATGGCCGAGTTGCCCGTTGACCCGTGCGGCGGCCCATTTGATGAGGCCAAAGGCCCGGATCATCCCCGGCGCCAACGGCCGGCCCGAGATGGGGAAGTTGAGGACGGCGCGCTGGGTGCTCGCTCCGTAAAGGGCCGAGGCAGGCACTTCCATTTCACCCATGGTATCGCGCTCGGTGCGGGTTTCTTCGGGGAGGTCGTTGCTACTCATTGCGGCGGAGTAAGGGTCAGGCGCCTCTCTCGGTCAAGGCCGAACACCAAGCGAACGAGGGCGTGGCGGCAGGCCGAGCACAGTGCCCGGGGAGGCGGTAGGACTTCGCCCCCACCCGGCTCATAGGCGCCGGCGAGACGCCGGCAGCCGGCAGCGAACGGCGAAGCGCCTGGGCGAGAATGGCCCCGCCCGAGCCGATCTCGACGCGGACGCCCTCGGCGTCGACGCGGGCAAGCCGCAGCCCGAAAGCGGGTGATCGGCCATCGATTGCGGTTCGCACCAAACCGGGCTGTCAGGTTCACGCTTCACGAAGCGACCGGCTGCGTCTCGGAAGGTCGGCACCGAGGAGCTTCGCCTCGGGCGCTGCTCGCCGCGCCCCCTTTCTCCATCGAGTCACCGAAGCCTTGCCCCGAACCCGAACTGGCCTCATCGGCGGCGAGGCGGCGAGGCGTCTCCCTGCCCGCCCGCTGCGCACCCGGCAGGCCATCCGGGACGTCCCGGTGGCTCGGCGCGCCGGTTTCAGCGCGGGATCCTTCCGCTGCGCTCGTCAGCATGACAGGATGACAAACCGCTCCTTTGAAATTTGGAAGGGCTGGTGACCATTCCCACACACTGCGCTCAACTCCCCGGAACGGTCACCCTGATCCCCTGAGCAACGCAAAGAGCCTCTCACCGCGCTCCGCACCTCCGGAGACCTCCGTTGTTCAATGAGCCAAAATTTGCCCAGATCGCCCCGCTGTCTCGTCGCTGATCTAGCGGCTAAACTGGCGGACCTGACCGTTGTAGGCGTCGACCGTCAAGGTCGCGAACTCCGCTGGCAGGACACCGTCGTCCAAGTGCTCCTCGAGAAGGGTTAGCGTCCAGAACTGTTCATCGGCGGTCACCAAGTTGGTGCTCCCATCGGCCCGGAACTCGAAGGCGACATACTTCGCATCCTCCATCCGCGGGATGTCGGCGCTGTCGGTGATCCCGCTGTCGCCGCGACTCGGAGAACCCGTTTG
>JAUIGD010000106.1 GCA_030430255.1 Verrucomicrobiia bacterium
GTCGACGCCCCGAAGGCGCGCAAGTACCTTGAGGCCATCCACTCCAGCGGCGAGTCGCTGCTCGTCCTCATCAACGACATCCTCGACCTCTCGAAGATCGAGTCGGGCAAACTCGAGCTCCACCCCGACACCGTCCCCCTGCACGGCCTCGTCGACTCGATCACGCTGCTGTTCACCCAGCAGGCGGCGGAGCACAACCTCGACTTCGAGGTCGAGGTCGCGCCCGACTGCCCCGAATACCTGGTGCTCGACGAACTCCGCCTGCGCCAGGTGCTGCTCAACCTCCTGAGCAACGCGTTCAAGTTCACCGAGAAGGGCGGCGTCACGCTGCGCGTGGCGGCGGTCAAAGACCCGCTCGACGCCCACCACGTCGGGCTCTCGCTCGCGGTGCAAGACACCGGGCGCGGCGTCCCCAAAAAGAAACACAAGACGATCTTCCTGCCCTTCCGCCAGGCCGACAGCGAGGGCTCGGAGTCCGGCACCGGGCTCGGCCTGAGCATCTGTCGCCAGCTCGTCCGTCTCATGCACGGCGAGATCGAACTGCAGAGCGAGCCCGGCGCCGGCTCGACCTTCACCGTGCACCTGCCGAAGGTCGAGGTCGCGGTGCCGCCGGACGAACCCGACTCCGGCCCCTCCGGTGAGACGAACCTCGACCGCCTGAAGCCGTCGAAGATCCTCGTCGTCGACGACAACCCTTTCAACCGCGAGCTCGCCCAGGGCTACCTCGAGGCGAGCCACCACGAGGTCGCGGAGGCGGTCAACGGCAAGGAGGCGCTCGAGATGGTGCGCCGCTGGCGGCCGGACGTCGTCCTCATGGACATCCGCATGCCGGTCATGGACGGCCGCGAGGCGCGCGAGCGGATCAAAGCCGACCCCGAACTG
This sequence comes from Verrucomicrobiia bacterium, assembly GCA_030430255.1. Lineage (GTDB taxonomy): Bacteria > Verrucomicrobiota > Verrucomicrobiia > Verrucomicrobiales > DEV007 > JAUIGD01. The sequence goes on from JAUIGD010000106.1 coordinate 883, forward strand.
CAAGAGATCCCCATCGTCGCGGTGACCGCCTCCTCCCTGCTCCACCACGCCGGCAGACTGCGCCGCGACTTCGACGGCTACATCCGCAAACCCTTCTCGCGCACCGAGCTGTTCGCCGCCCTCGCGGAGCTGCTCCCGCGCCTCGAAGACGCGGCGGTCGCGGAGGCGATCGAGGCCGGCGAAGGCGGCGCGCCCGACGCCGACACCGCGGCCTGGCGGGAGCTGGCGGCCGGCCTCGAGGGCGACGCCGAGACCCGCGTCCCGGAGCTGGTCGCGACGATGGCGATGGGCGACATCGCGGAGTTCGCCGAGGACTTGGAGCGGCGCGCGGCGGCCGCCGGATGCCCGCCGCTCGCCATCTACGCCGAAGGGCTGCGCGAGCAGGCGGGGCTCTTCGAACTCAGCAGGGTGGAGGAGACGCTGGGCGGCTTCGCCGCGCTGGCCCAGGAGATCGCCGGCCAGGCCGGCGCGCCGACCACCCCGGAGAGACCTTCATGAACACGAACCGGAAAGGCACGGTGCTGGTCGTCGACGACCAGGAACGCAACATCCAAGTCGTCGGCACGACCCTGTCCGCCGAAGGCTACGAGGTGATGGCCGCGAGCAGCGGCGAACAGGCCCTGTCGCGCATCGCCGCCCGCTGCCCCGACCTCGTCCTGCTCGATGTCTACATGCCGGAGATCGACGGCTTCCAAGTCTGCGAGCGGCTCCGCGCCGAGCCGCTCACCTCGCAGCTGCCGATCATCTTCCTCTCCGCCGCCGACGAGAAGGACATCATCGTCCGCGCGCTCGGCTGCGGCGGCGTCGACTACATCACCAAGCCCTTCAACCGCGCCGAGCTCCTCGCCCGGGTCAAAGCCCACCTCGAGCTCAAGTTCGCGCGCGACGAACGCGAGAAGCTCATCCGCGAACGCGAGGTGTTCATCAGCATGATGGCGCACGATTTGAAGAACCCGTTGGGCGGCGCCCGCTTCAGCACCCAGATGCTGGTGGAGCGCGCGGACGAGCTGCCGGAGGCGGCGCGGCGCCTCGCCGAGACCGCCGACGAGGGCGTCGGGAGGGCGCTCGACCTGATCGGCAACTTCCTCGCCGACGCGGAGGCCGCCAGCATCGAACAGCACCTCCACCTGCGCGCGATCGACCTGGCCAAAGCCTGCGACGAGGCCGCCGCCCGGCACCGCCCCCAGGCCGCCGACAAGGGCATCGAACTGGTCTGGGAGAGCACCGGCGGCGGCACCGCCGCCGGCGGCGACGAGGCCGCGCTCGGGCGCGTGCTCGACAACTTGATCGGCAACGCGGTCAAGTTCTCGCCGGCCGGCACGCGGGTCTGGCTGGAGCTCGACCCCGGCCGCCGCGCCATCACCGTCCGCGACGAGGGGCCGGGCTTCACCGAGACCGACCGCGTGCACCTCTACGAATGCTTCATGCGCCTCAGCGCCAAACCCACCGGCGGCGAGACCTCGACCGGCCTCGGGCTCAGCGTCGTGAAGCGCCTCACCGAGGCGATGGGCGGCGGGGTCGAACTGCTCGACGACGGGCGCGCCGGCGCCGCCTTCACCGTCACGCTCCCCGCGGCCGACCTCGCCGGGGCGGATTCGACGCCCGCCGGGTAGCGATGGTCACGGCGCCCGGTGCGCCTCCCGCATCCAGCCGCTCAGCCGCTCGACCACCTCGGGGTGCGAGGCGGCGACATCGCTCGCCTCGCCCGGATCGGCGCGCAGGTCGTAGAGCTCTAGCTGTTCGCCAGACGCCCGCAGCGTGTTCAGCCGCACCAGTTTCCAACGGCCATCGGTGACCCCGACCTTGCCGCCCTGTTCGCCGAACTCCCAATACAGATGCCGGCGCCGCGACGGTTCGCCCTCGCCGACGAGCGTCGGCAGCAACGACAGACCGTCGCCCTCGGGCGCGTCGGCCCCGCACAGCGCCGCCGCGGTCGGCAGCCAGTCCTGGAACCCGCTGAGCACGTCGCTCTCCGCGCCGGCCGCCACCCGCCCCGGCCACCAGGCGATCGTCGGCACCCGCACACCGCCGTCGTAGAGGTCGCGCTTCTTGCCCCTGAGCGGCCCGTTGGAGTCGAAGAAATCGACTTTGTGCCCGCCCTCCTGATGCGGACCGTTGTCGCTCGAGAACACCACCAGCGTCCGCTCGGCGATGCCGTGCCCGCGCAGCCGGTCGAGCACCCGCCCGACGTCGCGGTCGATGTTGGCGATCATCGTCGCGAACCCCTTCTCGGCAGGCGGCCAGTCCCGCCCATCGAACTCCCCGAAATCGGGCACCTCCATCCCCCGCGCCGGGTCGGGGTCGCGCCCGCCCTCGTTGTTGGCGTGGGGCACGTTGAGCGCGAAGTAGAGAAAGAAAGGCCCCGCCCGGTGGGCGTCGATGAACTTCAGCGCCTCCTCGGCGATCAGGTCCGGCGCGTAGTCGAGCTTCTCGATCGCCACGCCGGATCCCTCGCGCACCGGGTCGTCCCGCCGCTCCGCCCACTCGGGCTTCAATACGTTGCGCAGCTTCACCTTCTCGCCGTTCCGCACCAGGAACTCAGGGTAGAAATTGTGCGCGTGATACATGTTCACGTAGCCGTAGAACGCGTCGAAACCCTGCCGGTTCGGGTCGTCGAGCGGCGGCGGGCTGCCGATCCCCCACTTGCCGAAACAGCCCGTCGCGTAACCCCGCGCCCTGAGCAGTTCGGCGACCGTGAAGTCCTCGTCTCGCAACAGCGCCGGACCGTTGCCGCGCACCGAGCAGTGCCCCGTGTGCAGCCCGGTCATCAACACGCAGCGCGACGGCGCGCACACCGTGCTGCCGGCGTAGTGGCGGGTCAGCCGCATGCCCTCCGCCGCCATGCGGTCGAGGTTCGGCGTCTCCAACGTGCCCTGGCCGAAACAACCGAGGTCGCCATAGCCGAGGTCGTCGGCGAGGATGATCACGAAGTTCGGCGGCTGCCCGACCTCGGCCTCGCCGGGGGCGGCCGGCGAGGCCGACAGAAGCGCGAGGGCGGCGAGCAGCGCGGCGGATGTTCGGGATGTCATGGCAGCGACCCTATCACCCTTGCCACCAAGGCAAAACGATTCAGATCCGGACACGCTGCAGCGGAGGGCGGGTAGAAGATATCAAGTGCCAGGCACTATGTTGGGTGTACACAAGCTCTGCCTCCGCGGCAGGACCCGCCAGCCCCGAACCGGGCGGATAGCGGATGGCACCCACAGGTGCTTGGCGGACCTCGCCTCCGGCCAACAACCCGCCCTGACCGTGAACCGCAGCTACCGGCTGGGCGACCCGGCGACCCGGCGACCCGGCGGATGCAAGGATGCGGCATCAGATCCGGAACTGACGCCGGCGAGTCCCACTTTGTTGGTTGCCCTTCTTCTGGGGACCACTTCTGCCGACGAAGCAAAACGGCGCCCCTCTCGCGAAGGGCGCCGCAGTGCGCTTGCGTGGTTTCTCACGTCTCGGGTCTCTAGCGATGGCCGCCGATGCTGATCCGGAAGCTCGGGCCATGTGCGCTGTCGTAGCGGTAGCTGAACCCGGGCCGGCCCCGCTCGTAGCCGCGGTCATCGCGACCGCCGTGGCCGCGGGGCTCGAGGTCGCAGGCCCCGCCCGCGCCGAAGCGGCGGATGTCTTCGACCGTGTCCTGCATCCGGTGGATCGCCCCGTTCAGGTCGCCGAGCAGCCGGTGCACGTGGCGGGTGTCGCCGTGGGTGTGCCCGCGACCCCGCGCCTCGGCGCGGTCGACCACCTCGTGCAGGTGATGCGCCAGCCGGTCGAGCTCCCTCAGGTCGGCGGCGATGTGGCGCACCGATACGTAGCAGTCGTCGGCCAGCTCGAGGATGTGGTGCGTCGAGCGGATGACCTCCCTCAGGTCGGCGGTCATGTGGCGGTAGCCGTCGGTGTGGCGGTAGTGGAGGCGGAACTCGTCCTCCAGATCGTGCGCGACCGAGTCGATGCGGCGGGCGTCGCGCTCGAGCGAGGCTCCGTGCCCGCGGTCGTAGCCGCGCGCCTCCGCGCCCCCGGCGTTCAAAGCGATCGCCGCGGCGGCGACGGTCAGCGAGTGGGTCAATGTCATTCTCATGGTTTCGTTTGCTGTGGGTTGATCGTGTCGGGGAATGAGACGGGGGCCGCCGCAAGGCTATTCGAAGCCCCGCCAAAAAAACTATCGCCCCCCGCATCGCACGCCGCCCGCAATTAGCGGCATCGATTTGTTAGAAACCCTCGCCCAGCACGCCCCGATGGCCCGCGCGGGCGAAGCCCTGCCTGGCGGGGCGCCCCACAATCCCCGCTCGCGCGGCGCGGCCTGGGCGCTACCTTGAGCCGCCTTGTCCACTCCTCGACCCCGCAGCCCCATTGCCCCCGCAGCCGACGCGGCGCTCGCCGCGGCCGTGGCGGCGTTCGCCTCCGCGGCGCTCGCCGCGCCGCCACCCGGATACTATGACGGCGCGGAGGGGCTCGCCGGCCCGGCGCTCGAAGCCGCCCTGCACGACATCATCGACGGCCACACCGTCGTCGCCTACTCCTGGCCGCCGTTCCTCGACATCGATGAAGCCCCGGCCAACGCGAGCCACGTCGAGCTCATCTACACCGACGGCACACGCTCGAAGTCGCTCAACGGCGGCGCGGTCGGCGATTGGAACCGCGAACACCTCTGGCCCCGCAGCTACGGCATCTTCAACGACGACGGCGCCGACGCCTCCGATCTGTTCAACCTGCGCCCGTCGGACGTCCAGGTGAACTCGGAGCGCGGCAACCTCCCGTTCGACAGCACCGCGCCGGGCGGCTCGCTCGCGCTCCAGTTCGACGCCCCCGGCTGCAGCAAGGACTCCGACTCGTGGGAACCGCGCGACGACGAGAAGGGGGACATCGCCCGGGCTTGCTTCTATATGGACGTTCGCTACGACGGCTCCGACCCCGCCACCCGCGACCTCGAACTCTCCGACTCCCCGAGCGCCTCCGCGGCGCGCTTCGGCCACTTGCTCGAGCTCCTCCGCTGGCACCGCGCCGACCCCCCAGATGCGCGCGAGCGCGCCCGCAACGACGCCATCCACGCCCGCTGGCAGCACAACCGCAACCCCTTCATCGACCGCCCCGAGTTCGCCGGGCAGCTCTTCCTCGCGGGCTACCCACAGCTCGATGACGATTCCGACGGCCTGCCCGACTGGTGGGAGTACCGCGCCCTCGGCGGCATGGCTTCCGACGCGTTCGACGACCCCGACGGCGACCGGGCCAGCAACCTGTTGGAATTCGCCTCCGGCACCCACGCCGACCGGCCCTCATCCCGACCGGCCCCTCGCATCGCCAGCGACGGCAGCGACCTGCTGCTGACCTACCGCTGGGCGGACGAGGCCGGGGCCTCGGGCTACGCCGCCGACATCGAAACCTCCCCCTCGCTGGCGCCGGGGTCCTGGGTCCCCGCCGCCGCCGCCGCCGAGTCGGAGGTCCAGATCGAGCCGGGCGTCGCCGAGATCACCGTCCGCATCGCGCCTCCCGATGGCGCCTTCGCGAGGTTCTACCGGCTCGCCGTCGGTGCGCCGTAATCTTCGGGTCATTGCGACGGGCGTTTCGTGTCACCCAACCGTCATCGAACCCGATCCCTATGCGCCTCCTCCTCGTCGAAGACTCCGAACGCCTCCGCGCCGCCGTCGCCCGCGCCCTGCGCCAATCCGGCTACGCCGTCGACGACACCGGCGACGGAGGCGACGGCCTGTTCATGGCGAAGGAGAACACCTACGACGTCGTCGTCCTCGACATCATGCTGCCGACCCGCGACGGGCTCAGCATCCTCACCGCCATGCGCGAGGGCGGCAAGGACACGCCGGTGCTCTTCCTCACCGCCAAGGACACCGTCCCCGACCGGGTCAACGGCCTGCGCAGCGGCGCCGACGACTACCTCGTGAAACCCTTCGCACTCGAGGAGCTCCTCGCCCGCATCGACGCCCTCGCGCGCCGGTCCTACCAAAAGGCCGCACCCAAACTGACCGCCGGGGACCTCGAGGTGGACACGGCGGCGAAGGTCGCCCAGCGCGCCGGGCAACCGCTCGACCTCACCGCCCGCGAATACGCCATCCTCGAATACCTCATGCTGCGCCAGGGCGCCGTCGTCACGCGCACCGAGATCGAGGAGCACATCTACGACGAACTCGTGTCGCCGATGAGCAACGTCGTCGATTCCGCCATCTGCATGCTGCGGCGCAAGCTCGCCGTCGCCACCGACAGCGCGCCGCTGATCCACACCCGCCGCGGTCAGGGCTACATCCTCGACGCCCGCCCGCGCTGACCCCACCGATGCGTTCCATCCGCAAACGCCTCGTCGTCTGGTTGCTGGTCGGCCTCGCCGTCCTCTGGGCGACCGCCGGCGCCGGGGTCTACTTCGCCGTCAAGCGGGGTGAGACCGCCCGGCTCGACGCCCGCTTGGAGAACCTCTCGGGGGGCGTGCGCTTCTTCGGTTCCCGCATCGCCGGCGAGGCCGCCAGGGAGGCGCGCGAGGCCGAACGCGAACGCGAGGCGGAGCTCGCCCGCATCGCCGAAGAAGGGGGCGAGACCCCCGAAGGTGGCCCACCCGGGTCCACCGCGGCCCCGGGTTCCGCCGACCCGCGCGGAGACGGGGAGCCACGGCGTCCCGATGCGCGGCGCGAAGAACCCGAGCGCCCGCGCCCCACGGGGGAACCGGACCGCGGCCGCCCGCCGCCGCCCGACGACAACCAGCGCCGCGAGATGCCCCCGTTCTTCCAGGAGGACGGCGACGAGTTCTTCCACCTGCGCTCGCAGGAAGCGCCCGCCCTGGAGCGCCGCTCCACCAGCCTCGGTGACGACCGCGACCTCCCCCCACCGGGCGGCGCGTTCCCCGACGAACCGCTCTACTACGACAGCCACCTCCCAGACGGCTCGCGAGTCCGCGCGGTCGCCTTCGATTTCCGGCCCCGCAGCTGGCGCCGCCGCGGCGATGGCGAAGGCGCCGAGCTGCCGGAGCTCCAGGCGGTGGTCGCGATCGACGCCGAACCCATGCACGCGACTCTGCGCAACGTCTTGCTCGGCATCGGCGGGGTCGGCGCCCTCGCAGCCCTCGCGTCGGTCGGCCTCGTCCACTTCGCTCTGCGCGACGGCCTGAAACCGCTCAGGCGGCTCGGCGACCAGCTCGGCGAGATCGATGCCGCCTCGCTCGACGGGCGGTTTTCTAGCAAAGGGATGCCGCTCGAGCTGACGCCGATCACCGAGCGCCTCAACGCCCTCATGGCACGCCTCGAGAAGAGCTTCGAACGCGAGCGGCGCTTCAGCTCCGACCTCGCCCACGAACTGCGCACCCCCGTCGCCGAACTGCGCACCATGTCGGAGGTCTCGCTGCGCTTCGGCGACGGCACCGCCGACCGCGAACAGACCGAGCAGACCCTCGAGATCGCCGAAGACATGGGCGCCATCATCGAGGCCTTGCTCGCGCTCGGCCGCTACGAGAACGGCCAGGCCGAGATCGAGCGGGAGGAGGTCGACCTCGGCGGGTTCGCTGCCGATTGCTGGCGGCCGTTCGAGGCGCGCGCGGCCGGGCGAAACCTGCGCGCCGAACTGCACCTGCAACCCGGCGGGACCGTCGCCACCGACGCCAAACTCCTGCGCCTGATCCTCACCAACCTCTTCTCCAACGCCGTGGAATACACGCCCGAAGGCGGCGCCGTCTCGATCCGCAACGACGGGGCCTCGCTCGCGGTCCGCAACGACGCCCCCGAGCTCACCCGCGAACAACTGCCGCAGCTCTTCGAACGCTTCTGGCGCGCCGACGGCTCCCGCACCGGGGGCGGCCACTCCGGCCTCGGCCTCCCGCTCGCCAGCGCCTGCGCCGAGGTCCTCGGGCTGCGGCTCACCGCCGAACTCGATGGCGGGCAGCTCGAACTCCGCCTCCGCGGAGCGGCAGGACACGCCGCCGCCTGACCGCATCATCGCCTTATAATCTGCGGTCGCTAAAGTCGGGATTATCGAAGCAACTCTTTCGCTTCCACGGGGTTTGGAACGGCGACCCCAAAAACACCAAACCAAACCCGATAGAACAAACCCAAGCCAAAATGAAATCCACTATTCAGAAAGTCGCCGCCGGCCTCTTCGCCCTGTCGTTCGCCGCGCCGCTCGCCATCGCCGCCCCCGAGGACGGCAAACCCGAAGGGGAACGCCCCGCCCGCGGCGAGCGCCCGCAGCGCGGTGACCGCGCCGAAGGCGAGCGCCCCAGCCGCGAGGAGATGGAAGCCCGCCGCAAGGAGATGATGGAGAAGTACGACGCCGACAAGGACGGCGAACTCAGCGTCGACGAGCGCGTCAAGATGACCAAGGACCGGCTCAAAGTGAACGAGCGCTTCGCCGAGTTCTTCACCCGGCGCGCCGACACCAACGAGGACGGCGAACTCTCCGACGAGGAGATCCGCGCCGCCGTCGAGAAGATGGGCCAGCGCCGTGGCGGCCCCCGAGGCGAGCGTCCCGGCGGCCCTCGCGGCGAGCGTCCGGAGGGCGGCCCGCGAGGTGAGCGCCCCCGCCGTGGTGACGGCCCCAAGGAGGGAGGCGAATAAGCCCCCTGGCGGTCGAGCCGCCCACGCACCCACCCAATCACCCCCGGGGGCGCCGCGCGCGCCCCCGGGCTTCCCCGAAAAAGCACAACCCGACCCACCGACTCCCCACCCACTCCAGCCACAACACCACCGCCATGAAATCTCCCCTCGCCACCCATGCCATCTGGGCCGCCGTCGCCGCCGGCGCCTTCGCCGGCGGTTGGGCTGTCAATCGCAGCTCGCCGGAAACCACCGCGAAGAGCGACAAAGTCAACGTCAACGTGTCCGGCGGAGGTGCCTCCGCCCTCGGCTCGAGCAGTTCCAACAATCTCAAAGCGCCCGGTGCAGAGGGCGGAGCCGCAGCCGCCGGCAGCCTCGCCGCCGGTTTCGGCGGCCAACGTTCCGCCACCGTCCTCCTCGCCGACTACCTCGCTGCCGACGACGCCGTCGAGCGCAACGCCCTGTTCGCCCAGCTCCTGCTCGGCGTGGACGCCGACAACGCCGCCGAGATCTACGAGTCCCTGCAGGGCAAGCTCACCGGCTTCGAGGGCGGCCGCGACATGAACCTCTTCTTCCAAGCGTGGGGCAAGGTCGATGGCGCCGCCGCCATCGCCGCCGCCACCGAAGGCGAGGGAGGCGGGCGCGGCCCCGGACGCGGGCGCGGCTTCAACATCGGCGGGGTCCTGGCCGGCTGGGCGAGCACCGACCCCGAGGCCGCCAAGGAATGGATCGCCGCCTCCGACAGCGACGAGAAGCAATTCTGGACCATGGGCCTCGTCAACGGCCTCGCGGGCACCGACCCGAACGCCGCCGCGGACTACGTCTTCGAACTCGCCGCCGCCGAACAGGCGCGCGCCGCCGAAGGCGGAGAAGAGCAGGAGCGCCGCGGTGGCCCTTGGGGCCGGGGCGGTGACATGACCCAGCGCTACATGGAGATCGTCGCCGACGCGCAGCTCAAAAACGGCGTCTCCGCAGCCTCGTCATGGGCCAGCACCCTCCCCGACGGCGACCTCAAATCGGCCGCGTTCGACCAGATCGCCGAGAACTTCGTCAGCACCGATCTCGAGGGCGCCAAGGCTTGGATCGCCGAGCATGCCACCTCCGACTACGCCCAGCGCGCCGTGCGCGAAGTCGCCGAACAGCTCGGCCGCGACGACCCTCAGACCGCCCTCGCATGGGCCGACACCCTCCCCGACACCGCCAAGGCCTCGGTCATGAGCGAGACCGTCGGGCGCTGGACGCGCGATGACCCGCAGGCCGCCAGCACCTACGTGCAGGGCATGGCCAGCGACGCCCCGGGGCGCGACAACGCCGTGCAGTCGCTCGCCAACGCCCTGATCTTCGAGCGCGACGGCGAGAAGCGTGACCCGGAAGCCGCCGCCATCTGGGCGTCGACGATCAACGACGAGGAGATGCGCACGGAGACCCTCACCAACGCCGCACGCTCGTGGATGCGCGAAGACGCCGCGGCCGCGGCCGAGTGGTTGCCCACCAGCGGCCTCAACGCCGAACAGCAGGCGGCGGTCATCGAATCCGCAAACCAACGCGGCCCCGGCGGCGACTTCGGTCGCGGTCGCGGTCCCGGCGGACGCTGAGCGATGCGCCCCATCCCACCCTTCTCCCTCCTCCTCCTGCTCGCAGCCGCCCCGTTCCACGGGGCGGTTGCTTCCACCTATGAGGGCGACATCTTCCCCATCGTCGAGCGCGCCTGCATCAAGTGTCACAACAACGACAAGATGAAGGGTGGCGTCAGCGTCGAACCCGCGGACATGAAGTCGGACATCGGCCGCATCGTCGTCCCCGGGGATCCGGTCGACAGCATGTTCCTCGAGGTGCTCGTCGACCCGAACGCCGCCAACCCGATGCCGCCGAAGGGGCGCCGCCTCCCCGATGCGGACATCGCCAAGATCCGCCAATGGATCGAGGAGGGCGCCCGTTTCCGAGGTGACCCGGAGCCGGACGCCGAACCTGCTCCCGCCGCCCCAGCCCCCGTCCCGGGCACGTGGACGAACAAGGCGGGCAAAGAGATCCAGGCCGATCTGCTGCGGGTCGAAGGCGATCGCGCCGTTCTCCGACTCGCCAACGGGAAGGTGTACCAATACCCGCTCGACGACCTTTCCCCAGAGTCTGCCGCCAAGGCGAGGCAAGCCTTTCCGGCCGCGGAGTGAGGCGTGTGCGGGCGACGCGGGGCGCCCTCGGGACGGACTCGGACGGGCGAGCCCCTTCCATTCTTCCATCCTCGCCGCTCTCTGCTAGGGTGGCGCCACTGACTTCCCCGACACAGCACCTCCTGCGCGAGTTGGCCAAGGTCTTCCCCAAAGACCGTCTGCTCGCCGACCCCGCCCAGCTGAGCGCCTACGCCTCCGACGGCCTCACCGCCTTCGCCGTCACCCCGCGCGCCGTCGTCGTCCCGCTCGACACCGACGAGGTCGCCGCCGCCGTCCGCCTCTGCGCCGCGACCGGCACCCCCTTCACCGCCCGCGGGTCAGGGACTTCCCTGTCCGGGGGCTCGGTGCCGAACGCCGACGGCATCGTGCTCGCGATGAACCGCATGGACCGCATCGTCGAGCTCTGCCCACGCACCCGCACCGCCGTCGTCCAGCCGGGGGTCACCAACCTCGCCGTCTCGAAGGCCGCCGCCCCGCACGGGCTCTACTTCGCACCCGACCCGTCGAGCGGCATCATCTGCACCGTCGGCGGCAACCTCGCCTTCAACGCCGGCGGGGTCCACTGCCTCAAATATGGCATGACCTCCAACCATGTGCTGGCGATCAGAGCGGTGCTCGCCGACGGCTCCATCGCCGAACTGGGCAGCGCGTCCACCGAGGGGGCCGGCCCCGACCTGCCGGGCCTGTTCTGCGGCAGCGAGGGTTTGTTCGGGGTCGCCACCGAGGCCACCCTGAAACTCGTCCCCGTCCCCGAACGCTTCCACACCGTCCTCGCCACCTACCCGAGCGTCGGGGCGGCCGGCGACGCCGTCTCCGCGGTCATCGCCTCCGGCATGCTCCCCGGCGCACTGGAGATCATGGACAAACTCGCGATGCAGGCGGCCGAAGCCGGCGTCGGCGCCCGCTATCCACCCGGCGCCGAGGCCGTCCTCATCGTCGAGCTCGAAGGCACCGCCGAGGGCGTCGCTTCCGAAGCGGAGACCCTCGCCGACCTGCTGCGCGACTCGGGCGCCGCCTCGCTCCACACCGCCGCCGACGAGTCCGAACGCGCCGCGATCTGGCGCGGCCGCAAGTGCGCCTTCTCCGCCGCTGGCCAGCTCTCCCCCGACTTTATCGTCCAGGACGGGGTCGTCCCACGCTCTCGCCTCGGCGAAGCCCTGCGCCGCATCGCCGAGGTCGGCGAGCGCCACGGCATCGCCGTCGCCAACGTCTTCCACGCCGGCGACGGCAACCTCCACCCGCTGATCATGTACGACGGGCGCGTCGCCGGCGCCCTCGACCGCGCCGAGGCCTGCGCCGCGGACATCCTGCGCATCTGCATCGAGATGGGGGGATCCATCACCGGTGAGCACGGGGTCGGCCTCGAGAAGCGCGCCTTCCTGCCGGAGATGTTCTCCGCCGACGACATCGACCTCATGCGCCGCACCCGCCGCGCCTTCGACCCCGGCGAGATCGCCAACCGCGGCAAGATGTTCCCCGAAGGCGAAGCCCCCGCCCTGCGCCTCTACGGCCTCCACCCGCTCGAGAAAGAAGGCATCGCCCACCGCATGTGATCACCCCGAACCCGATGCGCCCGACCACCCTCAGCGAGCTCGCCGATGCCGTCGCCTCCGCGCGCCAGGTGCTGCCGCATGGGGCGCAGACGAAGCCGGCGCTCGCCGCTGCCCCGGCCGGCGCGGTCGCGCTCGACACCACCGGCCTGCGCGGCGTCACCGAGTATCACCCCGACGAGTTCGTGATCACCGCGCTGGCCGGCACCCCGCTGTCCGAAGTCCAAGCCACCCTCGCGGAAAACCACCAGTACCTGCCCTTCGACCCACCGCTCGCCGCCGCCGGCGCCACGGTCGGCGGCGCCGTCGCCGCCGGCATCAACGGCCCCTGCCGGGTGCGCTACGGCGGCGTCCGCGACTTCGTCATCGGCGCCACCTTCGCCGACGGCACGGGCCGTCTGATCCGCAGCGGCGGCAAGGTGATCAAGAACGTCGCCGGCTTCGACTACGCGAAGCTGCTGGCGGGCAGCTGCGGGCGCCTGGCCGCCCTCGGCGAGGTCACTTTCAAAGTCTTCCCGGCGCCGGACGATTTCATGAGCATCGCCTTCGACCTCGGTCACATCGACACCGCCATCGACGCCGTCGAGGTGCTCGCCCGCAGCCCCCTCGAACCCCACGGGCTCGACATCGAGCCGCCGGGGCGCGTCCACCTGCGCATCGGCGGTGCCTTCAACGCCCTGTCCGCCGCCGCCGCGCGCGCCGAGACCCTGATCGCCGCCCCGGCCACCCGCACTTGGGGTGGCGCCGAACCCGACCATTGGGCCCGGACCCGCGACTTCGCCTGGGCGAAGGGCGCCGAACTCCTGCTCAGGATCCCGACCACCTCCCGCCAGCTCTCCGACCTCGATTTCGCGCTCGGCCGCATCGACGCCAAACGGCGCTACTCCTGCTCCTGCAACGTCGCCCACGCCGCCCTCCCGGCCAGAGCGCTGCCCGCCTTCGCCGAGGAGTTGACCAAGCTCCACCTCAGCGCGCTCGTCCTCTGGGGCAAAGTCGAGCACCTCCGCATCGGCCACCTCCCCGCCCTCGACGCCGAAGCGCGGGTCAAAGCCGCGCTCGACCCGGACGGCCGCTTCCCCGGTTTCTCGCCCGGTGTCCCCAATTCCCCGAACCCCCGAACCTGACCCGTGAAGCACGCGATCCCTGTGGAGGCGCTCAGCGCCGCGGCCCCCGCCATGGCGGAGGCCGTCTCGACCTGTGTCCACTGTGGGTTCTGCCTCCCCGACTGCCCCACCTACCGCGAACTCGGTGCCGAGGCCGACTCCCCCCGCGGCCGGATCGTACTCATGAAGGAGGTGCTCGAGGGCACCCTCACCGCCGCCGAGGCGGCGCCGCACCTCGATCGCTGCCTCGGATGCCTCTCCTGCGAGACCTCCTGCCCGTCCGGCGTCCGCTACGGCGAGTTGCTCAGCCCCTACCGGGCGCTGACCGAACCCGACCGCAAACGCAACCCGGTCGCCAAGCTGCGCCGCAAGCTCCTGTCAAACACCCTCCCGTCGCCGAAGCGGTTCCGCGTCGCGGCGACCCTCGGGCGCCTCGCCAAGCCGCTGCGCAAAGCGCTCCCCAGCGCGCTCGCAGCGCCCCTCGACCTCGTCCCCGCCAAGCTCCCCAAAGCCGCCCCCCTCGCGCCGGTGAACCCGCCCGAGGGCGAACGCCGCGCCCGCGTCGCCCTCCTCGCCGGTTGCGCCCAGCAGGTGCTCGCCCCGGGTATCAACCATGCTGCGGTCTCGCTCCTCAACCGCGCCGGCGTCGAGGTCATCGTCCCGGAGGGGCAGGTGTGCTGCGGCGCCCTCGCCTGGCACATCGGCGACGGGCCGCGCGCGGCCGCCCACGCCGAAGCGAACCTCGCCGCCTTCCCGGACGATGTCGATGCCGTCATCACCACCGCCGCCGGCTGCGGCTCCGGCCTGCGCGACTACCCCCTCATCCTCGCCGGCACCGCGCAGCAGGCCGCCGCGGAGAGCTTCGCAGCGAAGGCGGTCGACATCGCCGCCTACCTCGCGACCCTCGAGCTCCCCGCCCCGCCACCCCTCTCGAAGCCGCTCAAGATCGCCTACCACGACGCCTGCCACCTGCTTCACGCCCAGCGGGTCCGCGACCCACCGCGCGATCTCCTCCGCGCCATCCCCGGGGTCGAGCTGATCGACCTCCCCGACCCCCAGCTGTGCTGCGGATCCGCCGGCACCTACAACCTCGACCAACCGGAGATCGCAGCGAGGCTCGGCGCAGCGAAGGCGGAGCTCGTCCGCGACTCCGGCGCCGACCTCGTCGCCACCGGCAACATCGGCTGCCTCGCCCAGCTCGATACCCACCTCGAGAAGCTCGGCTGCGACATCCCCGTCCGCCACACCGCCGAGCTGCTCGCCGCCGCACACGCCTGCGAGCTGTAACCCAATCCCCCGCGCCCATGAACGCCGACGACAGGGCTCTGATCGACGCCTTCGAAAGCCTCACGCTGGGCCTCGAGCACTGGACCCAGCGCACCCACGTCGCCATCGCCTTCCTCTACCTCACCGAGCACGGCCACGCCGGCGCCCTCGACCGCCTCCGCGGCCGGATCAAAGCTTTCAACCTTCACCACGGCATCGAGGAGACGCCGACCAGCGGCTACAACGAGACCACCACCGCCGCGCTCCTCACCCTCGTCGACTCCGTCCGCCGCGCCTACGCCGAGCACCTCCCGGCGCCGGATGCCGAATCCTTCTGCGACGCCCACCCCGAGCTGATGAGCAAGCACGTCCTGCGCTTCTTCTACTCGCCGGGGCGCCGCCTGCACCCCGACGCCAAGGAGCGCTTCGTCGAGCCCGACCTCGCGCCGCTCCCGGCCCCCCCCGGGCGGCGGCTGATCTTGCCGGGATCGACCACCACATCCGCACGCGAGATGCCGCCATTCGTTGAGGCTGAGCAGGCGGCCCCAGGGACCGGCGAAGCGGCTGGGTGAACACCCTGCCCGAGCCGGTCATTGCGCCAACACCCTCAGCATCAACGAGGGCAAGCCGCAACCCGGAGCTTGGTGATCGATTCGGGCTAGGAGCCTGTCGGACTTTGACCCTCCCGCCGACGTGGTCGAGGTATTGCGATGGCCATCCGCTTCGTCCCCGTCGACCGGGACACCCCGCTCCTGATGCCGCCCGACCTGCGCGACTGGGTGCCCGGTGACGACATCGTCCACTTCATCATAGAGGCCTGCTCCCGCCTGCC
>JAUIGD010000107.1 GCA_030430255.1 Verrucomicrobiia bacterium
GGGTGCAACGGCCAGCAACGCGGCGGCGGCGAGGGCGGCGAGCGCGAAGGCCAGCGTGGCGACGATGGCGAGTTCCAACCCCTGCATCGCGGCGATGGTGCCCCGGCTGCACCCCATCCGGAACAAGGTCTCGCGCTCGCGGCGGCGGAGGCGCAGGGAGAGGAGCACGACGATCGCGAGGAACAGCCCGGCGGCGCCCAGGACGAGGGCGAAGGAGGCGTCGAAGAAGCGCTTCACCTTGAACACGATCCCGAGCAGGTCGGCGACGACTTCGGGCGGGGCGAGGATTTGTCCCGTCTCCGAGACGCTGTACTTGCCCTTCAGGAGGGTCGCCTCTTTCTCCCCGCGCGGGACGGCGAGGACGGCGGTGAGGGGGAGTTCGGCGCGGTCGCCGTGGAAGTGGAAGCCGGCGATATTCTCGGGGGTGATCTCGATGTAGGGGGTGACCGCAGCGCTGGCGGTGACGGCGCCTTCGGTGCGGGAGAGGAGCTTGTCCGGCGCGGCGTCCCCGTCGAGCAGCTCGTGGCCGTGACCGTGTCCGGCCACGACCCATCCCGTCTCCAGCGAGGCGAAGACGGCGCGGTCGTCGGGGGACCCGGTCGGTGCGAGCACGCCGACGACCGACATGCGCAGCGGGTAGGCGGCGGCGAGGTCGTAGAGGTTCGCCTGGTCGCTGGGCAAGACGTCGCCTGGCGCGAGGCCGAGCTCGGCGGCGACTTCGGCGCCGAGCGTGCAATCGCCGACCTGCAGCGGCAGCGTCCCGGCGGTGGGGCGCAGCGATCGGAACGCGTAGTATTCCGGGATGGTGGCCACCAGCGGCCAGCCGCGGGCGGTGTACTCGAGGTAGAGCGGGATGGCCGCGCCGCGCTCCTCGGCGGCGAGCGCTTGGTAGTCGGCGTAGCGCAGCGGGCGCGGCGACTCGCCGGTGAAGTAGAGCGCCTTGAGGACGAGGTCGAACCGGTCGCCGCGCGACCCGAGCACCAGCGGCGTGCGGTCGGCGCGCTGGGTGAGGTCGCGCTCGTAGTAGCGGACGAGGAGGGTGGCGGCGATCGGGAGAAAGAAGGTCAAGGCCAGGGCGAGCACGAGCAGCACCGACTTGGCTCGGTGATAGCGTAAGTATTGCCAGGTGAGGGAGAGCACGGCGTCGGGAGTGCGGGGTGCGGTGTTGAGCGGCGTCAGCTGCGGTTCAGTCCCCCGACGTCGATCACCTGGTCGAAGAGGGGCAGGAGGGAGTGGTCGTGGGTGATGGCGATGACGGTGGAGCCGGCGGATTCGGCGTGCTCGAGGATCCGCTCCATGACGCGGCGCGCGTTGTCCGGGTCGAGGTTGCCGGTCGGTTCATCGGCGAGGACGAGGGCGGGTCGGGTGACGAGGGCGCGGGCGACGGCGAGCCGCTGGCGCTCGCCGCCCGAGAGCTGGGCGGGGAGGCGGGTGAGCTTGTCGGCGAAGCCGAGGCTCGCGGCGAGTTCGTCGGCGCGGGCGAGGTCGTCCGGGCTGGCTTTGACCCGGCGGTTGATGGTGAAGGGGAGGAGCAGGTTGGCGCGGGCGGGGAGGTAGTCGAGCAGCTCGAATTCCTGGAAGATGAAGCCGACCTCGCGGATGCGGAAGGCGCGTCGCGCGGCGTCGGCGAGGGCGGAGACCTCGGTGCCGGCGAGTTGCACCGTGCCCGCGTCGGGGACGAGGATGCCGGCGGCGAGGTGCGCGAGCGTCGACTTGCCGCAGCCGCTGGGGCCGATGATCGCCGCTTTGGAGCCGGCCGCGACATCGAGTTCGGGGACCGCCAGCCGGAACGCGCCGCGCGGGTAGGCGAACTCAAGCTCCCGGATTTGCAGCGCCGGTGCTGGCATCGGATTCGGTGCGGTTGGTGCTCGGGTCCGGGGCGGGGACGCGCTTCTGCAGGTTCACGACGGCGGCGGCGATCTTCCAGCCCTCGCCGCGCGGGGCGAGGATGTAGTCGGCCTGATATTCGTTGCTGCGCCGGTGGGCGTGCCCCCAGTGGCGGACGATGCCGTGGACGCGCCAGGTGCACTGCAGGAGCCAACCGCCCGAAGCTTCATCGGGCTTCGCCTCGGTGGCGATGTAGTCGACCGAAGCGACCCGCGAGAGGGCGCCGCCGCCGTCCTGGCGGTCGATCAGCGATTGGTAGACCTCCTGGTAGAGGCGATCGAGCAGCGGCCCGTCGACCGAGGCCGCGAGGCGGTTGTAGATCGCGTCCTCGGAATCGGCCTCGAAGGCTCGGTAGATTCCGCGGTGCAGGCGGAGGAACTCGTCCTCCGCCGTCGCGGCGGTCATCGGCGTCTCGATCTCGGCCGGGGGGAGATCGAATGAGAGGAAGGCGCCGACCAGCAGGGCGACCGCGCCCATCGCGCGGACCGGCCTGGGCAGGAAGGGCAGCCCGAAGAAGACGATCGGGGTCAGCGCGAGGCAGATGAAGGTGGCGGCGGTCGGCCGGGCGATGCGTTTCGCCGGCGGTGGCGGTGGCGGTGCGGGGGCGACGACGAGCGAGGCGTCGCCGAACTCCTCGGGCGGCTTGTGCCAGATCACCTCCGGGTCGGCCTTGGTCAGGTAGATGGGGTATTGGTCGCCCGGCAGGAAGATGAGCGTGTCGAGGACGTTGGGATCGTGGGTGACCTGCTCGCCCTCCTCGGTGACGACCTCGATGGCGCCGTCGGGGAACCAGATCCCCCAGCGGAGCTTCACGGTCTTCGCCTCGCCGGCGAAGGGGTGGATGAGCCGCATCTTGGCGAAGGTGAAGTCGAGCGGTGCGCCCAGGTGGTCACCGCCTTCGATCTCTTCGAAGCTCAGGGACATGAGCGCCGGCGGGCGCGCGATGCCGTTGACGGTGATGGGGCAGGTCGCGGCGAAATAGGACTCGATGCTCTCGCGCGCCTCCTCGGCGGACGGGCGCGGCTTGCCGTCGCGGAAATCGAGATGCTCGAGCGGCGGGAACAGCGAGGTGATGATCCAGAGTTCGATCGACAGGTCGTTCGAGTTGAGCTGGATGTCGGGGTAGAGGTTCGTCTGGAAGGCGTGGGCGCGCGCCGACGAGGGGGCGAGGCAAAGGGCGGCCAGCGCTGCGAGCAGCGCGATCAGCGGGCGGCGGCGTTCTCGGGGGGATCGGGGCACGGTGGTCGGGGAGGTCGAATGTAGCGGGAGCGCGGGGGGCCGCAAGGGCGCGCACGCGGCGGTTCGGGCTTGCCGCGCGGAGCGCGGGCGGCGATAGCTTGGCCTCCCTCACGCTATGGCGCGCTTCCTCGACGACATCTCCAACGGCCTCAAAGGCTTCGGCATGGGTGCCGCGAACCTTATCCCGGGCGTCTCCGGCGGGACGATCGCCTTCATCACCGGAATCTACGAGCGGCTGATCAACGCGATCAAGTCTTGCAACCCGACTGCGATCAAGCTGCTGCTGGGCCGGCGTTTCGAGGAGTTCGCCGCCCATGTCGACCTGCGTTTCCTGACGGCGGTCGCGGTGGGCGTCGGCTTGAGCTTCGCGCTGTTGGCCAAGCTGTTGGGGAAGGCTTTCGACGAGCACCCCGTGCCGACCTGGGCGTTCTTCTTCGGCCTCATCGTCGCCTCGATCTGGGGGGTGGGGAAGATGGTGAAGCGCTGGTCGGTGGGGCCGGTCGTCGGGCTCCTCTTCGGGTTGGGAGTCGCGGTGGGGGTGATGTTCCTGCCTCACGCCAGCGGGAATTCGAACCCGGGCTTCCTCGTCATCTGCGGGGCGATCGCGATCGCGAGCATGATCATCCCCGGGGTTTCGGGTTCCTATGTGTTGCTGCTGATGGGCAACTACGCGTTGGTCTTGGGGGCAGTCGGGCGGTTCGACCTGGGAATACTGGTGCCCGTCGGGATCGGCTGCGTGATCGGGTTGCTGTCGCTGTCCCACCTCCTCTCGTGGATTTTCAAGCATCACCACGACCTCGCGGTGGGCCTCATCACCGGCTTCATCGTCGGATCGCTGGTGCTGATCTGGCCGTGGAAGGAGACGGTGATCAAACAGGACGCGGCGGGCGCCTACATGGTCAAGACGGCGGAGCGGGAGGTGGTCGCGCGCGGGACGGATCTCGAGGCGGTGCGGGCGGGCCTCGCGGAGGGGGAGGAGTTGGTGGAGGCGGGGTATCGGGATTGGCACCTGCCGTCGCTGGCGGAGCGCGAGGATCAAGTCGCGATCGCCTTGGCGATGTTGGGCGCGATGCTCGTCCTGCTGATCGAGTGGCTCGGGTCGCGGTTCGGTCGCCACCTCAACCCGGAATCAGACGATGCGGGCGCGGGTTAGCGGGGCTGCCTTGGCGGTGATGCTCGCCGGTGTGGCGCTCGGTGGTGCCGAGCCGCTGCGGGTCGGCATGGAACTCGAGTATCCGCCCTTCGAGTTCGTCGGTGACGACGGCGAGCCGGACGGCGTGAGCGTGCGCATGGCGGAGGCGCTTGCCGCGCACCTGGGGCGGCCTTTGGAGATCAAGAACCTCAAGTTCGACACCCTGCCGACGGCGCTCAAGACCCGCGCCATCGACCTCGTGATCTCGTCGATGACGGAAACCGAAGAGCGGAGGGAGCAGATCGACTTCTCCGACCCCTACGTGACGACGGGGCTGGCGATGCTGGTGGCCGTCGATTCGGAGGTGCGATCGCGCGAAGACCTCGATCGCCCGGGGCTGAAGGTGGTGGCGAAGCTCGGGACGACCGGCGAAACCTTCGCGCGTGCCAACTTGCCCGGGGCCGAGGTGCTGGCCTTGCCGGAGGACCCCGCCTGCGCCCTGGAGGTCGCCCAGGGGAAGGCCGATGTCTGGATCTACGACCAGTTGTCGATCTTCCAATATCAGAAGCAGCACCCCGACACCACCCGGGCGCTGTTGAAACCGATCCGCGAAGAGCATTGGGCGGTGGGGATCCGCAAGGGCAACACCGAGCTGCTGGAGCAGGTCAACGGCTTCCTCGCCGCGTTCCGCGCGGCGGGAGGCTTCGACGCGCTGGGCGAGCGCTACCTGCGCGAGGAGAAGGCGCTGGTGGAGTCGATGGGGCTGCCGTTCATCTTCGGCGATGCGCCGGACGGCGGAGACGTCGCGGTCGCGGACAGGGGGGCGGTGCTCGATGGCGGTCGCGACCCGCTGTTCGCGGTGACCATGGTCGCGCTCGGGGTGGTGGCGCTGCTCGCGCTCTACCTGCTGACCCGCGAGCGGGGCGGTCCGGCGCCGGGCGCCCGCGACTGGGTCGGCTACGGGGTGCTCTGGGCGCTGCTCGCCGGCGTCTGTTCGGTGGTGTATTTCAGCATGGGCGACTACCACTGGCAGTGGGGCGGGATCTGGGCGCGCCGCTGGGAACTCTTCGGGGGCTGGTGCGATACCTTGTGGCTCTCGCTCGCGACCTTGTTGCTGTGCACCGTGTTGGCGGTCGCTCTGGTGGTCGCCGGCCGCAGCCGCTCGCGCCCGCTGCGGTTCTTCGCGCGCGCCTACACGGAGATCGTGCGCGGCAGCCCGCTCATCGTGGTCTTGTTGGTGGGGCATTACGTGGTGGGCAACGCCTTCGGCCTCGACGACACCCGCGTCGCCGGGGTGTTGTTGCTGGCGCTGTTCACCGCCGCTTACCTCGGCGAGATCCTGCGCGGCGGGATCGAGAGCGTGTCCCGCACGCAGTTCGAGTCGGCGCGGGCGGTGGGCTTCGACCGCGCGGCGATGTATCGGCACGTCATCCTCCCGCAGGCGGTGCGCCGGGTGCTGCCGGCGGTCGCCGGTCTGTTCATTATGCTGGTCAAGGATTCGTCGCTGCTGTCTTACATCGGCACGCCCGAGTTCAAGAAGGCGATGGATGGCGCGCGCGCGGCGACCTACACGGGGCTCGAGGCCTACCTGCCGCTGGCGGCCGGCTATCTGATGCTGACCCTGCCGCTGGCGTGGTTCGCCTCCCGGCTGGAGAGGAGGTTCGCGTATGAGAGTTAGGGCGCGCGGGGTCGAGAAGCGATTCGGGGCGACGGTCGCGCTGGGGGGCGTCGACCTGGACGTCGCGGGCGAGGTCGGCGTGCTGGCGCTGATCGGCCCCTCGGGCGGGGGCAAGTCGACCCTCCTGCGCGTGCTCGGCGGCCTCGAGGTGCCCGATGCGGGCGAGGTGGAGGTCGACGGCGTGCGCGTCGATTACCGCTCCGAGGCGGCGTTGCTCGAGTACCGGCGCCGCAACGGCTTCCTCTTTCAGAGTTTCAACCTATTCCCGCACATGAGCGCGCTGCGGAACATCACCCTGCCGCTGGTCAAAGTGCACGGATTGGGTGCGGGGGAGGCGGAGGGCAAGGCGCGGGAGTGCCTCGCGCGCTTCGGCCTGGCCGACCACGCCGACAAGATGCCGGCGCAGCTGTCGGGCGGGCAACAGCAGCGCGCCGCCATCGCCCGCGCCATCGCGCCCGGTCCCGGGCTGCTGTTCCTCGACGAGCCGACCTCGGCGCTCGACCCGGAGATGACCGGCGAGGTGCTCGATCTGATCGCCGAGCTCAAGGAGGGCGGGCAGGAGATCGTCCTCTCGACGCACGAGATGGGCTTCGCGCGCGAGGTGGCCGACGAGGTCGCCTTCTTGGCGGAGGGGCAGATCGTCGAGCGCCGCCCCGCGGCGGACCTGTTCGGGGCGCCGGAGGACGCGCGGCTCAAGGCGTTCCTCGGGCGGGTGATGCGCTATTGACCGGCGACGGCAACGGTGCCCGGCGGGCGGGACCGATTGTCGCTTGCGACCCCGCCAGCCTCGCCCGACGCTCAAGGGCGCGTCGTCAGCGATGATCGCGGCGGCGTTGCAAACCCACCCACAACCCTCCCAACTGCGATGAACGAACTTCTCGAACAACTGAAATCCAAGGTCGGCCTCGGTGATGACCAAGCCAACGGCGCCATCCAGACCGTGCTGGAATTCCTCAAGGACAAGCTCCCGGGACCGCTCGGCGACCAGGTCTCCAACCTGCTCGGCGGCGATGGCGAGGGCGGCGGCCCCGATCCCGGCGGCCTCGCCGACAAGGCGAAAGGCATGCTCGGCGGCCTGATTGGCGGCGGTGACGACAAGTAGCATCCCGCCGCGTCCAATCGCCATGGGCGATCTCTCCCACCTCGACGCCGCCGGGCGTGCGTCGATGGTCGATGTCTCAGCGAAGCCCTCCGTGCCGCGCGAAGCGGTCGCGGGGGGCTTCGTGGCGATGGCCCCCGAGACGCTTGCCTTGGTGCGCGACGCGGCGCTGGCGAAGGGCGATGTTTTGACCGTCGCGCGCATCGCCGGGATCGCGGCGGCGAAGCGATGCGGGGATCTGATCCCCCTGTGCCACCCATTGCCGCTGACGCACGTCGCTGTGGACTGCGAGCTGGTGGAAGACGGGGTCCGGATCGAGGCGAGCGCCCGCACGAACGCCCCCACCGGCGTGGAGATGGAGGCGCTGACGGCGGTCTCGGTCGCCGCGCTCACGATTTACGACATGTGCAAGGCGGCCGACAAGGCGATGGTCATCCGCGAGGTGCGGCTGGTGCGGAAAGTGAAGGGGTGAGGGGCAGGTTCCCGGGGAAGGTCCCCCTTAGGTGGGCCGGACGCCCGCGCGCTCAGTAGTGCCGCCAGAGCTTGCGGCTGAAGAGGACGAGGACGGCGACGTATTCGAGGCGGCCGAGGATCATCATTCCGGAGAGGAGGAGGTTGCTCGGGGTGGAGAGGGAGGCGAAATTCTTGGTCGGCCCGTAGTCGGCGAAGGCGGGGCCGATGTTGCCGAGCGAGGAGATCGCGGCGGCGAGGCAGCCGACCGAACTGGCTTCCGGTTCGAAGATGTGGAGGAGGAGCGAGCCCGAGACGAAGAAGAAGGTCGCGCAGGTGATGACGACGAGCAGTTGCCCCATGGCGCCCTCGGGGATCGGGCGCCCGTTCAAGGTCTGGCGCATGACGAGCCGCGGTCGGAAGGCGCGGGTGAGCTCGATGCGGCAGAACTTGAGCCAGAGGATGAAGCGGCTGACCTTGAGCCCGCCGGCCGTCGAACCGGCGCAGCCGCCACCGATCATCATCAACAGGATGATCTCCTTGCCCAGCAGAGGCCAGGCGTCGTAGTCGCCGGTGGCGTAGCCGGTGGTGGTGATGATGGACACGAGGTTGAAGACGATATCGACGGGCGCCTCGGCGAACTGCTCGACCTCGTGCTCGATGAGGACGATCACCGACGAGGCGGCGATGATGCCCAGGTACCACCAGGTCTCCTCGTGCTCGCGCGCCGGTGCCAGCGAACGCTTCCGCAGCATCGTGAGGTAGAGCGGAAAGCTGATCCCGCAGATCGTCATGAACAGGATGATCCAGAGTTTGAGGGCGGTGGAGAAGCCGGCCGCGCTGTCGTTCTCGGTGCCGAAGCCGCCGGTCGCGGTGGTGGTCAGCGAGTGGCAGAGCGCTTGGAACGGCGTCAGCCCGAGCGCCAGCATGCCGAGCCCGCAGATCGCCGTCAGGGCGATGTACAGCAACCAGAGGGAGCGCATGGTCTGGCGCAGGTTGGCGAGGGTGAGGTCCGCCGAGTGGAGCGAGGACTCGGCCCCGAACATCTTGCGGCCGCTGGTGCCGATGCCGGTCAGCACCAAGACGAACATCGCGAGGATGCCGATGCCGCCGAGCCACTGGGTCACGGAGCGCCAGAGGAGCACGGTGCGCGAGACCGCCTCGATGTCGACGATCGCCGTGGCGCCGGTGGTGGTGAGCCCGGAGACCGCCTCGAACCACGCCTGGTCGGGGCGCAGGGAGGGCGCGCAGAGCAGGTAGGGCAGGGCGGCGAAGGCGGAGCAGGCGAGCCAGGCGATCCCGACGATGGCCACCGCCTCTTTGCGGAGCATGATGGTGTCCGAGCGCGCCTTCTGCTGGCCGGCGCCCATCCGCCCGAGGACGATCAGCAGGATCCCGAAGGCGAGGGTGATGGCGATCGAGATCGCCCAGCCCCGGATCTCGATCGAGGCGTTGCGCCCTTCGACCGGGGCGAGCAGCGCCCCGACGCCGACCGAGGCCGCCATGGTGAGGGCCAGCATCACGATGAGCTGGCCGACGGCGCGGAGGACGATGTGCCGGTTCATGGCGCGGGAGCTGTCGGGACCTCCCTCAGTTCTCGCCGCGCAGCTTCCAGATTTCGCTCGGGGAGTGCGAGGATTCGAACAGCGCCCGCGCCCGCCTCACGAGCTCCGGCCGCTGGGCGGCGAGGTCACGCTCCTCGCCGAGGTCGGCGGCGAGGTCGTAGAGTTCGACCGGCGGGTCGTCGCGCTGTTTGATCCCGTTCTGGACCGCCTTCCAATTGCCGAAGCGGACGGCGCGGGCGCCGCCGCGCTCGTGGAACTCCCAGTAGAGATGGCTGTGTTCGCGCTGCTCGCCGACGCCGAGGAGGGTCGGGGCGAGGCTGATGCCGTCGAGCCCGTCCGGTGCCGCCTTGCCGGCCAGTTCGCAGAGGGTGGGGAAGATGTCCCAGTGGGCACTGAGCAGGTCGGAGGTGGCGCCGGCGGCGATCTTGCCCGGCCAGCGGGCGAGCAGCGGCACGCGGATGCCGCCCTCGTAGAGGTCGCGCTTGTGCCCCTTGAGGGGGCCGTTGGAATCGAAGAAGCCCGGCATGTGGCCGCCCTCGCGGTGCGGGCCGTTGTCGGAGCTGAGCAGGACGAGCGTGCGGTCGTCGAGGCCGAGCTCGTCGAGCAGGGCCAGCAGGCGGCCGACGTCGGCATCGAGCTTGGTCATCATGCCGGCGAACATCGCGGCGGGGTTCTTGATGTTCGGGCCGGCGTACTTGCCGACCTTGTCCTCGTGCTCCGGGAACTTCGCGCGGAACGGGGCGGCGTACTCTTCAGGGACGTGCAGTGAGGCGTGCGGGATGGTGACCGGCAAGAAGCAGAAGAACGGTCTCTCGCGATGGGTGCGGACGAACTCGAGCGCCTGGTCCATGATGAGGTCGTGGGCGTAGGTCTCGCCGTCGAGTTCGACCTTCTCGGCGTCGTCGAACAGCCATTTCGGGTAGTAGGTGTGGGCGTTGCGCTGGCAGTTGTAGCCGTAGAACCGGTCGAAGCCTTGATTTTCGGGGGCGCCCTCGGAGCCCGGGAAGCCGAGGCCCCACTTGCCGAAGGCGCCGGTCGCGTAGCCGCCCTCCTTGAGCGCCTCGGCGATGGTGTAGGTGGAGGAAGGGATGGGCGCCTGGCCGACGGGTTTGACCTCGCGGTTGCCGCGGACCGGCGTGTGGCCGGTGTGCAGGCCGGTCATGAGGACCGAGCGGGTGGGGGCGCAGACGGTCGAACCGGCGTAGTGCTGGGTGAACTTCATCCCCTCGGTGGCGAGGCGGTCGATGTTCGGCGTGGTGAATTTGGTCTGCCCGTAGCAGGAGAGGTCGGCGTAGCCGGCGTCGTCCATGAGGATGTAGACGATGTTCGGCGGTGCGGCGGAGAGGGGGGCGAGGGAAAACGCGAGGGCCGCGAGCGCGGCGGGGGGAGTCTTCATGGGGAAGCGTTAGCCCAATCCGTGCGGGAGCGCCAGCAGCGGCGGAGGCAGCGGCGGAGGCAGCGGCGGAGGCAGCGGCGGAGGCAGCGGCGCGATGGTGGGCGCCGTGGTCGAATTGCTGCCTCAAGGGGGGCCTGAGGGATGCACCAGCGCCCCGAGCTTGGCGACGTAGGCGTCGGCGCGGTGATCGTCGAGGGCGCCCGGGAGGCGATCGGCGAGCGCCTCGATATACCGCTTCGCGTCGCGCCCGGCCGGGTCGAGGTAGATGAGGAGGCGCTCCCAGAAATTGAGATCATCGTGGAGCGTGCCATCTTCGGCGAGGTAGCGGAGGCTGCCGACGTGGCGGTAGCGCAGCAGGCGCGGCGGGATGCGGGCGACGATGTCGTGCCGGTTGACGACCCGGAAGGTCCGGCCCTGGTCGTGGGCTCGGTACGCCTCGCGGAAGTTGCGGCAGCCGACGCGGGGGGCACCGAACAGGTAGGCGGAATGCACCGGCCGCCGGTGGTGGAAGAACTGGGCGGCGGCCAGTGTGGCCAGGGCGCCGCCGAGGCTGTGGCCGGTGAGGAACAGCGAGGAGCCGGGCCGGGAGACCGAATCGAGCTTGGCCTCGATCTCGGGGAGCGCGGTGGCGAGCGCGCCCGCCCAGCCGCGATGCACCCGCTCGCGGCCCCCGAAGGGACCGCCGGTGAACTCGGTATCGAGGTTGTTGTGCCACTCGTTGAAGTCGCGTTCGGTACCGCGGAAACAGAGCAGGGTGAGGCGATCGTCGGCGGCGACGAAGCCCTGTACCAGACCGGTGTCGAAGCGGCGGTAGCGGGGCAGCCCCCAGCGGTCGATCACCGTGCCGGCGATCAGCTCCGGCGGCTGATAGGCGATGTGGGAGGCGAGGGCGCAGGCGTAGGCGTTGCGCAGGTCGAATCCGACCGGGAAGGGCGAGAGGAGATCGGGGGGCATCGCGAGCGGTGTGGCCGGGTGGGGGCGGAGCTCCTTCCCCGGCGCGGACGGGGACGCCTAGGAGCCCGTCGGACTGACCCGTTCCGGCGCGAATCGCGTTCGGATTTGCCCAATTCGCCCCGCTGTCTCGTCGCTGATCTCGATCAACTCCTCGCCATCGGCACCATTTGGCTCGAAATTCGAAAACGTTCGGCCCCGAGAAAGTCCCAAGTCCGACTGACCCCTAGCCTTCGATCGATGCCCGAGCAAGGCGCATGGCGGCCCGGCTGCGGTCCCGCCCGACCGCGGTGGTGAGGCGATTGTCGGCTTTCGTTCGCGCCGGAAACCGCTATCGGTTGCCGGGTGGAGTTTGTCCTCTTCGGCCTCGTCGCCAGCCTTTCCTTGGTGCTGTTCGTCTACCTCCGCGAATCCCGCAGGGGGCGAATGCGGAGGGCCTTGTTGGCGTCGCCCCTGCGGGCGGAGTGGGATGCGATCCTGCTGCGCAATTTCCCCCTCTATCGGCGCTTGCCCGAACCGTTGCGCGAGCGCTTGGGCGGGTACGTCAACGCGTTCGTCGCGGAGAAGACCTTCGAGGCCTGTGGCGACTTGGAGGCGGTGACCGAAGAGATGCAGGTGACCGTCGCCGGGCAGGCCTGCCTCCTGCTTCTCAACGGCCGCTACGGCGTCTTCGAGGAGCTGAGCTCCGTGCTGCTCTACCCCGATGCGTTCCGGGTCCGGCCGCTGCCCGGCTACGAGGAGGACCTGGAGATGGCGGAGGGCGGCGAGACGCGGCTCGGCGAGTCGTGGGACACGGGATCGGTGGTGTTGTCCTGGCGGCACGTGTTGCACGGTCCCGAATACGAGGAAGACGGGATCAACGTCGTGCTCCACGAGTTCGCGCATCAACTCGACCAGCACGGCGGGGCGGCCGACGGGGTGCCGGTGTTGCGCAGCCGGGTCGAGCATCGCGAGTGGGCCGAGGTGTTTCGCGCCGCATACGCCCGCCACTGCGAGGTCGTCGAACGAGGCGCTCGGCGGGGGCGCCGCCGTGGCCGGCGGGGGGCGGTGATCGACGCCTATGGCGCCGAAAACCCGGCAGAGTTCTTCGCTGTGGCGACGGAGACCTTCTTCGAGAAGCCGGCGGAGTTGCAGGGCGAATACCCCGATCTCTACGGACAGCTGCGGGAGTTCTTCGAACTGGACCCGCTGGAGTGGTGACCGCGGTCGGGGGGCGCCGCCTACGCGGGCAGGGTGTCGGTGATCGCTTCCAGCATCGCGGCGATGCGCTCCTCCGTCTCATCCCCCATGTTGGAGATGCGGAAGGTGACGCCCTTCACCTTGCCGTAGCCTCCGTTGATGACGAGGCGATGCTTCTCGCGCATGGCTTTGATCCAGGCGGAGACATCGACCTCGCGGTTGTTGGCGACGCAAGTCAGGGACTTGGACCGGTAGCCTTCCGGCGCGAAATGCTCGAAGCCGTGCGTCGCGACCCAGTCGTGGACCATGCGGTTGAGGGCCTCGTGTCTCGCGTAGCGGGCTTCGATCCCCTCGGCGAATATCTTGTCCAGCTGGTGGCGCAGCCCGTAGATCAACGAGATGCAGGGGGTGCTGGGGGTCATCATCTTCTCCCAGTTCTTCTTGAATTCTAAGAAGTCGAAGTAGTAACCGCGATCGGCGATGGCTTCCGCGCGGGCCAGCGCCCGCTCGGACACCGAGAACAGCGCCAGTCCGGGGGGCAAGGCCAGCGCCTTCTGGCTGCCGGTGAGCAGGACATCGATGCCGAGCTCATCGACGGCGATCGGGACGGTCGAGAACGAGGAGACCGTGTCGACGACGAGCAGGACGTCGGGGTACTTGCGCACGACCGCGGCGATGTCCGCGAGCGGATTCATGACCCCCGTGGAGGTCTCGTTGTGAACCAGCGTGACGGTGTCGTACTCGCCGGTCGCCAGCCTCGCGTCGACCGCCTCGGGGAGGATGGGTTCGCCCCACTCCACCTGGAGCTGGTCGGCGGCCTTGCCGCAGCGGAGCGAGACGTCGTACCATTTGTCCGAAAACGCCCCACAGCAGCAGTTGAGCACCTTTTTGGCGACGAGGTTCCGCACCGCTCCCTCCATCACCCCCCAGGCCGACGACGTGCTCAAGAACACCGGGCCGGCCGTCCCGAACAGCTGTTGCAGCTTCGGGTGAACCTCTTCATAGAGGGAGACAAACTCGCCGCCGCGATGGCCGATCATCCCGTGGGACATCGCCTGGTAGGTGTCGGGAGAGACCTCGATCGGGCCTGGGATGTAGAGTCGGACGTGGTCGTCGTCGGGCGTTGGCATCGTATTGTTAGGGTTCAAGGCGGGGCGGAAGCTGTCGTCGAAAGCGCAGGACTTGCAACGGGAATGCGTGGATCGGGGAGCCGGATCGCAACGAATCGAGCAAAATGCGGTTGCGTCGGAAATCTGGAACGGTTCTATTCGCCCCCCTCAGCATTGAGGATTCTGAAAAATTTGACTCATCTTTGAAAACTTCTTGCAAAAGTGACTTGGAAAAAGCAAAAATCCGTTGCTTAACTCCTAAACCTATTTATAATTACCAGAGAAAATCAGAGAATTCACGATCTCGTTCGGAGGAGAGTCCGATGGATCGGATCGAGAAAGCCCCTGTTTAAGCCTCTACAGCGACTCCACTCCCCGCCGAAAACTTAGCGATTATGGCCGACGAAGAAGCTCCCGAATTGATGACTGTTAAGGAAACTGCAGAGTATTTGCGGATTCCGTTGCCAACAGTCTACTACCTCGTTCAGCGCGGCCAGCTGCCCGCCATCCAGATCGGCGGCCGCTGGCGGATCAAGCGCAGCTTGCTCGACTCGGAGATCCTGAAGAAGGAGGAGGGTGGTCAACCCACCGTGTTGGTGGTGGATGACGACCCCGCCCTGCAGACGCTGTTCAAGCAGTTCCTCAAGAAGGCAGGCTTCGGGCGCATCGTCGTTGGATCCGGGGCTGAGGCGATCGCCCAAGCCGAGAAGCAGTCGTTCGATCTGGTGTTCCTCGACCTCAAGCTGCCGGACATCCCGGGCGACGAGCTGTATTCGAAGCTGAAGGACATCCATCCGGACATGCCGATCGTGATCATCACTGGCTACCCCGACAGCGAAATCCTCTCCAAGATCTTGGCCAGCGGCCCGGTCACGGTGATCAAGAAGCCCATCGAGTTCGAGCAGCTGAACCGCACGGTCAAGATCCTCGGCCACAAGGGGGCGGGACACGAGGCGACCGCCTGACCGGCCTGAACCACCCGATCGTTCCGGGGTTCACCCGATTTCCAAGCCGCCGCGGAGGGATCCGCGGCGGTTTGGTTTGTGGGGGGAGACGAAGGCCACGACGGTCGGCGGCGCCACTCGCTGGCATGGTGGGGGCGCCCCGCCGGCCGCGGCCGCCGCCTGCTCGCCACCGACATCTTCGACTCGACCGCGGCGGAACAACGCCCTCGCTGCCGGATGCTTGCGCCCGGAGGGGCGCGCCCATCCAGACGGGCGAAGCTGCTCGATCCCAACATGGCTTTTCCCGCGAGACGATGGGTTGCGGAGTTTTTCAACGCCCTGCTAGGGTGCGCCGATGCGAAAACAGAAAGACACTCAGCGCTCCACCGTGAAGATCGGCTTCGACGGCAAGGTGTACAAGACCTTCCGCGGTCCGCAGGCGAGGGAGCGCTTCGAGACCGAGGTGCGTGTCCTGCGGTATCTGGAGGAGAAGGGGTGCGACTTTGTCCCCCGGTTGCTGAGCTCGGAACCGGACGCGTTGAAGATTGTGACCAGCAACTGCGGGGCGATCGTCGAGCAGATGGGGGACGACAAGCTCCGGGGGTTGTTCGAGGAGCTCGAGGGCTTCGGCGTGCGCCATGACGACCCCTATCTACGCAATGTGACGTACCGCCCGAAGGATGGCCGGTTCTGCGTCATCGATTTCGAATTCGCGACGATACTGGAGGACGTTCCCGTCGACGGCGGCGGCGATGAGACCGGGGGGGCGGAGGCCAAACCCGCGGGGCCGGCGGTCGAGTGGTCGTGCGCGACGGATGTGGGGCGCTACCGCAAGAACAACGAAGACGCCTTCCTGGCGCTCGCCCTCGACGAAGAGGGGGCCCACTACCTCGGCGCGGAGGGGGCGGCCGGGTTGGGGCGGAGCGACTTCCTGTTCGCGGTGAGCGACGGGATGGGCGGGGCCCGCTCCGGTGAATTCGCGAGCCGGATCGCGGTCGAGAAGATCACCCAATTGCTGCCCCGGCACTTCCGGCGCACCGGCGGGGGGCAGAGCGGAAGCGCCGAGGCCCTGACCGACCTGTTCCGCCTGATCCACCTCGAGATGGGTCTGCTCGGCGAAGCGTATCCAGAGTGCAGCGGCATGGGGGCGACCCTCAGCCTGTGCTGGTTCACGCCGCGCCGCGTCCTGGTCGCACACATCGGCGACTCGCGCGTCTACCGCTGGCGGGAGGGCGGGGGGATCTCGCAGATCACGCACGACGACACCCAGGTCGGGGCGCTGCAGCGCTCGGGGAAGATCAGCGACTACGAGGCGCGCAACCACCCGGGGAGAAACCGGCTGATGCGGGCGCTCGGCGGCCGCAACCAATATGTCGACCCGCAACTGGAGGAGCTCCCGGTGGGGGCGGGGGAGCGGTTTTTGATCTGTTCGGACGGGGTCACCGAGGGGGTTTGGGACCGGGCGCTCGGGAGGCATCTCGAAGCCCGGAGCGAGGCCGGGGACTTGGTCGCGGAGGCGGTTCGGGCGAATGGCCGAGACAACGCGACGGCGGTCGTCGTGTCGGTGGTGTAACGGTG
>JAUIGD010000573.1 GCA_030430255.1 Verrucomicrobiia bacterium
TCTTTGGCGGTCTTGCGGGCGTTCTCGATGTCTTTGGTCGCGACGGTGGAGGCCTGGTTGCCCCAAGCGTTGCGGACGTAGGTGAGGATGTCGGCGAGCTCCGGGTCGCCGTATTCGGGGGCGGCGCCGAGGCCGGGCATGATGGGCTGGATGTCGGGCGGAGCGTAGAGCTTGCCGCCGACCTCGATGGGGCCGGTGAGGCCGTTGAGGACGATGTGGGCGAGGCGTTCGGGGTCGCCGGTGACCCATTCAGAGGCGACCAGCGGCGGCGCGAGCGGCACCAAGCCTTCGCCGTCGGGGCCGTGGCAGGCGAAGCAAGTTTGGGCGTAGAGCTCCTTGCCGCGTTCGAATTGGACGAAAGCGTCGCCTTCGAGATGGGTTTCGGCGGCGTCCGCAGTGCCGGTCTTGGCGACGATTTCCGCCAGGGGTTTGCGAATGCCAGCGGGGTCGATGCCACGCCCTTCGAGTAAGGCTAGGAACGCTGCCTCGCGACCGCCGAGCCCGGAGAGGGCGGCGTCGCGGGCGAGTCGGTCATCGCCGGTGTCTTCCAGGGTGTCGGCCAGGAGTTCGAGCGCTCGGCCGCCGGGGAGTTCGCCGGCGCGGAAGGCAACCGCGAGGGAGGCGTGCGGCCCCGGTTCGGGCAGGTTTTCGAGCACGGTCAGGGCCGCGACCGGGTTCGCGCACTCTGGGGCGACGTGGGCGACGGCGGCGAGCACGCGGTCGGAGCCCGCTGCCGAGGCGGCGGCGGAGAGGGTGGAGGGCTTTAGCTCGCCCATCCCGGCCAGCGTCCAGAGGGCGTGGACTTGCCCCAGGGGTGAGGATCTGTCCCCCGCGAGGCTCTCGAGGGGGGCGATGGATTCGGGCGTGCGGCGGCCGACGAGCAGGCGTTGGGCGGTGTCGCGGGTCCAGCCGTTGGGGGAGCGGAGGGCGGCGACAAGCTCGGCGGGGTCGAGTCGGTCGAGTCGGTCGGGCGTGGGCTTCTGCGATCGCGTCGAGACGATGCGGTAGATGCGCCCGAGCCCGATCGGCTTGTCGAGGCCGCGGTCGAGGATGTGGCGGCGCAGGTAGCTGGTGACGTAGGTTTTGTGCTGGATGATACCGCGGTACATGTCGACGACGTAGAGGCAGCCGTCCGGGCCGTTCTCGATCGCGACCGGCCGGAAGCGTTCGTCGGTGGAGGCGAGGAAATCTCGGTCGTCGTAGGCGTCGCGGCCGCCCACGCGGGTGCCGTCCTCCTCGACGATGAACCGTTTCACCAAGTTGGCGCAGGGTTCGGGGGTGAAGCCGTTGCCGCGGAACTCGGCGGGGAACTGGTCGCCGCGGTAGATGCAGGGCCCGCTGGCGCCGGTGAATCCGCGTAGGCGGCCCTGCTCGTCGAGCATCCCCGGATTGTAACCGCGGTTGATGCCGGCGTTGGGG
The DNA here is from genome assembly GCA_030430255.1 of Verrucomicrobiia bacterium. Lineage (GTDB taxonomy): Bacteria > Verrucomicrobiota > Verrucomicrobiia > Verrucomicrobiales > DEV007 > JAUIGD01. The sequence continues at coordinate 1,420 of JAUIGD010000573.1, forward strand.
CGGATCGAGAAGATGCGGTTCGAGCCGATGCCGTGGTTGGTGCCCTCTTTCGACTTGTAGTTTGGGTTGCGCATCAGCAGCGAGGGTGGGGCGGAGTCGCCGCGCAGGCCGCTGGAGTTCGAGTTGTAGAACAGCCGGCCGTAGTCGTCTTGGCAGATGCCCCACTGGCCGCGGCCCTCGGTGCGGCCGTGCTCCCAAGAGCCATCGGCGAGCTGGCGATAGCGGCGGTCGCTCTTGGCGTTGTAGAGCCAGTTGTCGAGGGCGGGGACGAGGCCGTTGGCTTTGTGTTCGACGTTGCCGCCCTTGGCGTAGTCTTTGTCGATGAGGACGGGATCGCCGGCCCGGTCGCCCGGGAGGCGCTCGACGTGGTAGAGCCCGGGCGGCTCGCAGTAGAGGACGCCGGTCTCCGTCAAGGCGATGGCGCGCACCTGGTTGAGGCCGTCGAGGAAGGGTTTCGAGGTGTCCATGCGGCCGTCGCCGTCGGTGTCTTCAAGGATCACCACGCGCCCGACGGGGGCGTCCTCGTTGTTGCCATCGACGTCCGGCATGTAGCCGCGTAGCTCGACGGCCCAAAGGCGTCCGTCGGCGTCGAAGCGGATCGCGACGGGATCCTCGACCAGTGGCTCGGCGGCGACGAGCTCGATACGGAAGCCGTCCTCGATCTGGAAGGATTCCAGCGCCTGCTCCGGGGGCAGCACCGGCGCGGGCGGCATCTGGTCGATCGGGAATTGGTCTGGCTGGTCTTTGTCGCCGCGGTCGCCGCGCTGGGCGGGGGCGGCCGCCGGCAGCAGCAGCGCTGCCGCGAGCGCGAAGGGCAGGGTCGGGTAGCTTGGCATCGCTGGTAACGTCAGAGGGGGGTACGATCTAACTCGGGGGAGGGCACGCGGGCGGGAGGCCTCCGGCGCGGACTTCGGCGCGGCACCGATCCCCGCCGGGACGCCGGTTCCCCGGCGCGGCGGTTACGCCACCAGACCGCTGCGGCGGAGCAGGGCTTCGGGGTCGGGGTCGCGGCCCATGAAGTTCTGGAACAGCGTTGCGGGATCGTCGGAGTTGCCCTTGCTGAGGATCTCGGCGCGGAAGGCGCGGCCGGCGACCGGGCCGAGCATGCCGTCCTTTTCGAAGCGGGTGAAGGCATCGGCGTCGAGCACCTCCGCCCACTTGTAGGAGTAGTAGCCCGAGGCGTAGCCGGTGGGGCTGGCGAAGAGGTGGGTGAAGCGGCGCGCCATGGTCGGCGGTTCGGTGGCGAGGGGCACCGTGTAGCCCTCTAGCAACCGTTTGACGACCGCATCGAGGTCGGGGGCGCCGGCGGCCGAGCGCGCCTCTTGGATGTGGAGGCCGAGGTCGAGTTTGCCGAACGAGAGCTGGCGCATCATCGCGGTGGCGGAGCGGTAGTTCCGGGCGGCGATCATCTTGTCGAACAGCGCGTCGGGGATGCGGTCGCCGCTCTCGTAGTGGCGGGCGAAGAGGTCGAGGGACTCGCGCGCCCAGCAGAAGTTCTCCATGATCTGCGAGGGGAGCTCGACGAAGTCCCAGGCGACGTTGACGCC
>JAUIGD010000108.1 GCA_030430255.1 Verrucomicrobiia bacterium
GGCAACAGGTAGAGATTCTCCACCGAGGTCTCGGCGACCACCTGGCCGGCGTCGCCTCCACCGAGGTACTGACCGAGCCCCGCCTCCGCACGCTTCCCGAGCAGCAGCAGATCGAGCTCGGGATCGCGCAGGTCGCCGTCGATCAACAAGGTGCGCTGTCCCTGGCGCGCGAACCCGGCAGCGGTGTTCGCGGCGCAGGCCGCCGCCCCCTCGCCCTCGAGGGCGCTGGCGAATAGGAACGTCCGCGCGTGCCCCCCCTTACCTACGAAACCCAACGCCGCGCGCAGCGAGCGGTAGGCCTCGCCCGCAGCCCCGCGCGGCTCGAAACCGGTCGCGTCAGACGGCAGCGCCGCCAACAGCGGCATCCCCAACACACGCTCGGCGCCTGCTTGCGAGCGGAACTTCTGGTCGAACAAACCCAGCGCGAACACACCACACGCCCCCAAGGCGAGGCCGGCGAAGAGCCCCAACCCCAACACCAGCTTCTTCCGCGGCCATACCGGGTCGCTCGCCGGCAGCGGGGCATCCTTCAGCGATACCGAAGCGCTCTCCAACGCCGCCGTCGCCGCCGCCTCCTTGCCGCGCTTGAGCACCCCCGCGTAGAGCGACCGCTCGGCCTCGACCTCCCTCTCCAACGCGCGGTAGGGCACGAGCGCCCGCGCCAACTCCAACTGGTCGGCACGCACCGCAGCGAGCTCTTCCTCCAACTTCGCCTCCCGGCCGGCCAAGCTCTCGCTCTGCCCCCGCAAGCCGACCACCGCCAGTTCGACCTCGCGATCGAGCGCCGCCCGCAACTCCTCCAGTTCCCCCTCCGCCTGGATGTAGGCGGGCCACTTCGGACCATAGCGTTTCTTGATCACCGCGAACTCTCCCTCTTTGCCGCTGAGTTTACCGCGCAGGGCGACGATCTCCGGCCTCGAAGAGACCTCCGGCAACGACAGCGCCGCCCCCGCACCCCCGGCTTGGCCGATGGCGGCCTCGAGCGCCGCCCGCTCGGACTTCGCCTTCGCCAGCTCGGCGTTCAGCGCTTTGGCCTTCTCCTCCAACAGGCCCTCCCGGCCGATGAGCGCCACCGCTCCCTCGGCCTCGCGCAGGTCCTGCAGCTTCTTCTCGGAACCCTCCAGCTGCACGCGCAAGCGCTCCGCCTCGCCGGCCAACGTTCCCTGAGCCGAAGCCGCCAAACCCCGCCCATCCTCGACCTCCCACCGCTGGTATTCGGTGACCACCGCCGCGGCGATCCGCGCGGCACGCCCGGCGTCCGAATCCTCGACCGTGATGTCGATCAATCGCGTCCCCCGCCGCAGGTCCACCCCGACCATCGCGCCGAGGATGCCCGCCATCTGGGCGTCGGTGTAGTCGCCCCCGCCCGGAGGGCGGAAATCCGGGTCGGAGCGCAGCCCGCAGGCGTCGGCCACCCGCAGCATCAGGGAACTGGATGCGAAGTTTTGCTCGATCGTCTTCAGCACCTCGAGGTCGCCGAGATCTTCGGGCTTCAGCTCCTCTACGTTCAACACCCGCAACCGCCCCTGCGCCACCTCGACCGTCGCGTGGGATACGAACACCGGCTCCGTCCGCATCAGGTAGAGCGCCGCCAGAGCGCCGCCGGCGACCGTCGCCACCACGACCAACCACCACCAACGCCGGAAGGCCTCGACGATGCCCCCGATGTCCAAGCTGGCGCCCCGCTCGCCCGCCGCCAACGCGTCGGCGACGGCCGGCGTCGCGAACAGCGGCTCCGGCTGCGGGGCCCCGGGGGCGATGATCGAGTACGGCTGCTGGGGATCGTTCATCGCGGTGCTCAGAAGGGGGACTCCTCGATGCGGATGATGTCGCCATCGCGCACCCGAAACTCGCTATCGCCACCGTCGCGGGCCATCTCCTTCGCGTCGAACCGCATCACTCGAAACTCGCCGCCGACACGGCGCTTGACGGTGACCCGGCGCTCGTTCGCCAACCGCGTGAAACCGCCCGCCATGCCGATCGCCTGCAACAAGGTCACGCTCTCCGAGCGGTCGACGGCGTAGGTCTTCGGATCGCGGACCTGGCCGAGCACGGTGAAGCGCACCTGGGCGTACTCCACCACCCGCACGGTGACCTGCGGATCCAGGATGTAGCCGTCCAGCAGCTTCGCCCGCACGGCCGCCGCCGCCCCGCGCTCGCTTCTGCCACCGACATCGACGACCCCGATGACCGGCATGTGCAGCGCCCCGGTCGCCGACACCCGATAGCTCCCGCTCAGCTCGGCTTCGAGGAAGACATCGACCTGCAGCAGGTCGCCGGCGCCGACTTGGTATCCGCCCCCATCCTGCGCCCGCGCCCACGGCAGCGAGGAGACGAGGGCGACCGCCCACGCGAGAAACGCGAGGCCGCCGGCCCGACCCCGCCCGGGTGCGTTGCGAGTTGATCTCTCCATTAATTTGCTAAAACTCATAGCGCACCGACGCGCCGAACTGGTTGTTCTCGAAATCCAACAGGTCGACCGAGGAGTCGTTGTCGCGGAACGCGTAGAAGACTTCGGCCCGCAAGTCGTCGCGCAAGCCGTAGCGCAACGCCGGGCGCACAAACACACCGGTGTCGGAGCGGTCCGAATCGGAGAACTCGCCGCCCCCGGAGTAGCGGTAGTCTTCATAGCCCCCCTCCAGCACCGCCGTGAAACGGTCGCCGACGCGCTGCTCGACCGCGGCGCTGTACTTGGCGAGCGTGTAGGTTTCGGAGTCGAGCAACGCCGAGGCTTCGATGTCCCGCCCAGCCGACAGGCGCAGCTTCGTGCCCTCGCGCAGCTGGGAGGCGAGTTCGATCCCGAACACCGCCGAGGTCTCGTCGGCGGCGTCCCGCTCGCGGAAATCTGCCCCGCCCCAAGCCGCGGCCGCCAGCTTGGCGGAAGCCTCCCAGTCGGCGCGCACCAACGCACGCTGGTAGTCCTCGCCCACGGCGGCATCGGGCCGCAGCTCACCGTAGCCGTACCCGATCCCGAGCTCGGTCTTCGCGCCGAGGGAATACGTGGCGTACAGCCCCGCCCGCCACTCGTCGGAACCGGCGAAGCGATCGTAGTCGGAGCGGAAATACTGTGCGTCCGCCCGCAGCCCGGTCTTCCCGGTGAGGTCGTATTCGAACTCCAACGCAGCCTCCAGCTCGGAGCGGTCCGCCCGCTCGCTGACATCGACCGACGGCTCGCTCAAGGTCCGGAAAGCGATGTCCGCCGAAGTCTTGACCCGATCCTGCGATCCCCCGAACGCCAAGGCCACGTCGTGGTCGACCGTGCTCTCGCCATCGTTGTCGATGAATACGGAAGCCTGCGGTCGGTAGGACATCGACCCGAACGCCCCCTCCCGCTCCAGCGCATCCCCCGCCTCGAAGTAGATCCCCGGCCGGAAGCGCAAAACCACATCGGAAACCTCTTCGCCGGGACGCGAGTAGTAGATGTTGTCGTCGTGGACGACCTCGCTGGCGACATCGAACCGCAAGCCCTTCGCCGCCCAACCCTCAGCGAACCGGGCCGGCTCGCGATCGCGGATGCGTTCGGCTAGGCGCCCCGCAGCCGGCTTCTCAGCGCGCGACGCCGGAGACGACACCGCAGGTTCCGCGAGGCGCACCTCCGGCGCGCCGGAACCGCCTCCCCCCCATCCCGTGCGGAGGCTCGGGTCGATCAAGACCTCGCCCGCGGGGGTGCCGCCCGCATCGACCGAGGAGGGCGAAGCGACCACTTCAGCTAGGTTGACCGGCGCCGCCTCTCGCATCTGCGCAGCCGCCGCACCGCCAAACCCCAGCGCGAGCGCGGCAGCCCACCCCGATCGTGCAAGACCGTTCATCGGTAAAGGAAGCGAGTGAATGGAAAATCTCATTAATGTGGTTATTAAAGCAAACTAGCCTAAATCCTGACCATAATCTATTGAAAGTTTGGTTTTCATAATAAATATCGACGACGTCCAAAAATTTCTATGACTTACCTGAATTCTAAAAAATAAAGCGCAAGAGCCAATTAAGTTTGTAAAATCATTTAAATTATGGAAATTATTGTCCCACCCGTTGCCTTGGGAGGGCGAACCACGGGCTATGCAAATTCACCTCGCGCAAATCGACATTCATTGGCATCAACCCAAGCGGAATTTGACCGATCTGTCGGCTCAGATGGCCGTGCTCGCGCCCTCGTGCGGTGACTTGGTGGTGTTGCCGGAGATGTTCTCGACCGGCTTCAGTATGGGGGCGGCCGAGATCGCTGAGCCGCTGGAGGACGGCTCCCATCCCGCCGGGGATTGGCTGGAGGCCCAGGCGGCCGCGAGCGAATGTGGCTTCGTCGGAGGGGTCGCGACCCGGGACAGCGACGGCTTCCACAACCAGGCGCTGGCCGTGCTCCCCGATGGCGCTGTGGCGCGCTACCGAAAGCACCAAGGATTCTCCCCTGCAGGCGAAACGGAGGCCTACCGGGGTGGCGACACTTTGACGACCTTCGATTGGGGCGGCGGCCGAATCGGCCTCACCATCTGCTATGATCTCCGCTTCCCCGAACTCTACCGGGCGCTGGCGTTCGCCGGTGCGGAGTTGATCCTCAACATCGCCAACTGGCCGCGCCGCCGCATCGACCACTGGGTGGCGCTCCTCCGGGCTCGTGCGATCGAGAACCAGTGCTACGTGGCAGGCGTCAACCGCGTCGGGGAGGATCCGACCAGCCGCTACGTGGGGCGCAGCCTCGTCGTCGACCCACACGGTGAGATCGTCGCCGACGCCGGCGAGGACGCGGGCTACGCCTCGGCCCAGATCGACTTCGAGCGCGTCCGCTCGTGGCGCTCGGAGTTTCCCGCCCTCGCCGATGCCCGGCGCGCGAACCCCGCCGTCGAACACTTCGCAGCCCAGGGATGAGCGACCGCTCCACAGCCAAGCGCCGCGTGCTGATCGGCGGGACCTTCACCGCCGAGCCGGTGGGGCCCGCCCTCACCGCGTGGCTCCGTGCGCTCGAACTCGACGCCGCCCCGGGCTTCACCCCGTACGGCCAGATCTTTCCCCAACTGCTCGACCCGAGTTCGGACATGGCCGTGAACATGGGCGGGCTGAACGTCCTGCTCGTCCGCTTCGAAGACCTCGCCGCCGACGCCCCGGCGGCGATCGTCGAGCGCACCGCCGAGTTGGCGGACGCCATCGACGCGGCGCTGGCGCGCGGCTTCCCCGCCCCCATGGTGATCGCATGCCCCGCCTCGGGCGCAGCTGGCACCGACGAGGCGCACCTCGAAGCGACCGCCTTGCTCGCGGGTCGATGGCCCCAAGGGAGCCCTGCGAACTTCGTCGCCGCGGAAGAGTTGCTCGACCTCTACGCCGTCGCCGCACCGCTCGCCCCGCGCGGGGAGGGCACCGTGCACATCCCCTATTCAGAGGAGTTTTTCGCCGCCGTCGCCAGCGCGGTCGCCCGGCGTGCCCGGCTTCTCCTCGCGCCTCCGCTCAAAGTCATCGTCCTCGATTGCGACAACACCCTCTGGGGCGGCGCCTGTGCCGAAGTGGGGCCCGCCGGCGTCCGCGTCGGCCCCGGGCACCGGGCGTTTCACCGTGCCCTCCTCGAAGCGCAACGGGCCGGGGCGCTGCTCGCACTGTGTAGCAAGAACCGCCCCGAAGACGTTCACGACACCCTCTCGAGCCGCGCGGACATCGCCCTCGAGCACCCCGGCCACTTCGCCGCCGAACGCATCAACTGGGAGGCGAAATCGGTGAACCTCGCCGCCCTCGCCGATGAGCTGAACCTCGGCCTGGACTCCTTCCTCTTCCTTGACGACAACCCGGTCGAGATCGCCGAGGTCCGCGCCGCGTTGCCGGAGGTACTCTCCGTCCAGGTGCCGTCCGACCCAGCGGCCTACCCCGATTTCCTCGCCCACCTGTGGGCGCTCGACCGACGCCCGGCGACGGACGCTGACTCCGCCCGCACCGAGCAGTACCGCACCGAGGCGAAGCGCCGCCGCGCACGTGGCGAAGCCCCCTCCTTCGCCGCATTCCTCCAATCCCTCGAGCTCGTCGTCGAAGTCGCGCCCGCCGCCGAAGCGGAACTCCCCCGGCTCGCTCAACTCTCCGCTCGCACGAATCAGTTCAACGCGAACCCCGCGCCGCTGAGCGAGGCAGAACTCCGTTCGAGGCGCGACGCCGGCGACACCCTGCTCGCCATCCGTGTGCGCGACCGCTTCGGCGACTACGGCCTGGCCGGCGGCGTCTTCGCCAGCGAGTCCTCGGACGGGGCGCTCGACATCGACACCCTCATGCTCAGCTGCCGCGCCCTCGGCCGCGGCGCCGAACACCAGCTCCTCAACCAACTCGCCGCCGACCGCGAGTTGCGCATCACCTGCCGCGAGACCCCCCGCAACGAGCCGGCGCGGGCCTTCCTCGCCACCGTCCCGGTCACCGCCACCGAGCAGGGCGCCGACGGGTCGACCACCTTCGTGATCCCCGCCGGGGTCAAAGTGCAGCCTCCCGGCAGCGCCAGCCCCGGCGCCGGCCCCGGGGAGGCGACCGACAGACCGGCACCGGGCCGCGCCGGCGACCGCCTCTCCACGCTCGCGCGCACCCCGTCCCAGCTGAACACCGCCGCCGCGGTCCTCGAATGGCTGGGCGCCGCGCGCCGGCGCCGCCCCGACCTCGCCGCTCCCTACACCCTGCCGAGGAAAGGCCTCGAGGCCGACCTCGCCGCGATCTGGGCGGAGGTGCTCGGGCTCGAGACCGTCGGCGCCCTCGACCCCTTCTCCGACCTCGGCGGGCGCTCGCTGCACATGGCCCAGATGGCGGCGAAAGTCGCCGAGCGGCTCGGTTTCGACATCCCGCTCGAAGAACTCTTCAACACCCCGACCGTGCGCGCGCTCGCCGAGCGCATCGAGCGCGGCGACGCCCCGCCCGCAGAGGCGCGCGACCTCCGCGAAGCGCTCTCGAACAGCCCGGACATCGCCGTCGTCGGCATGGCGTTGCGCGTCCCCGGCGCCTCGACCCCCGAGGAGTTCTGGCAGAACCTGCGCGACGGCGTCGAGAGCATCACCCGCCTCGACGACGCCCAGCTCGCCGCCGCCGGCATCGACCCCGCCGGGGCGCGGTCGGACCCGAACTACGTGCCGGCAAAGGGGATCATCCCAGACGTCGATCGCTTCGACGCCGCCTACTTCGGCATCCTCCCGCGCGACGCCGAGATGATGGACCCGCAGCAGCGGATCTTCCTCGAGCTCGCCCACGAGGCCATCGAACGGGCCGGCTACGACCCCGCCCGCTACCCGGGCAAAGTCGGCGTCTACGCCGGCGCCTACCTCGACACCTACCTCATCGCCAACATCTGCCGCGACGGCGAATACGTGGACAAGTGGGTGCCCGAGATCCAGGTCGGCGCGCTCGGGACGGAACTCGGCAACGACAAGGATTACCTCGCCACCCGCGTCGCTTACAAGCTCGACCTCCGCGGCCCGAGCATGACCGTGCAGTCGGCCTGCTCGACCTCCTTGGTCGCCATCTCGCAGGCCTGCCAGGCATTGGTCACCCGGCAGACCGACATGGCGGTCGCCGGCGGGATCACGGTCACCGTCCCGCAGGAGAAGGGCTACCACTATCAAGACGGTGGAATCCTCTCACCGGACGGCCACTGCCGCGCCTTCGACCACCGGGCCGCCGGCACGGTGTTCTCCAACGGCGGCGGCGCCGTGCTCCTGAAACGCCTCGACGAGGCGGTGGCCGACCGCGACCACATCTACGCGGTGATCAAGGGCTTCGCCCTCAACAACGACGGCGGCCAGAAGCACAGCTACACGGCGCCGAGCGTCGATGGCCAGGCGGACGTCGTCGCCATGGCGCAGACGATGGCCGGGGTCGGCCCGGAGACGGTGACCTGCGTCGAGGCGCACGGCACCGGCACCTCGCTCGGCGACCCGATCGAGGTCGCCGGCCTCACCCGCGCGTTCCGCCGTTCGACCGATGCGACCGCGTTCTGCGCGCTCGGCTCGCTGAAGCCGAACCTGGGGCACCTCGATGTCGCCTCCGGGGTGGCCGCCGTGAGCAAGATGGCGCTCGCCCTCCAGCACGGCCAGATCCCCCCGCTGGTGAACTTCGAGGCACCGAACCCGAAGATCGATTTCGACGGCAGCCCGTTCTTTATCACCACCAAGTTGCTGGACTGGCAGCCTCCCGAGGGCGTCCCGCGCCGCGGGGGGGTCAGCTCGTTCGGCGTCGGCGGCACCAACGCCCACCTCGTCATGGAGCAGGCCCCGGCGCGGCGCCTGCTGCCCTCGACCCGCGCCCAGTTCCTGTTCCCGGTCTCGGCGAAGACCCCCGCCGCCCTCGACCGCGCCTGCGAGACGCTCGCGGGCTGGCTCGCCTCCGACCGGGGCACCGCCCCGGAGGATGTCGCCTACACCCTCCAGATCGGCCGCCGCGCGCACCCGCAGCGCCGCTTCGTCGTCGCCCCCGACGCCGCGTCCGCCGCAGAGAAGCTGGAGGGCGGGAGCCGCACCTTCGTCGCCCCGGCTTCGGAGCCGTCCGTGGCCTTCCTGTTCCCGGGCCAAGGTGCTCAAAAGGTGAACATGGCGCGCGAGATCTACGCGGCGGAACCGCTCTTCCGGGAGCACATCAACACCTGCGCGGAGTTGCTCAAGCCGAAGGTCGGCCGCGATATCCGCGACGTGCTCTTCCCGCCGCCGGAGACCGACCCGGGGTCGGCGGCCGACGCCCTCAAACAGACCGTGGTCGCCCAGCCGGCCATCTTCGTCATCGAGACCGGCCTCGCCCGGCTCTGGCAGAGCTGGGGCGTCGAGCCCTCGCTCATGGTCGGGCACAGCGTCGGCGAGTTCGCCGCCGCCTGCGTCGCCGGGGTGTTCTCGCTCGAGGACGGCCTCGAGATCCTCGCCGCCCGCGGCCGCCTGATGGGGCAATTGCCGGCCGGCGGCATGCTCTCGGTGCGCTGCTCGGAAGCAGCCCTGCTCCCCCACCTCGGGGACGGTGCCGAGCTGGCCGCCGTCAACGGTGCCGAACTCTGCGTCGCAGCCGGCCCGCACCCCGCCCTCGAGGCGCTCGCCAAGCGGCTCGACGCCGCGGGCATCGCCACCAAGCCCCTCCACACCTCGCACGCCTTCCACTCGTCGATGATGGACCCCGTCATCGCCCCCTTCGAGGCGGTCATCGAGGGCCTCTCGCTCGCCGCCCCGCAGATCCCGATCTTCTCCACCGTCACCGGCGCGCCACTCGGCGAAGCCGAAGCCACCGACCCGGCCTACTGGGCGCGCCACCTCCGCAACCCCGTCCGCTTCCACGCCGCGCTCGAGCACCTCTGGTCCCTGCCCGACAGCGCGCTCCTCGAAGTCGGGCCCGGCAACACCTTGGCGACCCTCGCCCGCGGGAACCCCGACCGCTCCGCCCCGCGCACCGTGTTCGCGTCGTCCGCCCACGCCGCCTCGGACACCGGAGACGCCGAAGCCTTGCTCGAAGCGCTGGGGGGACTCTGGGCCTGCGGCGTGCCGGTCGATTGGGACGCCTACTACACCTACGAGAAGCGCGGCCGCGTCCCGCTCCCCACCTACCCGTTCGAGCGCAAACGCTTCTGGCGCGAACCGCGACCGGCCGCCGGGACGGTCAACCCGCCGCCGACGCCCGTCCCGGAAAGACCGATCAACGCGCCCCCTGTAGCAACACCTGAGCCGACACCACCGATCATGGCCACCCAAGCTGATCTCACCGAACAACTGGAGTCCTGCATCCGCGAGGAACTCGCCGAACTCTCGGGTTTCGCCCCCGATGCCCTAGACCGCCACGCGAGCTTCCTCGAGCTGGGCTTTGACTCGCTGCTCCTCACCCAAGTCGGCACGGCCTTCGAGCGCGCCTTCGGTGTCAAAGTCGGCCTCCGCGAACTGCTCGATACCCACCCGAACATCGCCGCTGTCGCCGCCCACCTCGCAGCCCGGGTCGATCCTGCAACGTTCGCCGCCGCGGGGGCAACCCCTCCGCCCCTAGCGGCGCCAACCGCCACCCCCTCCGCCACCCCAGCGCCCCCCACCGGCTTCCCTTCGCCCACTGGCGCCCCGCCCACCCAGAACACGCCCTACCCCCCGGTGCCCTGGCCGGGCATGGGCATCATGATGCCCCCCGGCTTCGACCCCACCGGCGGCCAGATCGCCGCCCTCGCCCAACAGGTTCAAACGTTGACCCAAACCGTTGCCGCTCTCAGCGGGACGACCGCACCGGCGGCAGCACCAACACCGGCTCCAAAACCTGCCGCAGCACCCGCTGCACCCGCTGCACCCGCTGCACCCGCTGCACCCGCTGCACCTGCCGCTGCACCAGCAGCAGCAGCAGCACCAGCTGCACCAGCTGCACCAGCAGCAGCAGCAGCACCGCCTCCCGCCGCCGGCCTCACCATCGACCGCTCGCTCGACACCTCCCTGAGCGCCCCCCAGCGGCGCTACATCGACGCCCTCGTCGCCCGCTACACGCGCAAGACCGCCCGCTCGAAGGAGCTCACCCAACGCCACCGGCGCACCTACGCCGACCCGCGCACCGCCTCGGGCTTCAACCGCCTGTGGAAGGAGATGTGCTACCAGATCGCCACCGATCGCTCCGAGGGCTCCCGCCTGCTCGACATCGACGGGAACGAATACATCGACCTCCTCAATGGCTTCGGCCCCGGGTTCCTCGGCCACTCGCCCGACTTCGTCGTCGACGCCGTCCGCGCCCAACTCGAGCGAGGCTACGAGGTCGGCCCGCAGTCGGCGATCGCCGGCGAGGTCTCCGAGCGGTTCTGCCGCCTCACTGGCAACGAGCGCGCCTCGTTCGTCTGCACCGGATCGGAGGCCGTCCAGGCCGCGATGCGCCTCGCCCGCACCGTCACCGGTCGCGACAAGATCGCCCTCTTCACGCGCGACTACCACGGCAACTTCGACGAAGTGCTCGTGCGCAGCGCGGGCGCACGGTCGATGCCCTCCGCGCCCGGCATCCCGCGCCGCGCCGTCGAGGACATCCTCGTCCTCCCCTATGGGACCGACGAGGCGCTGGAGGCGATCCGCACCCATGCCGACCAGCTCGCCGCCGTGCTCGTCGAGCCCGTCCAGAGCCGCCGCCCGGAGTTTCAGCCGCGCGAGTTCCTACACGCGCTGCGCGATATCACCGCGCGCTCCGGGACGCTGCTCGTCTTCGATGAGGTCATCACGGGGTTCCGGACCGGACCGGGCGGCGCCCAAGCCTGGTATGGCGTCGACGCCGACCTCGCCACCTACGGCAAGGTGATCGGCGGCGGCATGCCCATCGGCGTCGTCGCCGGCAAGGCCGAGTACATGGACACCTTCGACGGCGGCTTCTGGCAGTATGGCGACGACTCCTTCCCCGACCGCCCCGTCACCTTCTTCGCCGGCACCTTCGTCCGCCACCCGCTCGCGATGGCCGCCGCGAAGGCGACGCTCGAGTTCTTCGACCGGGCCGAGCCATCGCTATGGGAGAACCTGCGCGCCAAGGGCGACCGCCTCGCAGGCACCGTCGACCGCTTCTTCGCCGAACATGACATCCCCGTGCGGGTGCCGAACTTCGGCTCGCAGATGTTCGTCCGCGTCGGCGAACAGGAGAAACACGCGAACCTCCTCTTCTACGCCCTCCGCGAGCGCGGCGTCTTCCTGCTGGAGAGCTTCCCCTCCTACCTCACCATCGCCCACAGCGACGAGGATATCGACTACGCGATCGCCGCCTTCCGAGACGCCGCCGCCGAGATGCAGGAGGCGGGCTTCTTCGCCGGGCCGAAAACCGCCCCCGGCACGGGCCAGAGCTCGCCCGCCGGGCCGACGCGGCGCATCGCGGACGCGGGCGGCAGCGCCGCAGCGCCAGCCCCCGGGAGGGAGCGCTTCCCGATCACCGAAGCGCAGCGCGAGATCCTCCTCGCGGCGCGCACCGGCCCGGAGGCTTCCTGCGCGTTCAACGAGACCGCTGCCCTCCGCTTCAGGGGCGATCTCCTGCACGCCCCGCTCGCCGAAGCCCTCTCCGCCCTGGTCGCCCGCCACGACGCCCTCCGCTCCCGCTACCCCGGCGCCGGCGAGGAGTTCTCCATCGCCCCGCCGGAAGCCATCGAGCTCCCCGTCGAGGACCTGAGCGCCCTCGCCGAAGACCAACGCGCCGTCGCCATCGAAGCCGCCTCCGAACGCGAGGCGAGCGAACCGTTCGACCTCGAGCACGGCCCGCTGTTCCGCGCCCGGCTCCTGAAGACGGGCGAGGCCGAGCACCTGCTCCTGCTCACCGCCCACCACATCGCCTGCGACGGCTGGTCCTTCAACGTCCTCATCGAGGAGCTCGGCCAGCTCTACTCCGGCGCCGGCGCCGAGCTCGAGCCCGCCCCGGAGTTCGCCGACTACGCGCTCGCCCGCGCCCGGGAACGGCTCTCCGCAGGCCACGCGGAAGCGAAACGCTACTGGCTGGGAAAGCATGAAGGCGCGGTCGAGGAGTCGGGGATCCCGACCGACCGGCCGCGCCATGACCATGTCTCACGCCGCGCCGGCGTCGAACTCGCGACGTTCGAACGGCCGCTGGTCGATGCGCTTCGCCAAGCCGGTGCCGCACACGGCGCGACGCTCTTCGCCACGCTGGTGGCGGGCTTCACCGCCCTGCTACACCGGCTCTCGGGCGACCGCGAGCTGACGCTGGGCATCCCGGTGGCCGGGCAAGGCGGCGACCGCTGGGCCTCCCTCGTCGGGCACTGTGTCGATTTCCTCCCCCTGCGCAGCGAGGCCGCCGAGGGGGCGACCTTCGCCGACCATCTCGCCTGGGCTCAGGCCGCCGTCGCCGACGCCCGCGAACACGCCACCTACGCCTACGGCGAGCTGACCCGCGACCTCGCCGGCACCGGCCGCGCGCCGCGCGCCGATTTCGTGCTCAACCTCGAACGGATGGGTGAAGGGGTGCGCTTCGACGGGCTGGAGACCGAGGTCGCGGAGGGCGGGCGCCAGTTCCTCAACCCGCTGCTGTTCGCCAACCTGATCGAATCGGAACGCGGTCTAGAGGTGCGTTGGAACTACAACACCGACCTCTGGGACGCGGCGACGATGCGCCGCTGGACCGGGCACCTCCATACCCTGCTGGCCGCCGCGGCCGCAGCCCCGGAGAAACCGATCGCGGCCCTGCCGCTGATGAGCCCGGAACTGGAGAGGACCGTGTTGGAATCGTGGTCGGGCGCCCTCCGCGGCTCGGCACCGACGGCGACCGTCCAGGCGCTGTTCGCCGAGCAGGTCGCCGCCCGCCCCGACGCGCCGATGCTGGTCGCCGACGACGGCCAGATGAGCTACCGCGAGGCCGACGCTCTATCCGAAGGCGTCGCCGGCCGCCTGGTCGAGGCGGGTGTCGCGCCGGGCCACCGGGTCGCCGTCTTCCTCGACCGCTCACCCGGCCTGATTCTGACATTGCTCGGCATCCTGAAAACCGGCGCCGCCTACGTCCCGATCGACCCCGGCTACCCGCAGGCACGCATCGCCCTGATGCTGGAGAAGGCGCAGGTGAACGCCGTCGTCACCACCTCGGGGCTCGCCCCCCGGCTGCCTGCACTGCCGGCGACAACCGCGAAATTGGTCGCCGACAAAGCGGAGTTCTTCGCCCCGCCGGAACTGCCGTTCACCGTCCACGGGGGCACGCCCGAGGACCTCGCCTACCTCATTTTCACCTCCGGCTCCACCGGCGAGCCGAAGGCCGTCTCGGTCCCGCACCGCGGGGTGACCCGCTTGGTGAAGGGCGCCGACTACGCCGACCTCGGGCCAGAACAGGTGTTTCTCGCCTCCGCCGCGCTGTCGTTCGACGCCTCGACCTTCGAGATCTGGGCGCCGCTCCTCAACGGAGGCACGCTCGCCCTGCTCCCCCCCGGCACCCCCTCGCCGCGCGACATCGCCACGGCGATCGAGCGCCACGGCGTGACCACGCTCTGGCTCACCGCCGGCCTGTTCCAGCTGATGGCCGACGAGCAGCTCCCCGCCCTCGCCAAGCTCAAACAGTTGCTCGCGGGCGGCGATGTCCTCTCGGCGCCGCACGTCGCGAAGACCCTTGAGGCGGCACCGGGACTGCGGCTGATCAACGGCTACGGCCCGACCGAGAACACCACCTTCACCACCTGCCACACCGTGACCGCGGCCGACCTCGGGCGCGCGGCGCCGCTGCCGATCGGCCGCCCGATCCACGGCACCAGCATCTACATCCTCGACGCCGATCAGCGCCCCGTCCCGCCGGGGGTCGCAGGCGAGCTGTTCGCGGGAGGCGCGGGACTCGCCCTCGGCTACTTCGGCGACCCCGCACGCACCGCCGAATCCTTCGTCGACCACCGCGAACTCGGGCGCCTCTACCGCACCGGCGACCTCTGCCGCTTCCGCGCTGACGGGAGCGTCGAGTTCCTCGGGCGCCGCGACGGACAGGTCAAAGTACGCGGCTTCCGCGTCGAACGGGCCGAGGTGGAGTCCGCCGTCGCGTCTTTGCCCGGCGTCTCGCGCTGCGCCGTCACCGTCTGTGGCGATGGCGCTGAAGACAAGGCCCTCGCCGCCTTCGTCGTCCCCCAGAACGGCGCGGTCTCCGCGGACGATCTGCGCGTCGGGCTGGGCGAGTCTTTGCCCGCCTACCTCGTCCCGTCCTCCTTCACCGTCGTCGACGCGCTGCCGCTCAACCCGAGCGGCAAGATCGACTACAGAGCCCTGCCCCAACCGGAGCGCCACGCCCACCGCGAATCGGCGCAGCCCGCCCCGGCGGAGGACGGCATGGAGAGGCAGATACTGCAGATATGGCGCGACCTGTTCCCAGACGCCGAACCGGGGGTCGACGACGACTTCTTCGCGCTCGGCGGCCACTCCCTGCTCGGCCTCCGGCTCCTCACCCGGGTCGGGGACGCATTCGGAGCACGCCTCCCGCTCGGGATCCTCGCCGAGGCACCGACCGTCCGCGCCCTGGCGGCGACGCTCCGATCCGCTGACGGGAGCCCCTCCGGAGGCGGCCGGCCGCACGTCTTCGCGCTGCAACCGGGCGACCCGCGCTCCGCCCCGCTGTTCGCCATCCACGGCGGCGACGGCGGCGCCCTCTTCTACCGCGAGCTGATCCCGCACCTCGCGCCCGACATCCCGCTCTACGCGATCGAGTCCCCGCTGCTCCGCTCGGCGACCCTGGAGCCGATCCCGGCCGACCTCGAGTCCGTCGCCCGCGACTACATCAGCGCGATCCTCCCCATCGCCGACGGCCGCGGCCCGGTGCGCCTCGCTGGATACTCGTTCGGCGGCGCCGTCGCGTTCGAGATGGCCCGCCAGCTGCAGGCCGCCGGCCACGAGGTCGGCTTCCTCGGTCTGTTCGACGCCTGCAACCCCGCTGTCGACCCACGCCCCTACTCGGTCGCAGAACGCCTCGCGCAGAACTGGCGCGGCGCCGGCGGGGGCATCGTCGGCAAGCTCGGGGCGCTCGGCGGACGGGTCGCCGACGGGCTCGCCGAACGCCGGCGCCGCAATCAGACCCACGCCAAGGCGCGCGAGCTCCTCGGGCAGCAGATCGCCGCCGCGGACGAAGAACTGCGGCGCACCCAGGTCAACGAGATCTCCACCCGCCTGATGGCCAAGTACGAGCCCGCCCCGTTCCCCGGCGCGCTGACGCTCTTCAAGGCGGAGGTTCCTGACGACAAGTTTGCTTACACGGAATTGCTAGGATGGGAAGGGCTGGCCGAGGGCGGCAGCGACGTCCTCACGGTGCCGGGCACCCACCTGACCCTATTCGATCCCGAGAACGCCCCCGGCCTCGCCGCCGGCCTGAACGGAGCGCTCGCACTGCCGAGCGGCGCGGTCCCGGCCGCGACCTAGCCGGAGGCTTGCGCGCTCCACGGACTCTCCCCACACCCGCTAGATCAACATCAGACCACAACACCCGATGCAATCCACCACCGACACCTGGGAGCTCGAGCTCCTCCAACGCATGGACTGGCGCGGCTTCGAGCTGCTCTGCGCCGAGATCTTCAAAGCTTGCGGCCATGAGGTCGAGGACACCGGCAACGGGGCCGACGGCGGCCTCGACCTCGTCTGCAGCCCTCCCGACGCCCCCCCTTTCGCCGTCCAGTGCAAACGCCAGAAGAGCCCGGTCGAAGTGAAGGCGGTGCGCGAATTCCACGGCGTCCTCGCCGCGCGCGGCATCGCCCGCGGCGCGTTCATCACCACCGGTGCGTTCAACGCCCGATCCCGGGAAAAGTTCGACGACCAAGCGGCCGTGGCCTTGATCGACGG
>JAUIGD010000109.1 GCA_030430255.1 Verrucomicrobiia bacterium
GGCGATTTTCGCGCATTGAGGCATCAACTCACTGAGCTGCAATCCGGGAACAGAGGTGGCAATCGGAACGAACGGACTTCGCAGCTCTGCCGGCGCCTCGGGCTTGGGATCGATCAAGTCCATCTGCGGCGGGCCGCCGTCGAGGTGGATATGGATGATGGCCTTGCGCGACGACCCGCCGGCGGCGGACTCGGCGCGCAGCAGGTCGGGCAGGCAAAATCCGCCGAGCCCGAGCGCACCCGCTTTGACGAAGCTGCGGCGCGATACGCCGTCGCAGTTGCGGATCCGGCCGCCTTTGAAGGTGAACATCCCTCTATTGTAGTGTTTCCGGGGCGCCGTTCAAGCCAACACCTCGCCCAACACGCGGCCGTGCACGTCGGTCAGCCGGCGCTCGATGCCGTTGTGGTAGTAGCTGAGCCGCTCGTGGTCGAGCCCGAGCAGGTGCAACACGGTGGCGTAGAAATCGTACACCGAGCAGACGTCCTCGACCGCCCGATACCCGAAGTCGTCGGTGGCGCCGAAGGTGAACGGAGCCTTCACCCCGGCGCCGGCCATCCACGCGGTGAACCCGTCGGGGTTGTGGTCGCGGCCGCTCGCGCCCTTCTGGAAGGTCGGCATGCGCCCGAACTCGGTGTTGAACAGCACGAGCGTGTTCTCGAGCAGCCCGCGTGCCTTCAGATCGCGCAGCAGCGCCGCGGTCGGGCGGTCGAGCACCGGCCCGTGCACGGCGTACTGCTCGGCGATCTTCTTGTGCCCGTCCCAGTTCGAGACGCCCTCGCCGCCGGTCTGGTAAGCGCCGTTGAAGAGTTGCACGAAGCGGACGCCGCGCTCGAGGAGCCGCCGCGCGAGGATGCAGTTGCGCCCGTAGGCGGCTCGCAGGTCTTTGATGCGGTTCCCCGACTCGTCCGCGCCGTAGTCGCGCAACACCTGCGCCGGCTCCGAGGAGAGGTCGGTGACCCCGGGGACGCTGAGCTGCATCTTGGCCGCCAGCTCGTAGCTGGAGATCCGCGCGGCGAGCTCGCTGTCGCCGGGGAAGCGCTCGAGGTGGCGCCGGTTCTGCCGCTCGAGGAAGGCGCGCGCCGCGGCGTCCGCGCTGGCGTCCAAGCCGTCGGGCCGGGCGAGATTGCGCACCGGCTTGGCGGCGTTGAAGTCGGTGCCTTGAAACGCGGCCGGCAGGAACCCCGGCCCCCAACAGTTGACGCTCGATTGCGGGGTGCCGCGCACATCGGGGATCGCCACATAGGCGGGCAGGTCCTCGGCCTCGCTGCCGAGCGCGTAGGTGGTCCACGCGCCGGCGCTGGGGAAGCCGTCGAGCGTGAACCCGGTACACATGAAGTTCTCCCCGGGGCCGTGGGTGTTGGTCTTCCCGGTCAGCGAGTGGATGAAGCAGAGATCGTCGGCCAGCGCGCCGATCTCCGGCACCAGTTCCGATACCATCTTGCCGCAGCTCCCGCGCGGTTTGAACTCCCACGGGCTCCGCGTCAGCGCCCCCTGCTCGCCTTGGAAGGTGATGAGCTTGTCGCCGCCGGGCATCGGCTCGCCGTGACGGCGTGCGAGCTCCGGCTTGTGGTCGAAGGTGTCGACTTGGCTGATCGCGCCGGAGCAGAAGATCTGCAGCACCTGCGTGGCGCGCGCGGGGAAGTGCGGCCGGCGCGGGGCGTTCGGGTTGGCCGGGTCGACCTCCGGCCGCAGCGGGGCCTTCCCCGGCGCGCTCTCGCGGACGCGCGCCGCCGCCAACAGGCCCTCGGAGTTCAAGAGCGACGCCAGCGCCACGGCGCCAAAACCACCCACGCCCCCGGTGAGGAAGTGGCGCCGGTCGAGGAGCTGGGCCTTGTCGAGCATCGCCGCCGGATCGGCCCCGATACAGGTTTCGGCTACTGCGATGAAGCGCAGCCCAAACGCTCGCGAAACTCCGCCAGGCTCTTCATCT
Organism: Verrucomicrobiia bacterium; assembly: GCA_030430255.1. GTDB lineage: Bacteria > Verrucomicrobiota > Verrucomicrobiia > Verrucomicrobiales > DEV007 > JAUIGD01. The sequence continues at coordinate 1,931 of JAUIGD010000109.1, forward strand.
CAAGCAGATCGAGCAACAACGCCTCCGCCGCCTCCGCGTTCAGCGCCTCGATCCGGCTCACGATCCCCATATCAAGATCGCCAAATTTGCGCCGCGCGATGGCGACCAGGCCGCGCTCGATGCCGCGCTCGATGCCCTGCTCGATGCCCTCCTCATAGATTTCGCGTCCGGCACGGGTCTCCAAGATGCTGGGTAGGTCGAGGATCATGGCGATTTCTTTTTGAGTTCGATCTCGGAAGCGCTCGGTGAGCCAACTGACGAAAACCTGCGTCAGGGCGTCGATGCGCTCATGCGGCAGATCCCCAGCAGTGATTTGACGATAGAGTCCGGCGGCGCGCTTTTCAAGCTCCGCCCCATCCTCCTCGAACACCGGCGCGAAGGCCGCTACCAGCGGACGCGCGGGTTCGACTCCCTCCAGCTTCGGCAGCGCCTCTTCCAGCACCACCGACCGCACCACCGATGCCCACGGCTCCGTGCCCGGATCCAGGCTCCGCTTCGCAAAGAAGACCACCCCGCGCACCGGGCCGAAGCCGCTCTCCTCCTGCACCAACGCCATCTCGACCACCAGCCGCGTGTAGATCGCCTCGTCGCGTTGGAACTGCACCTCCACCACCGTCAGCGGCTCCCCCGGATCAGACGAGCGCACCAGGCCGTCCATCGTCCTCTGCAGCGCCTTGACCGACACCGATTCCATCTTCGCCCCCGCCGGTGGATCGAGTCCGGCCAGCATGAACACGGCCTCCGGCCACGCGTTGAACAGTCGGTAGATTTCTTTGTCTGTCGTCACTGGATGCGCAGCTACCCTCCCGCAATCGCTCACGGCACAAACAGGAATTCGTTCGTATTGAACATCGCCCGGCAGAAGGCGGCGAGGCCATGGGTCGCGACGAACTGCTCGGCGTCCGCCAGCTCCGCCGCGTCCGGCGGGCGCCCGTAGAGCAGCGCGAAGGCGCGCGCGACCTGCGCCTGAACCGCCCCGCCCGCCTCCTCGCCGAGCCGGCTGGCGAAGCGCTCCGCCTGGTCGAGCGTGAAGCGGCTGTTGAACAGGTTCAGCGCCTGCAGCGGCGTGGTCGAGCGCGAACGCGCCGGGATCGCCTGGCCGCCGTCCGGGCAGTCGAATGCCCCGAACACCGCGTCCTGTTCCTGCCGCACCTTGAACAGGTAGATCATGCGCCGCCACTCGGCCGGCCCGGTCTCCTCCTTCGGATGATAGTGAACGACGTTCTCGCGGTCGACATCGAGCAGATAGAACCCGGGCCCGCCCATGCGCAGGTCGAGCGTCCCGGCGGCGGCGAGCACCGAGTCGCGGATCGCCTCGGCCTCGAGCCGGCGCGGCGGGAACCGCCAGAGGAAGCGCGCCCCGGCGTCGGACGCCGCCATGTCCGGGCGCGCGACGGCCCGTTGCTGAAAGGTCTCGGACTCGACCATCAGCCGCACCAGATGCTTCACCGACCAGCCGGAATCGACCAACTCCGCGGCGAGCCAGTCGAGCAGTTCCGGATGCGTCGGCGGCACGCCGTTGCCGCCGAAGTCGCTGGGCGTCTCGACGATGCCCGCCCCGAACACGAAGCCCCAGACGCGGTTCGCCATCACCCGCGCGGTGAGCGGGTTCTCCGCGCTCGCGATCCACTCCGCCAGCGCCAGCCGCCGCCGCTGCTCCGCCGCTCCGCTCTCCAAACCGAGCCCCCCGAGCGCCGCGATCGCATCCGGCCCCACCTCCTCCCGCGGCGCCATCGGGTCGCCGCGATAGAGCACATGCGTCGCGCCGGGCTGCGAGAAATTCCCCACCCAGGCCGGCTGCCCCTCCTCCAGCGCCGCCACTTCCGCGCGCGCCGAACCGACCTCCGCGAGCAATGCCCCCGCCCGCTCGGCCTCGTCTGCCGGCAGCTGCGCGACAAAGGCGTCCGGCGCCGCCTCAGCACCGAACGGCACCCGGTCACCCGAACTCGCCACCTCGCGCCACTCCACGCCGTCGGCTGACACCTCGATCCGGTACACGGTCGCCAGCCGGTCCGCGAAGCGCCCCTCGCGGTCGCGCGCCCACTCGACTCCGGCGATCTCCTCGGCCTCCGCGAACTCCAACTGCACCCAGCCCGCGCCGGCGGTGTCCGAGATCCAGCTCCGCGCGTTGCCGAACTGCCCGTCGTTGATGTGCGCCAGCTTGTGGATCGCGTAGCCGCGCAGATCGCCGGAAGAGCTCGGCTTCGCGCCTAGCGAGGCGTTAGAACCATCGGGGCGCAGCGCCACCAGCTCGTCGAGGCAGGGCTCGCCGCCATTCGTGGCCCCGACGGTGAAGCGCAGAAACCGCGCCGCCGCGGGCGGGAACCGATCGCGGTTGAAAGTCGGGCTCACCGGCTCGCGCAGCCCCTTCTCTCCGGTCGCGACAGCCGCCCGTTCCCGCAGTGCCACCAGCTCAGCCTCCGCCGCCGCCAGGTCTGCCTTCAGCTCCGCCAGCCGCCGCCGCCCCGCCTCGCCCGGCTCCCGCCGCACCGGCCGGTCGCCGTAGCTCACCCCCGCGAACACCGCCTGCAGGGCGTAGTAGTCGCGCTGCGAAACGGGGTCGAATTTGTGATCGTGGCACCTCGCGCATCCTAACGTTATCCCAAGGAAGGTCGTCCCGGACGCATTGACCATGTCCGCGAGCTCGTCCTGGCGCTGCATGAGCGTCAGGTTTGGGTCGGGGCTCTTGACGATGTCGTAGGGGCCCGCGACCAGGAAGCCGGTGGCCACGTCGGCACCGCTCGCGTCGCCGGCCAGCTGCTCTTTGATAAACTGATCGTAGGGTTTGTCTCCGTTGAACGCCGCGATGACATAATCGCGATAGCGGTAGGCGTTGGGCCGTTCGCGGTTGGTCTCGAAGCCGTTGCTCTCGGCGAAGCGCACGATGTCCAACCAGTGCCGCGCGAAGCGCTCACCGTAGCGCGGGCTGGCCAGGGCGCGCTCCACCAAGCGCCCCCAGGCGCCCGGCCCGCGATCCGCGACGAAGGCCTCGACCTCCTCGGGCGTCGGCGGCATCCCGTGCAACACCAGATACAGCCGCCGGATCAACGTCCGCCGGTCCGCGCGCGGCGAGGCGCTCAGGCCGCGACCGCGCTGCGCCGCAGCGATGAAGGCATCGACCTCCCCGGCGCCCCAATCCCCGGCCTCCGGCACGGCCGGCCTCACCACCGCTTGAAACGCCCAGTGGCTCTCCACCTCCGCCACCTCCGCCGGGGCGGGGGGCGAAGCACAAGACAGAGCACCCAGAAGCGCGCCGATGGGAAACCGTTTCACGCCCGGGAGCCTACCCCGCCCCTCCCGCCGCGCGCAACCGGATCGCGACGCCCCGCTCGCGGGCGGACACGATGGCGTCGCGACCGCGAGATTGCAGCAGGACGCCCTCCCTTGGCGCTGCTATCCTCCTACGCACCCCATGCGTATCCTCATCGCCAGCCCGAAGATCGGCGCGATCCAGACCGGCAACCAGATGACCGCCCGCGCTTGGGCGGCGATCCTTTCGTCCCTCGGCCACGAGATCTTCCCCCTCGACTCCGACCGGCCTGAACCCACGCCGGACGCCGACCTCCTCGTCGCCCTGCATGCCGAGAAGAGCGCCGCCGCCGGCCGCGCCTTCCGCGCCGCGAACCCGGCCGCGAAGGTCGTCGTCGCCCTGACCGGGACCGACATCTATCCCGCCCCGAGCGGGACGGGGCTGGCCTCCATGCGCCTCGCCGACGCCCTCGTCGGGCTGCAGGACAAAGCCGCCGCCGCGCTGCCCGCCGACCTTCGCGACAAAGTCCACGTCATCGTGCAAGCGGCGCCCGGACCGCCTGCGCCCCCACCCGAGCGGGACACCGCCCCCTTCCGGATCGGCGTCGTCGGCCACCTGCGCGCCGTCAAAGACCCCATGCTCGCCGCCGAAGCCTCGCGACGGCTCCCTCCCGAATCAAAGATCCAGATCGAGCATGCCGGGGCGATCCTCGAGCCGGAGTTCGAACTCGCCGTCGCCCGCGAGGGCCGCGAGAACCCCCGCTACCGCTACCTCGGCGAGCTGCCCGACGCCGAACTCGCCGCCCTCTTCGCCCGCTGCCAGGCCACCGTCGTCTCCTCGCACGCCGAGGGCGGCGCCCGCGTCGTCGGCGAGTCCATCGCCGCCGGCACGCCGGTGCTCGCGACCCGCATCGACGGCGTCACCGGCCTCGTCGGCGACACCTACCCCGGGCTGTTCCCGGTCGGGGACGCCGCCGCGCTCGCCGGCCTCATGCGCGCGCTCGAATCCGACCCCGGCTTCCGCAGCGACCTCGCCCGCGCCGCCGCCGCGCTCGCCCCGCGCTTCGCCCCCGAAACGGAACGCGCCGCCTGGGCCGCCCTCCTCGATTCCCTAGCAAGCCGATGAACACCAAAACCGATCTCCTCGCCGCGCTCGACGACACCCACGCGCGCACCCTCGCCCTGTTCGAGTCCCTCGACGACGCCCAGCTCGCCGTGCCCTACGAGGCCGGCATCAACCCGCCCGTCTGGGAGCTCGGCCACACCGCCTTCTTCTACGAGTTCTTCATCCTCCGCCCCCTCGACGGCGACCAGCCGGGGATGCCCGGCTACGACGACATCTGGGATTCCTTCGTCATCCACCACCGCGAGCGCTGGGAGCCGGGCGTCGTCCCCGACAAGGAGGCCACCTTCGACTACTACCGGCGCACGGTCGCCGCCGTCCGCGAGCGCATCGCCGGCCGCGAGCTGACGCCCCGCGAGCACTACCTCTACAAGTACATGCTCTTCCACCAGCACATGCACTACGAGTCGCTCACGTGGTGCCGCCAGACGCTCGGCTACCCCGCCCCGCCCACCGCCGCCGACGATGTCAAAACGGCTCCCGCGGGCGACGCCGCGCCGCCTCTCGGTGACGCCCGAATCCCCGGCGGTCGCTACCCCATCGGCATGCCCGGCGACAGCGAGCACTTCGCCACCACCGACTTCGCCTTCGACAACGAGAAACCCGGCTTCGAGATCAAATTGGAACCCTATTCCATTTCCAAAACGCTCGTCAGCAACGGCGAGTTCCTCGCCTTCGTCGAAGCCGAAATGTATTCGGAGCCGGAGGCTTGGAGCCACGGCGGGCGCCGCTGGCTGCGGGCGACGAACGCCGGGCACCCGGCCTATTGGCGCCGCGAGCCCGACGGCTCGTGGTCCGCCCGCCGCTTCGACCGCTGGTCGCCGCTCGACCCCGCCGCCCCCGTCCTCCATGTCAGCTACTGGGAGGCCGAGGCCTTCGCCCGCTGGGCCGGTCGCCGCCTCCCCACCGAGTACGAGTGGGAGGCCGCCGCCCGCGGCCCCGAAGGCCGCCGCTTCCCCTGGGGCGACACCCCACCGGCCCCCGACCTCGCCGACCTCGACAGCGTCCAGTTCGCCAGACAACCCGTCACCGCCTACCCCGACGGCGCCTCGCCCTTCGGCTGCCTGCAGATGCTCGGCACCGCCTGGGAGTGGACGAGCTCGCAGTTCCTCCCCTACGACGGGTTCAAAGTCGACATGTACCCCTACATGTCCACGCTCCAATTCGGCGACCACAAGGTCGCCCGCGGCGGCTGCTGCGCCACGTCATCGAGCCTGATCCGCAACACCTACCGCCAGGCCTACTACCCCGACCGCAACGACGTCTTCACCGGCTTCCGTACCTGCGCGACCGGAACGGGATAGCCGCGGCAAGGGCACCTCGCCCAGCTTTCCCCCTGGAGGGCGGAGCTCCGCCTCCGCCGTGACCCCGCGAACGCCCCTCACCCTGCTTGCCAATGCCTGACAACCCGCCAATACTCCCGACTGGTGTGGCGGAACCGCTCGACGGATGGATGGAGGCTCGGCCACGCCCGATGGGAAAATCCCACCACGCATGGCCAAGAAGAAAGCAACCCGGACAAAGAAAGCCGCCAACGCCGATCCCCCTTCGAAATCCCTCGAATCCTGGATCTGGGACGCCGCCTGCTCGATCCGGGGGGCCAAGGACGCGCCGAAAGGAGCGGAGCACAACAGACCGCCCTGCAGAAGTACAACGTCTCCCCTAGCCGCGGCATCCACGCCGGCGACTCCGAAACCTACCGGCCCATCGGGGAAATCGTCGCCACTGCCCGGCGCGATAGCGCCTCACCCAACCCCGAGGGCAATCTGCAGAGCGTGCCCGCAGGGCAGGATGAGCTCGATGCCATCGAGGCCGAAGCCAAGGAGACCGCCAAGGCTCTTCGGAAAACCCTCAAACACCTGGGAGTTTAACCGCAGATTTCGCAGATGAACGCAGATCCGATTTCCAATCCAACTGTCAAGGAATCCTTGACAGCGCAAACGGCACTTACCGGACAGATTCAGTCATGAGCGAAAACGACGACCTCCAGATCATCCAGAGCGATGCCGGCCTCATCGCCGACGTCCGCTCCATGATCGCGCAAACCCGTGAAGGCGTGGCGCGGGTCGTCAATCAAGGGATGACTCTGCTCTACTGGCGCATCGGCAAGCGGATTAAGGCGAAAGTCCCTGGAAATCAACGCGCTGAATATGGCAATGAAATTGTCGCCACACTGTCGCGACAATTGGTTGAGGAGTTCGGGACAGGCTTCTCAGTAAAGGGGTTGTCGAATGATCTTCCTCGTCAACTCCGACCAGATTTCTTCCGCACCCTCCTTCACGAACTGATGACCGCGAGGACACGTGTAAAGGAAATTGACAAAGATAACCACGATCCTCCGATTCAATGAAGCTTCTCATTCTCCACTTAAGTGATATCCACCTGCAGGACTCTGAAAACTCCTGCGTCAACAAGATACCGCTAATCCCGACAGCACTGCAGAACGAGGAGATCGCTCTTGATGCAGCAATTGTCGTAATTTCCGGGGATGTGACCTACTCTGGCACGGAATCTCAGTACAATATCGCAGCCGATCTGTTGGAGTCCTTGAGAACAGAACTTTGTGCAAAACTACGATTGGAGGGGTTAAGGTTTGCTTTCGTGCCCGGTAATCATGACTGTGATTTTTCAATGAACCAGTCTGTACGCGATATCGTGATTGAAGGCATCCGAGGCGGAAAAATACCAGATGACGGAATGATTCAATGCTGCTGTGAGCCACAGAAACCGTTTTTCAGCTTTCGAGACTCATTTCCAACTGGTACTCCGGACACAAGCTTCAGCCCTCTCCATTGGGAATACAACATGGAAGGCCCAAATGCCAGGATTCAGTTTAGGTGCTTTAACACGGCATGGATGTCAGTATTGCGTGAGCAGCAGGGCGGCCTTCACTTTCCTGAATCGGTTCTCAAGAGTGACGATTGGGCTAAGAATAATGATTTCGTAGTTTCTATATTTCATCACCCCTACAACTGGCTACCCGCCGCCTCTTACCGCCGCTTTCGGGCTGCAATTGAAGAGACATCAGACCTCATATTGACGGGACACGAACATGAGCCTGACCATTACCAGAAATACTCCTTCACCGGTGAAGTAAACGAGTACCTGGAAGGAGCGGTTCTACAAGAGCACGGGCACCCTGATCGCGCTGGTTTTCACGCTGTTTACGTCGACCTCACCACACAAAGACAGAGAACTGTCAGCTTTTGGTGGCAGTCCGACCGATTCACCCCCAACCGACACACTAAGGATTGGATTGCCTACAAACGGGGATCGCGAAGCGGAAGGAAGGACTTCACCCTCGATGAAGATTTTGCTACGTGGCTTGATGATCCTGGAGCTACCTATCAGCACCCGGCAAAGGATGACTTGTCGCTTCTGGACATTTACGTTTTCCCAAATCTGAGACCATTCACAGTCAGTGACAACAAAGAGTTTGTTTATAACTCACTCATCGAAGGGCGAGATCTCCTGAAGACAATTGGCGCCAAAGAGAAAGTGTTTTTATTCGGGCGTCACCAAGCGGGCAAAACGACCCTCGCCAAGGTGCTGTTCCAAGATCTTTACAACAAGAATTTGACACCAATCTTCCTTGATGGCTCCGATATAAGGAGCCCCCACTTAACTATTCAGAAGCTCGAGGCACTTGTAGAGACACGATTTCAAAATCAGTATGCGAATCCGCTACTACCAGCCTTCCAACAGCTTGATCGAGACAAGTCGGTGGTGATCATTGACGACTTTGATCACGGCAACCTCAATTCTCGCGGCAGGATTCGCTTTCTTGAAGCGCTCTGCAAACGCTATGATCGCGTAGTAATTCTTGGCGACGATTCTCTCAAATTTGAAGAGCTAGTTTCTGGCAGCGAAACAGGAGAGTTGTTTTCTGATTTCGAACAGTTCGAAATCGAACAATTCGGGCACCTCCTTCGCCATAAACTGATCACGCAATGGTACTCTATCGGCTCAGAATTCGATTCAGACCCCCAGCAGCTTGAGAAACGAATTCACCACGCGGAGCAACTTGTTAACACAATGTTAGGAAGGAGCTATTTGCCCTCATATCCGGTATTCGTACTTGGCCTTATCCAAGCACAGGAATCGGTAACGAGACCCGACAGCAGCGCAGGAACTTATGGGAGCCTGTACGAACATCTAATTACCCAAAGTCTCGTAGCAAACTCCTCTGGTTGGGGCCTCGACCTAAAACTCACATATCTGAGCGAACTCGCTTTCTGGATGTATAGCCAGAAGCGCAAGCGAATTTCGGATGAAGAGTGGGCTGCATTCCATCAAAAGTATTGCAAGACTTACAAAATTCACCCCTCAAGAAAAGACCTCAAGGACGAGTTATCTTCAAAGGGGCTATTTGATCTAAGAGACGAGTGCTATGGGTTCAGGCATCCCGCGTCGTTTTACTATTTTACCGCCAGGCGCCTGCGCGACAATCTATCGCAGGAAGAGATTAGAGATTTAGTTCGCGGCCTTTTGGCTACTCTCCACAAAGAGGAGAACGCAAGTATCTGGCTATTCCTAACTCACCTATCAAAAGACCCATTTCTAATTGATGCCATTCTTACGCACGCTCGAGAAATTTATTCAGAGTTCCCTGAAGCAGAGTTTGATGAAGACGTTACGTTTCTTAAGGGATTCTCTAAGAGCGTTGAGGAAATCGTGATTGAGGACAAGGAATTCAAGGCTCTCAAGGAGGATCGGTTACGCCACCTTGATGACTCGCCCGTCGATCCAGCGAAGCTGAAAGAAGCCGAGGAAATTGAAGATGTTTCAGAAGAGACTGATTCCGCTCTACTAATGACTGCACGCATGAATCTTGCGCTCCGGACACTCGAAGTTCTTGGGCAACTTGTGAAAAATTTCCCTGGATCGCTGAAGGGCACAGAAAAATACAACCTAATAAAGGAATCCTACTCGCTAGGACTTCGGACGGTCTCGATGATGTTTGAAACCTTTCAAGCTGATCCAGAAGGATTAATTGACCTAGTTGTTGACCGTGTAATCGATCAACACCCAAACGTTAAGGACCGCGATGAACTGAAGCGGCGCGTGAGACTATTTATGTACTGGCTAGTTGAGGCGTCTAGCCTCGGGATGGTTAAGCGCATTTCGCAGGCAGTTGGTCACTCCCAGCTTGGGGAGACGTATAGCGATCTAAAGGAAGAGACGGATTCGAACGCTCTCGCGCTAATCGACATTTCCATTCGACTCGACAACCTTGGCTTCCCGGAGGATGAGTTGAAGCATCTTAAGAGGCGCTTTTCGGGGAATGTGTTTTGTGATCGCGTGTTGAAGCAGCTCGCCGTCCAGCACTTTTATCTCTTTCCGACGAATGAAGCGACAAAGCAACGGGTGTGCTCAACATTGGGGATTGAAATTGGAGGGGTTCGAAAGATTGAGGCAAGGTCTAAGGGCAATAAGCGGATAGAAGATCCCCGCAGTCGTGATCGCAAATAGACAAGCGCGCTTTAATGCAACATGGCAGCCCCGGAGAACACAAAAACGACCAAGCCCGGATCCTCGAATACGCCGAGGTGATCGGTTGGTCGATGGTGTCCCGCGAGGAAACCGAACAGCGGCGCGGCTTTGATCCAGAGACCCCACCCGCCGCCCGCGCCAAGAACCGCTCCATCTTCTTCTACGACTGGCTCGACGCCAAGGTGCGGGAGTCCAACCCGTGCTACTCCGACGCCGAGGGGGCCCCTGCGCGGGCAGTTTCACCGTCTCCACACCGACATTTACGGCGACCGAGAATACGTCGAACGCCTGCGCAGTCGGGGTAAGTTCTTTGTCCACGAGTAGAAGCACGCGTGCGACCTGGCCCTGATCGATTCCGACGATCCAGTGCGAAAGGTTTGGAAGCCACCGATGACTGGATTGGCCTACAAGGAACGGAGCGGTGTCAGATTTTCAAGCGAGGGCCACACCGATCGACACTGATTCGCCCCCCCTACTCCCGCCGCGGCTCGGTGCCGTGGAGGGCGCGGACGAAGAAGTCCATGCGCCTCCTGGCGGCGTAGGGGCTCTCCCCCACCCCGTGGCCGGCGCCGGGGATCATGAGGAACTCGAAGTCCTTGTCGGCCTTGATGAGGGCGTCGACGACCTGGTAGGTGGACGACGGGTCGACGTTGGTGTCGAGCTCGCCGACGGTGAGGAGGAGTTTGCCCTGTAGGCGGCCAGCGTTGGTGACGTTCGACTGTGCGGCGTAGTGGTCGCCGACGGGGTAGTCCATCCACTGCTCGTTCCACCAGATCTTGTCCATGCGGTTGTCGTGGCAGCCGCAGTCGGCGGCGGCGGCTTTGTAGAAGTCGCCGTGCCAGAGCAGCGCGGCCATGGCGCTCTGGCCGCCGGCGGAGCCGCCGTAGACGCCGACGCGGGAGAGGTCGAGCTCGGGGTGCTCCTCCGCGGCGGCGCGCAGCCAGGCGATGCGGTCGGGGAAGCCGGAGTCGTTGATGTTCTTGTAGGCGAAATGTTGGAACTCGCGGCCCCGGTGCGCGGTCCCCTTGCCGTCGATCTGCACGGTGATGAAGCCGAGTTCGGCCAGCTCCTCGCGCCACATGCCATGGCGGACGCGCCAGGACTTCGGGACGAAGGCGCCGTGCGGGCCGGCGTAGATCACCTCGACGACCGGGTACTTCTTCGCCGGGTCGAAGTTCGAGGGGCAGCAGAGGATGCCGTGGATGTCGAAGCGCCCGTCGCGGTCTTTGGCGACGAAGCGCTCCGGCGCGCGCCAGCCGGTCGCGAGAAGGGCCGAGGCGTCGGCGTCCTCGAGGTGGCAGACGAGCGCGCCGTCGGCGGCGCGGCGCAGGGCGTGGCGCGGCGGCTGATCGACGCGCGACCAGGTGTCGATCAGGAGCGAGCGGTCCGGCGACCACTGCACGGAATGGGTGCCGTCGCCGTCGGTCAGCTTCACCAAGCCCGTGCCGTCGAAGTTGGCCCGGTAGAAGTGCAGGTAGTAGGGGTCGATGCCCGGTTCGCGCCCGCAGGCACTGAAGGTGACCGTGCGCGCCTCCTCGTCGACCCGCTCGACCTCGCGCACGACCCATTCGCCCTCCGTGATCCGGTGCTTCACCTCGCCGCTGCGCGCGTCGTAGAGGTAGAGGTGGTTCCAGCCGTCGCGCTCGGAGCGCCAGAGGATCTCCTCGGTGTCGGGCAGGTCGTGGCGGAAGCCTTGGCCGAAGACGTAGATGAAGGTGTCGCTCGTCTCGTCGATCAGCGCCCGCGACTCGCCGGACGGCACTTTGATCTCGACGATGCGGTGGGCGCCGAAGCCGCGCTCGATGTGCTCGAAGAGCAGCCCGCTGGAGTCGGGGCGCCACTCGATGCGGCGGGTAGAGAACGGCTCGCGCACCAAGGCGGCGTCCGCCGTGAAGCGGCGCGCATCCCAGCCGGCCTCGAACAGGTGGACGGTCTCGACGGGCAGTTCGTCGCCCGGCTTCGGGTAGTCGCGGGTGAAGTGCTTCGGCTGCAGTTGGTCGTCGGGGGCGGAATCGACGTAGTGCACCTGGCGGGTCTCGGCGCGCTGGCGCCGCGCGGCGGCGACCCACTTGGAGTCGGGCGACCAGCGGAACGGCTCGACGAAGCCGTCCGCCTCGGCGCCCTCGTCGCTGAGCTGGATGTCCTCGCCCTCCTCGTTGTCGTGGACGAAGACGTTGTGGTCTTTGAGGAAGGCGCGCCAACGCCCGTCGGGCGACACCGCGCCCGCGCCGCCCCGGCCGCGGTCGTCGCCCCGGTCGCGCCCGCCACGGCGCCGGCGCTCGCCGCGCGGCGGGTCGCCGTCGCCAGCCTCGATCCCGCGTTCGGCGAGCGCTTTGTCCAGCGCCTCGCGGTCGGGGAAGGTCTCGCGTTCGCCTTTCGCCGTATCGATCAGGACGAATTCCTCGCTGCCGCCGGGCAGGCCGTTGCGATACCAGAGCCACGCGCCACCGCCCGGCCAGTGGGGCTCGATGCGTTCTTTGAACACCGTGTCGCGGTAGCGTTCGCGCAGCGACATGGCGCGTTCGTAGTCGGCCGCGGTGCCCTGGGCGGGGGAGGTCGCCGAGGTGGCCAGAACGAGGGCAAAGAGGGTAAAAGGCAGGCGGGTCATGGCAAAGGGATAGCCCGCCAGCGGGGAGAAGCCAGTCGGTAGAAGGCAGGAGGCAGGGCCGGGCGGTCCGGGGAGGGATAAGGTTTGCCCTCGGCGCGGGTCGGTGGGTGTCCCGGCATCGGCGGCACGCGGGGACGCGTGCCCTCCGGATCGGTCACGGCGGAGGCGGAGCTCCGCCCTCCAGGGTGGGTGGCTCAGCGGCGGGACGCCGCTGGCACGGACATCGGCGGGACGCCGATGCCACGTCGCGGGCCTCCGCAGCCACAACCTTGATACTTGGGGACTTGATACTTGGGGACTTGCCGCGCAGCGGCCTCCGCGGCTCAGAGTCCGGTCAGCGTCCCGGTGCCGGTCGCGAAGGTCTCTGCCTCGAGCCCGAGGTGGCCGAGGAAGGAGACGAACAGGTTGCAGAGCGGCGGCGGTTTCGCCGGGTCGAAGGCGAGGTGTTGGCCGTGCTGGAAGCGCCCGCCGGCGACGATGACCGGCAGGTTGGTGTTGTTATGTGAGGAGGCGTTGCCGAGGTTCGAGCCGCTGAGGATCGCGGTGTTGTCGAGCAGCGTGGCGCCGCCCTCGCGGACGCCGTCGAGTTTGGCCAGGAACTCGGCGAAGAGGCGCATCTCTTCGAGTTCGATCTTGGCGAGCTTGTCGATCTTGTCCGGGTCTTTGCCGTGGTGGCTGAGGTTGTGCCAGTCCTCGTCGACGCCGCCCAGCTTCGGCACGTAGTTGCCGCCGGCGCCGCAGAAGGTGATCAGGCGGGTCGAGTCGGTGCGCAGCGCGAGGAAGATGAGGTCGTACATCAGGCGCATGCGGCCGACGAAATCGGCGCGGTCCTCGATGTCGCTCGGCGGTTCGCGATCCACCTGCGGCTTCGGTTTGTCCGCCCAGTCGCGCTGCGCCTCCAGGCGCCCCTCCAGCTCGCGGACGCTTGTGAGGTATTGGTCCAGCGCCTCGGTGTCGTCGCGGCCCAATTTCCGCGCGACGTCGGCGGTCTGCTCGCGGACGAGGTCCATGATGCTTTGCCCGTCCTCGATGCGGCGGATGTGCGCGGCCTTCTCCGCCTCGGTGCCCTCGAGGAAGAGCTTGGCGAAGAGCTTCGAGGGGCGCGTCTCCGGCGGGATGCGCACACCGGCGCGCGTGTAGGAGAGCGAGGTGCCGTTCGCCGAGAGCGCCAGCGACGGCACCCGCGTCAGGTGGCCGAGTCGCTCGGCGGCGAACTGGTCGACGGAGATCGAGTTGCGGAACGAGGGCTGCCCCGGGTGCGCGGCGCCGGTGAGGAAGCTCTCCTCGGCCGAGTGCCCGCCATCGACGTCCGGGTGCATCAGCCCGGACGCCACGGTGAACTTCTCGCGCAGCGGCTGTAGGGGCTCTAGGTAGGGCGTGGCCACGTAGTCGCGCCCGGCCTGCTCAGGGAAGAGATAGGGCGTGTGGATGCCGAGCGGGGCGCACATCGCCAACATCCGCCGCGGGCCCTCGGCGGAGGCCACTGCGGCGCGGGCGGCGCGGGGCACGGCCGACTCGAGCAAAGGCAGGCCGAGGGCGATCCCGGAGGCGCGGAGGAAGCGACGGCGGTTGAGGGAGGCGGGCATGGGAAGAACCTACGCACCGTCCGGCCAAAACAAAAGCCCGCCGAGGATGTGCCTCTTCTCGGCCCGCAGGACGTGGATCTCGCCAATCGGGCGCGCAGGCGGTGGCGCAAGCATCCCTGCTTGCATGCCTCGAAGGTGAAGCGCGCTAGGCGGCAAGC
>JAUIGD010000574.1 GCA_030430255.1 Verrucomicrobiia bacterium
GTCACCGCCCTGCGCACGCTCGTCGACTTCATCACCGACGTCGCCGACACCGACGCCTTCGACCGCGACATCCCCATCCTCGGCCGCAGCGTCAATGACCTGTTCGACTTCGCCGAAGACCTGATCCCGGCGATCGACGACCTCGAGAACGGCGGCACCGAAACCCTCAACACCCTCGAGACCGCGCTGGAGTCGGCGCTCGGCTTCCAGAACCACCCGGAGCGCCTGACCCTCAGCTACGACATCCCGAGCAAGACCTTCTTCCTCGAGTTCGACTACGCCCTCGCCAGCGTCAGCCTCGACGGTGCCCCGCAGCTCAACCTCTCCGAGCTCCTGGGCGGCGCCGGCGAGGGTCCGGTCGACTTCGACGAGCTCGTCGGCCTCGATGGCTCCGGCCAGATCTCGGGGAGCGCCTCGGTGGGCTTCGACTTCACCCTCGGCCTCGATTTGAACGCCGCGCTGGCGAACCCGCTGGACATGTTCTTCCTCGTCGATGACGCCCAGTTCAGCGCCGAGCTCGATGTCGCGGCGACGAACATCAACTTCGCCGCCAACCTCGGCCCCTTCAGCGCCAGCGTGGAGAACGGCTCCGTCGTCCTCGACCTCGACGGGGCGGGCGCCTCCACCGACCCTGCCCACTTTACCCTCGACCTCGACGCCGGCCCGGCAGACGGCCGCTACACCCTCGACCAGCTGGGCATGGTCAGCTTCACCCCGACCCTCGAGGGTGCGCTCGATGTCAACCTACCGCTCCTCTTCAACGGCGACCCCATCGCCCCCGACCCGCAGAACCCGATGCAGGTGGTCGATGCTCCCGCGGGAGTGCTCGAGCACCACCTCGCGTTCGCCATCCCGGACATCTCGAAATTCCTCAAAGTCCCGCCGGACAGTGATTCGGTCGTCATCCACCACATCCCCGATTTCACCGACATCCTCGCCTCGTTCGAGTTCGATAGCGACTTCCAACAGATCATGTGGTGGCTGGAGCAAGCCCTGCTGGTGGTCGAGGACGGCCTCGACGGCCAACTCTGGGGCATCAACCTGCCCTTCATCGGTGACGGCTTGAAGGATCAGGCCGAGTTCGTCTCGCAGATCCGCATGATCGTCGGCGACATCGCAGATGGCGCCCCTGCCACGGAGCAGGAAATCCGCGATGCCCTCTACGCCGCCCTCGGCCCGGACGGGAACGGGATCGGCATCCTCAAAGACGGCGCCGATGCCGGCACCGGCATCTCCCCCGACGATGTCGGCATCACCATCGACACCGGCGGCGAGAACCCCGGCGTCGAGTTCGACCTCTTCCTGGGCGACGACTTCAGCCAAACCCTCTCGGGCGGGTTCGATGTCGGCCTGCCCGCCCTCGGTCTCGACGTGGACGCGGGGATCATCCTCGAGTTCGGATGGGGCATCCACCTGAAGTTCGGGGTCAACGAGCAGCTCGGCTTCTACATCGACACCGACGCCGGCGGCGGCGCGGCCCTCGTCGATCCCGCCGACCCGCAGACGCCGATGGTGCCGGGCGATCCGGAGATCTACGCCTACGCCAACCTCGCCCTGGAGGACGGCAGCGACCTCACCGGCAACCTCCTGTTCCTGCAGCTCGATGTCACCGAGGGCACCGGTGCCGGCCGCGGCTCCTACGCGCGCGGCACCTTCGCCATCGACCTCATCGACCCCGGCAGCGACGGCAAATTGACCCTCGGCGAAATCACCAACAGCCCGCTCTCGGACATCATCGACGTCGATATCCAGCTCGAGTCGCGGATCGACTTCGACATTGTCGTCTCGGTCGGCGCCGGCTCGGAGATCGGCCTGCCGAAGATCACCGCCGAGTTCCTCCTCGAGTGGGACTGGAACCCCACCGACGGCAGCGGCGGCTCCATGCCGACGATCCAGTTCAACAACGTCGCCCTGGACCTCGGCTCCTTCCTCGCCAATTTCATCAAGCCGGTCATCTCGCGCGTCGCCTCCGTCACCCGCCCGCTGGAGCCGGTCATCGATGTCATCACCGCCCGCGTGCCGGTCCTTTCCGACATCGAAGGGCTGCGCAACCAGTTCGACCGCAATGGCGATGGCGAGGTGTGGCTGATCGAACTCGCCCCGGTCTCGAACAGCACCATCAACGCCATCACCACCATCGCCGCGATCATCGAGATGGTGAACCGCCTCGACGCCATCACCACCGTCGACGACGGCAGCTTGGTGATCCCGATCGGCGACTTCGACCTGACCGGCAACGACCCGCGCTCCTCGGGCTTCGACCTCTCCGACATCGACGCCCCCGCGCCCACCGGCGTCGGCTCCGTCGAGGGTGCCATCGCCGGCGCCGCGGACGCGATCACCGGCTTCTTCGACTTCGTCTCCAGCACCTACAGCCCCGGCGACGAAGGCGGCGGCGGTGCCAGCTTCACCTCCAGCGCCCCCTTCAGACCGAGCGACGCGATCCAGTTCCCGATCCTAGACAACCCCGCGCTGGCCTTCAATTTCCTCCTCGGCCAAAACGTCGACCTGTTCGTGCTCGACCTGCCGCCGCTGTTCGTCGAGCTCGGGTTCTCCGTCACCGTCAACGTCGTCGGCCCCATCGCGGTCAGCTTCGGTTTCTCCGGCGCGATCAGGGCGGATCTCTCCTTCGGCTACGACACCGAGGGCATCCGCCAGTTCGCCACCGGGGAGGACGGCATCTTCAAAGACGATGAGGACACCGCCCTCGACGAGAGCGCCGACAACTTCCAACGCCCCGATTTCCTCGCCCGCGGGTTCTTCATCGGCGACGACGCGACCCCAACCAACAACACCCTCGACAACGACATCAACGAGTTCGAGATCGACTTCACCGTCACGATCGCCGCCGGGGTCAGCCTCGGCATCGCCAAGATCGAGGTCGGAGGGCTATTCAGGGCGACCATCGGCTTCGACCTCCTCGACTTCGGCGAGATGA
>JAUIGD010000110.1 GCA_030430255.1 Verrucomicrobiia bacterium
CCGGGTGGTGTTGCCGGCGGGGATCCAATCGAAAGTAACGACAAAGCCGCCCGCGCTGAGGATCGATGCCCCCGTCACGCCCGCGGCCCAGTCGAATCGGTTGTCGGCTCCGAAGGTGCCGTCGTTATTCTCGAAGCGGACGCCGTTGGTGCCGGTTGGCATCAGAAGCTGGTTGTTGCTGATATCCTGCTGGAAGCCGAAAGAACGGAGGACAACGTCGTTGGCCAAGGTTCCAGAGAGACGGCCTGCCGTCGGCGCCCCGTCGAAGTTGGCGGTGTCGGCGGTGTCGAAATTGTCCGAGAAGAGCAGCGCGGCTGAGGCCGGGCTGGCGAGGGCGAGCAGCAGAGAGAAAACACAGGTTTTTCGCATGGGAGTTCTTGGCTTTACGGCGATTGGGATTGCGGGAGCAAGGAAATTATTTTGCCGCGATGCATTTTCGGGCTGGGGTGCCCGCCGGATCGGTGCTTTGCTGTGAGTAGATACAAAGTCCCCACCGAGCACCCCATCTTCAGCCAACCCCCTCGAATGAACCCCCTCCGATTCTCTTCGGTCGCCGTCGTCTTTTCCACCGGAGCGCTCATGGCGCCAGCGGTGATTGCAGGCACCGCGGACGTCTCCCTCCCGTTTATCGACGACACGACGTCCGGCATCGATCCGGCCAAGTTTTACACCCACGCGATCGATTTCGGAAGCGGTGACGCATCGGCGGGGACGGATCGTCCGGTCGTGGCGGGCGTGCCATTCTACACCGTCACCGCCGACGGCGTGTCGCAGATCGGCCAGTATGGGATCGAGAACAACCAACCCAACAACGGGGCGGTCAATGCCAACACCTCGGTCATCGCCGGCACCGGCTTGAACGACATGCTGCGAGATCTGAAGTGGGGGCAGAACGCCCCGGGGACGATGAAGCTCACCGGGTTGGAACCCGGCGCGACCTACGAGTTCCGGCTCTACCAGCGGCAGTGGTCATCGAACAACCGCTCGCACATCATCACCTTCGACGACGGCTCCGGGTCGCCCTCCGAGCTCACCTTCAACCCGGACGCCGACCCCGCGGCGGCGGTCTACTTGTCCTACATCTACACCGCGCCGCCGAGCGGCGAGCTGAACGTGTCGTGGGTGGGCGACGGGGTGCCGGACAACACGACGCTCCACCTCTACGGGATGACGAACGAGCTGGTCGAGGACGGCACTTGGCTGCACGGCAAAGCGACCTCCGACAACCACTACGCCATCTTCCTCGGCAAGGCCGACGGCTCGAACCTGCGCCTGGTCGGGCGGGACACGTTCCGCGACTGGCGCGAGGCGGAGCGGCACGTGATGGAGTATCAGCCGGGCGACCACATCTACCTCGTGTCGTGGGACAACCCCGGCGCGGTCGGCGACCCGCAGATGGTGATCGGTGACTTCGACCTGCCCGGCGGCGGCAGCATCGGCACGACCGGGACGGAGTGGGAGGTCGTCGAGCGGCCCATGAACTCGAACCCGGGCGACAACTACGACCCTGCGGCGCTGCCGAGCGTCGGCGACCTCGCTGCCCTGATCGGAACGGGTGGCTGGTTTTCGCCGGTCGCGGCGCCGAACACGACGGGGCCGTGGGGGACCAACGGGTATTTCGCCCCGAACTGGAGCGCCACCTCGGCCGAATTCATCTGGGGGGACACCTTTGACAACCTCTCCCAGAGCAACACCAACGAGAGCTACTACCTGTTCCGGACGATCGACTCGGTCTTGAGCGGCGTGCTCATCGATCTCGCCAACACCACTTTTTCGACGGCCGCGACGCAGGGCGACCTGGTCGGCAACTTCACCTTCGTCAGTTCGGACGACGACGACGAGGTGACCTACTCCTTCGTCGCCGGCGAAGGGGATGCCGACAACAGCAAGTTCCAGATCGACGGCGACCGGCTCGAGCTCGGGTCGTTCGACTTCTCGGGCGAGGACGACGGCGCGCAGTTCACCGTGCGCATCCAGGGCAGCGCCTCGGAGAGCGGGCTGACCGAGCGGAGCTTCGTCTTGACGGTCGTCGGCGACAGCGACGCGGACATGCTGCCGGACTCCTGGGAGTTGGCCTATGCGGGGGAGCCGGTGCCGCCCGACTACCTCGACCGCCTGAGCGGGCTGGGCGGCGCGGACTTTGACGCCGACGACCTGACCGATAAGGAGGAGTTCGACATGAACCCCACCGCCGACCCCGCGGGCGTGAGCCCGATCAACGGCGACAGCGATGGCGACGACCTCGGCGATGGGGACGAACTGGTGGCCGGCACCGACCCGACGGACCCCGACTCCGACGGCGACTTCGCCTTCGACGGGCACGAGATCGAGGACGGGCTCGACCCGCTCGACAAGGACAGCGACGACGATTTCTGGGGCGATGGCCACGAGCAATTGCTCGGCAGCGATCCCGGTGATCCCGGGTCGATGCCCAACTTCGCGGCGGGCGTGACCTTGGTGCCCGTGACCCATGATTGCAGCTCCGGTATCTCCGACGCCGTTCCCTTCACACATGCCGTCTCCGGGGGCACGGCGGCGACCATCAACGGGGTGGCCTTCGATGTCCTCGACGCCGCCGCCACACCGGCCGATTTCCTTTGGGACACCGCGGCCTTCACCAAGAACATCGTGGCGAACAACCTGAACGACTGGAGCCCGGCGAGCGGCGGGGTCACCGGTGCGCAGATGATCGAGCTGTTCGACTCGTTCACCTACTCGAGCAGCGGTGCCGCCGCGGGGAGCACGCAGCAGTTCACCCTGTCCGGCCTCACCCCGGGGAGCAGCTACGACCTGCGCCTCTACATCCGCTCGTGGAGCCAGACCGGGGCCGGGCGTTTCATCGACCTGAGCTTCACCAACGGCGCCGAGGTCACGGTGGCCTCGCCGGAGGGTGGGGCGCCCGAGGACCTGCCCGGCGATGTCCTGATGAACGGCGGCAACAACCACCAAGCCTATTACGTCAATTTCCGCTACACGGCGCAGGGGACGGAGTTGGTGATCGACACCAATGTGCCCGCCGGCGCGGCGGCGAACAACGGCAGCTTCCACATGTACGGCCTGAGCAACCAGCTGGCCGCCGCCGGGGCTCCCACCGACTTCGCCATCACGGCGGTGAGCCGTGCGGGCGATGGGTCGGTGACGCTGACTTGGAACTCCGAGGACGGAGCGCAATACGGTGTCGATTTCTCCACGGCCCTCACCCCCGAGGGAGAGCCCGGCGGGTGGCAGGAACTGACCGACTCGGTGGCATCGCAGGGCGCGAGCACCACCTTCGTCGACACCGTGGCCGGCCCGGCTGGCGCCCCGACCCTCCTCTACCGCGTCCGGCGCGCCAGCGGTGTGGTGGGGCAGTAGCGGGCGCCCGGGATTCAAGCGGTCGCCACCATTCGAGGTTTCGGTCTCCCGTGGTGGGTGCTACGCTGAGTGACCCCACCCAATCCCCCTGACATGACCCGAAAACTCCCCGTGGCCGCCATGGCGGCCTGTGCGCTCGTCGCCCCTGCCCACGCTGGCTCCGACTCCGTCGTGGTCTTCAACGAGATCCAGTTCAACCCGCCTGGGCAGACGGAAGACGGCGAGTGGATCGAGTTTTACAACGCGCGCGGGATCAAGGTCGACGTGTCGGGTTGGCGGATCGACGGTGCGGGCTACACGTTCCCAGCCGGGACGATCATCGACCCGGGCGAGTATGTGGTAGTGGCGAAGACCCCGGCGGCGGGGCAGCTGGGGCCGTTCACGGGTAACCTGTCGAACAGCGGCGAGCGCCTGACGCTCTACAACCAGAGCGAGCGCCTGATGGACACTCTCGACTACGGGGACGGGCGCGGCGACAGCTGGCCGGCGGCCGCAGACGGCTCGGGGGCGACCCTTGCGAAGCTCGACCCGCACACCGCATCGGCCCGGCCCGGGCAATGGGCGGCTTCGGAGCAGATCGGCGGGACGCCGGGGGCGGTGAACTTCCCCGATGCGGGAGCGCCGCCGCCGACCTCGACGGTGCCGCTGCTGGCGCTGGCGGATGCGTGGCGGTTCAACGAGAGCGGGGCCGACCTCGGCGCGGGCTGGGCGTCGGCCGCGCACCCGGTCGGAGGGGATTGGGCGCAGGGTCCCGGGGGGCTGGGTTCCGAGAGCGGCGACACGATCCCGCTCGGCACGACGCTGTCTTTCCCTGCCTTCAACAGCCCCTACGTGGTCACCTACTACTTCGAGCGTGAGTTCACGCTGAGCGCGGCCCAGCTGGCAGGGTTGGAGACGCTGAAGATGCGCGGTGGCTTCGACGACGGGGCGGTGATCTACCTCAACGGCACCGAGGCCTTGCGGGTGAACATGCCCGCGGGCGCGATCGACGCTTCCACCTTGGCCGCGAGCGGCGGCGAGGTGGACGAACTCGCCGCCGAGGTGCCGCTGTCGACGGCGGCGCTGGTCGCGGGCGAGAACCGGATCTCGGTCGAGGTCCACCAGGAAGCGGTGGGTAGCAGCGACATCGTGTTCGGCCTCGAACTGGACGCCGAGATCGCGGGGGCCGTCGCCGGTGAGGTGCCGCTTCGCTTCAGCGAGGTCATGGCTGCCGGTCAGCTGAACTTCTGGGTGGAACTGACCAACGCGGGCAGCGCGCCGCTCGAGCTGGACGGCGCGGTGGTCTCGGCCGCGGGCGACCCGTTGCGCGAACACGTCTTGGCCGCCGGGCAGCTCGCCCCGGGCGCGGTGTTGCTCCTTGACGAGGAGACGCTCGGGTTCCGCCCCGCCGACGGCGAGAAGCTGTTTCTCTACGATGCCGGGATGACGGCGGTGCTCGACGCCGTGCCCGTGACGGGGCGCCTGCGCGGGCGTTCGGAAGGGCGCGGCGGGGCTTGGCTCTACCCGTCGGCACCGACCCCGGGGGCGGCCAACACCTTCAGTTTCCACGACGCGATCGTGATCAGCGAGATCGCCTACGACCCGCCGGGGCTGCCGGCGACGCCGGGGGTGCCGGCGACCTATGACGACCAGGCGCTGGTGACGATGGCCGGCCCGTGGCGCTACAACGATGCCGACGAGGCGTTGCCGTCCGGCTGGGCCGCGAGCGCGCACCCTGTCGGCGGCAACTGGAAGCAGGGGCCGGGTCCGATCGGGCGCGAGACGGGCGCGCTGGACGTCCCATTGGCGACGGACCTTGCCGCCACCTACGCGTCGTCGACCGTCACCTACTACTTCGAGGCCGACTTCGCCCTCGGCGGGGCGGATCTTGTTGCCATCGATTCGCTAGAGGTCGAGCACCAGATCGACGACGGGGCGATCTTCTATCTGAACGGCGCTGAGGTCGCGCGCTTCAACATGGCGGATGGCCCGGTGGGCGCGGAGACGCTGGCTTCGCCGGGCGTCGGCAACGCCTCGCCGCAAACGCTGAGTTTGCCGGCGGCCGGCCTCGTCGCCGGCGCGAACCGGTTTTCGGTCGAGGTGCACCAGAGCTCGACCGGCAGCAGCGACATGGTGTTCGGGGCGGCCCTGACGGCCAAAGTGCTCACCGCGCCCGGTGTCGACCCACAGCCCTACCGCGGGTCCGACAACCAGTGGGTGGAGCTGGCCAACCGCGGTGCGGCCCCGGTGGACCTGGGCGGTTGGGCCTTCGACGACGGGATCGCTTTCGACTTCCCGGCCGGCACGGTTTTGAACCCCGGCGAGCATGCCTGCGTGGTGAACGACCCGGCGCTGTTCGCGGCGGCATTCCCCGGCGCGCGGGTGTTGGGGCAGTATTCGGGTTCGCTGTCGCGCTCCGGCGAGCGGCTGTCGCTGATCGATGCGGAGAAGAACCCGGCCGACGAGGTGCGCTACTTCGGGGCGGGCGCCTGGCCGCCGTACGCGAACGGCGGCGGCGCGACGCTGGAGCTGCGCGACCTCGACTCCGACAACGCGCGGGGTGGGGCGTGGGCTTCGAGCGACGAGTCGGGCGGCACGGCGTGGCGCACCTACTCCTACACCGCAACCTGCGCCGCGAGCCGCGGGCCCGACGGGCAGTGGCGGGAGTTCAACATGGGCCTGTTCGGCGACGGCGAGATCTGGATCGACGACATCAGCGTGATCGAGAACGGCTCGACCCAGAAGCTGAGCGATACCGGCTTCGACAACGCCTCAGCTTGGCGGTTCCGCGGCAACCACCGGCACAGCGAGATCATCGACGACCCCGACCAGCCGGGCAACAAGGTGCTGCGGCTGGTGGCGACGGGGCCCACCGAGCACATGCACAACCAGGTCGAGACGACCCTGCCCAGCTCCGCGGTGAACGGCCGCGAGTATCAGATCTCCTTCCGCGCGCGCTGGGTGGGCGGCAGCAACCAGATCCACACGCGCCTCTACTTCAACCGCTGTGCCAACGTCAACGTGATCGACCGCCCGGCCGACCCGGGCACGCCGTCGGCGCCGAACTCGACGGCGGTGGCCAATGCCGGGCCGACCTTCGCCGGGCTGACGCACTCGCCCGCCGTGCCCGCGGTGGGCGAGGCGGCGACCGTCGCGGTGGAGGTGGCCGACCCGGATGGGGTCGCGGCCTTGACCCTGCGCTACGCCGTCAACGGGGGCGCCTACCAAAGCGTCGCCATGGGGCCCAGCGGCGGCGGCGGGCGCTATGCGGGATCGATCCCCGGGCAGTCCGCGGGGACGGTGGTGCGGTTTTATGTCGAGGCGGCCGACGCGCTCGGCGCCAGTTCGGCCCACCCCGCGATCGGCGATGCGTCCGGCGCGCTGGTGGAGTGGGACGATGGCGCGGCGGGGACGACCGGCATCCACAACTTCCGCATCGTCCTGCCGCCGGATGTCGTCTCGTTCATGCACACCAGCACCGAGGTGATGAGCAACGACCGCCTGCCCTGCACGGTGATCGACCGCGAGGGCCGCATCTACTACGGCGTCGGCGTCCGCTTGAAGAGCAGCGAGCGCGGGCGCAACAACCTCAACCGGGTCGGCTACAACATGCGCTTCCCGCCGGACGGCCTCTACGACGGCGTCCACGAGTCGGCCGCGCTCGACCGTTCGGAAGGGCAGCAGCCCGGGCAGCGCGAGCTGCTGTTCGACATGATGATCGCCAACTCCGGCGGCGTGTTGAGCCGCTACTACGACCTCGTCCGCGTGTTGGCGCCAAACAGCTCGCTGACCGGCAGCGCGACGCTGCAGCTCGGCCGCTACGACGAGCTGTTCCTCGACGCGCAGTTCGACAACGGGTCCGACGGCCACCTCTACGAATACGAGCTCGTCTACTACCCGACGACGGCGAACGCGCAGGGTTACAAGTTTCCGCAACCGGACGGCGTCACCGGCGTGAACGTGTCGAACCTCGGCGACGACCCGGAATCGTACCGCTGGCACTTCCTCAACAAGCTGCAACGCGAGGCGGACAACTTCGCCCCGATCATCGCCTACTGCCAGAAGATGAGCCAGGGCGGGGCCGCTTTCGAGGACGGCTTGGACGAAGTCGTACACGTCGACAACTGGTTGCGCGGCATGGCCTACGCGGTGCTCACCGGGGCGGGGGACAACGCCGCCGCGGGCAGCCAGCACAACGGCCTCTACTACGCCGACACCCAGGGCCGGGTCATGTTCCTGCCGCACGACATGGACTTCTCGTTCGACACCAACCGTTCGATCTACGCCAACGGCGAATGCAACCGCCTCACCCAGGACCAGAGGCGCCGCCGGATCTACCTCGGCCACCTGCACGACATCATCACGACGACCTACAACAACAGCTACATGTCGATGTGGACCTCGCACTTCGCGGCGCTCGACCCGGCGCAGAACTGGAGCACGGACCTGAGCTACATGACGCAGCGTTCGAACAACGTCCTCTCGCAGATCAACAGCGGCATCGCGCCGGTCGGGTTTAGCATCACGACGCCCTCGCCGGTCACGGTCGCAGCGGCGAACGCGACGATCTCCGGCGACGGTTGGGTCAACGTGCGCGAGATCCGTCTCGCCGGGGGCACCGAACCGCTGGCGGTGGAGTGGACCGACGGCAACAGCTGGCGCGTCCAGGTACCGGCGGCTCCGGGCGCGAACACGGTGACGCTGGAGGCGGTCGATTTCTCCGGCGCGGTGATCGACACCGCGAGCATCGTGATCGACAACACCACGCCGACCGAGCCCGCGTCGCTGAACAACATCGCGATCTCCGAGATCCACTACCACCCAACCGGTCCGACCCAACCCGAACTCGACGCCGGGTTCACCGACCAAGACCAGTTCGAGTGGCTGGAGCTCGCCAACATCAGCGGGGTGCAGGTCGATCTGACCGGTGTGCGCTTCGGCGCGGGGATCGACTACGATTTCGTGGCCGGGACGCTGCTGGCGCCGGGCGGGCGCTTGGTCGTGGCGCGCGACCGCGCCGCTTTCCTGCTCCGCTACCCCGACGCGGCGGGCTCGCTGGCGGACGGCGCCTTCGCCAACGACACCGGCCTCTCGAACGGCGGGGAGCGCCTCACCCTGCTCGACGCCACCGGAGCGCCGATCCGCGACTTCAGCTATGATGACAAGTTTCCGTGGCCCGAGGCCGCCGATGGGGCGGGGCCGAGTTTGACCTTGATCGCCCCCGAGTCGGACCCCGACCATACCCTCGCGAGCAACTGGCGGGCGAGCGTCGCGGGCGGCGGCAGCCCCGGCGGCTCGGACGCGGCGGCCTTCGCAGGCGACCCCGATGCGGACGCCGACGCTGACGGGTTCGACGCCTGGCTGGAGCACGCGCTCGGCGGTAGCGACAGCACCCCGGGCGACTTGGCGATCGCGATCGCACCGCAGCCGGGCGGAGGATTCGCGGTGAGCCACCCGCGCAACCTGGGCGCGGACGATGTGCAGATCATTCTGGAGCTTTCCGTGGACCTCTTCACCTGGGAGCCGGGCGGCGTGTTGACCGACGAAGTGGTTTCGGGCGCCGGCCAAAGCCTGATGACCTGGGAGGTGACACCCGAACCCGGAGTGGTGAGGGGTTTTGTACGGGTGCGCGCTGCGGCGAGGTAAGCGGCTCAACGGTCCCGATCGCCCCACTCACTTCTGAGCGAGGGTCGGCGTCGAGCCGCGCCTCGCCAGCACCGTGAGCCCGTTGTTCGCGATATCCGTTCCGAAGTGCCTCCATCCGGCGCCTTCAGCGCTGTCGAGGAACTCGACGATCGCCGGCACCAACCCCTTCTTGGCGATGACCGTACCGTCATCGTATTCATCCTTGTGTCCGAAGGTGACCGTGTCGTGCAGAGCGATGTACTTTGCCACCCTACGCGAGTGGATTTCGAGTTCTCTGCGTAGCTGGTCGTAGTTGTGTTTGGTGTCGATAAACAGCAGATCGGTTGGCTCCAGATCGGCCTGAAGAACGTCTTTCTCGAGAAACTCGAAACGGATTCCGGCGCCGGACGCCAAGTCGCTCGCGAGGGCGATGTTCGGGTGCCAGTGGATGTCGTAGCTGACCAGCCGCGCAGGGTTGGCGGCCATGAACGCCCAGGTCGAGACGACCGTCCTGACCCCGAGTTCCGTGACGTGCGAGCAGTCCTCAGCGAGCTCCTTGAGGGAGGGGAGATGCTCGTTGATATCGGAAGGGATCTGACAGCAAGACCGGTAGCAAAAATCGATCGTGAGTGCTTCGTCAGGCGCTCGCGTCTCCTCGCCGGGCGCTCCTCCCCACTTGCGGACATAGTAGTCGCGGTTGTCGCCGAACCTCGCGTTGAGGCTCGGGTCGCGCTCGACAGAGCTGCTGTGCCGGGACACGAGCGGGGCGAGGGCGTCGATATCGGGGAGGCGGCGGTCGGGAAACCTGCCGCTGAACCTGCGGTCGAAGTCGTTGTCTTCGAAATACGCTGGGAAGAACCGCTCGTCGAACACATAGCCGTCTGCCTCCAGGATTCGATCTCGCCCCTCCCTCGCCATCGCCCAAGCAGACCACTCGTAGGTGCCGGTGAAAAACCATCGATCGGGGTGCTGGCGGAGGACCTCCTTGAAATTCCGGAGGCTCCCCTCCCTGAGGCAAATGTCGTCGTTGAGGACGAGGACATGGGTGGTGGACGGGTTGGCGAAGAGCTCGTGAAGCCCGAAGTTCCAACTCGCGGCGACGCCGAGGTTGCGACCGGGGAGGAAGACCTCAACTTTCTCATGCCCAAACTCGAGATCCTGATCCCCGTTGTCCACGATGAGCAGGCGCGAAAACTCGGCCGCCTGCCGCAGCAGCGCCGCGACGTTCTCGCGCAATAGGTCCTCCCTGTTGATCGTCGGGATACAGATGCCGAGGTTCAGGTCTGACATGCCAGGATGGATCGGGTCAGGTGGTGGGCGCGCGCCCGGAGAGCGACGGCAAACGGTGCTTGAGGCGCCCTCGGATCCGCTGGGCGAGGCGGGCGGTCGAGAAGTGCTTCGCCATCGTGTCGAGTCCGTGTTGGCGCATCCGGTCGAGCTCGGGGTCCCTGGATCGCACCATCGCGGCGAGTTTCTGGAGCAGTTTGACCGCGGCGCCCTCGTTCGGTGCTCCCCAGCGCCCTAACGGATACCAAGGGTCTCCATAGCCAGCGACCTCTTCCATCGAGTAGGGGACCAAGAACGTGTTGGCACGCTTGCAGAACTCACGGTGACCTCCATGTCCAGTGGTGACGAGCGGCAAGCCGTTCGCGAGGGCCCTCGCCAGATTGAACCCGAAGCCCTCGCTCCGCTGGAGGCTGAGCAGGATGTCGGCGCTGCGGAAGATGGTATCGAGCTCCCTCTCGGAGAGGAACTCGTTGATGATCGTGATCCAATGGTCCCTCCCACACTGGGCGTGCAGGGTGGAGAGCTCCTCGGGGCTGAGGTGGTGCGCCTTGATGAGCAGCCGGGCTCGTGAGTCACCAGCAAAGGCCTTGCGGAAAACTCGGATCACCGCCTCGGGGTTCTTCCGCGGAAGCCGGCTCCAGGCGTCGAATAGGAATAGGACGGTGAGTGGGGCGGAGCGCTTGGTGCCGGGAAGCGATCGCAATGCAGGCTCGACCCGCTCCACCGCGTGGGGGATGACGAAGGTCTCGCGGCCGAGTTGGTCGAAGATCTTCTTGCAGTAGCCGCTGGGCACCCAAAGCTCCGCCATACGCTTGGAGGCGGGGTGGAACTCGGGAGGGGGGGTGTCCGACTCGTAGGCCCAGTAGGCGATGTGTTGAGCCTTGCCGAACAGCTTCTTCGGCCAAGCGCGCGACTTGTCGGGGGGTTGTGGGTGCCAGTGGTGGTAGTAGATCTGCTCCGGGTTCCGGAGCGCGGGCTCATCGATGAGGTTGCCGTCCCAATAGCGGTGCTCGACCGTCAAGCCCAAGCTGCGCATCGCCTCGATGTTCCGCTGCGCGGCTTCGCCCAGACCGCAGTTCGCTCGATAAGTGTAGGCGATGATGTCGTGCTTCTCCTCGGAGACCTCGATCTTGCTGCCGTCGCTCTCCTGCAGTTTCCGGGTGGGTTGGGGGCAGCACCCCGGGACCGAGCCGAAGTAGACCAACTCGCTGCTCGGGTTCGCCCATTGGACGTACTCGATGTCGAGCGGCAACAGCCGGGACTTGGCATCCGCCGGAACGAAGGTGGCCATCCCGTCGAAAGCCGCCCTCGGATAGACCGTCGTCTGAAGGAACCACTCGTCGAATCCATAGTCAGGCCATGCGCTCCCGTGGACGGTGACCTGCCCACAGCCTGGCGGCCTGCCCTTGGTCGAGATCTTCCTTTTCTGGGTACACCAGATGAGGGCCTTCATCAGCCGTTCGGCCTCCAGCGACCCCGAAGTGCCGAACTGGCAGCCGACGATCGGGCGGTAGCTCAAGGTGCCGATCTCGTTCTGCTCGCCCCAAACCGGGATCCGCCACCACCCCAAGTTGAGGGCGCTCGCTTCTTCCGTCCTCGCCACGTCGGCTTTCCAAAGGTGAGCGCGGTCGGAGTCGATGTTGGTCTTCAGTTTGCCGTCTTCCTCGAGGGCCAGGAAGCGCCACATCGCACCGGGGTTGTGACGGATCGAGGGGGTCGCCATGAGCCGCACCTCGCACCCCACCGACACGAGATCGGGGATCAGAAACTCGAGGTCGCTCGCTAGGTAGACGCGCATCGCGACATCCTCCCGCTTGCGGTGGAGATCCCTCGCCCCCTTGAGGAGGGGTTCCACGTAGTGATCCCAAGGGTTGAAGCGGAGGACTCTCCGGGTGCGGCCCGCGTTCATGAACGACCGCCGGCTCCGGATGACGATTTCGGGCAGATCCTCCCTGATGTTCTTCCAAAACAACGACGTGGAGACGATGTGGGGGACATCGCGGGGGTTCTCGACCCTGCGCACTTCAAACCACCGGTCGTGCTTCCGGCGTTCGGCGCCCGATGCCTCAGCCTCGTAGGCGTCGACCATCTCGTCGGTCAATACGGGGAATACGTCGGTCCAGCTCATTTCATCAATCCTCTGCGGGTGCTCGCTCGACCCTGTGACTCAGCTGGCGAGCGTCGTGATCCGGTGCTGCGGCTCAGGGCGACCGGGGCGGAACGCCGCCCGATCCCCGAGGACCGTCCGGGCCGGGCCGGGGAGTGCTGCCAGGGCTTCCGCGACGATGCGTTGCAGCGTCGCCGGGGGCGCTTCGGCGCGCAGGTTGACGAGGAGCTCGGCGACGAGAACCCTGCGGCCGAGGCGCTGGGACAGCTCGGCTTTCGCCCCGTTCCTGACTGCGTTGACGACGGCGATCCCTCCCGGGTCCCGGGGCCAGAGTGGCTTCAGCGACATCTTAAAGTGTGCCAACTCGGCCCCTTCGGATTCGAGTTGGCTCTGGATCGCCCGCGCCAGGGCCAGCAGTAGCCGGTCGGCGTCGAAGTCGTCGCCGGTCGCGTGGACGGTCGCGTCGCTGTTGTACCAACCGAGCTTCGCCTCCCCTTCGGCGTACTCATCGTAGTCGACCGCCATCAGTTCGGGCGGCGAACTGGTCTCGCCCAAGAGGTGGTCGAGCACTTCGTCGCAACCGGTGCCCTCGCGGGCGGAGATCTCGAAGAGCCGCTTCTCTGGGAACGCATCGGAGAGCGCCCGACGCAGCCGCTCCCTCGCTGGGGCGGAGAGCAGATCGACTTTGTTCAACACGAGCACCTCCGCCTCCTCGAGTTGCTTCCCGTAGATGTAGCGCACTTCCTTGGAGAAGCCCGGCGAACGCCCACCGCGAGCCCTTGTCCGCTTCCCGTCCCGGCTAGCCGTGCGAGAGGCGTAGACCGCCTCCGCCCGGACGGCGTCGATGACGACCGCCATGGGGGAG
Organism: Verrucomicrobiia bacterium; assembly: GCA_030430255.1. Lineage (GTDB taxonomy): Bacteria > Verrucomicrobiota > Verrucomicrobiia > Verrucomicrobiales > DEV007 > JAUIGD01. The sequence continues at coordinate 13,218 of JAUIGD010000110.1, forward strand.
ATGTCGAACTCGCGGCCATAGATCTCCCGGAGCGGGAGGAGCACGGTCGCCATCAAGTCGGTGCAGCTGCCGACTGGTTCGATGAGATAAACGTCTGGATGGTGGGACTCGGCGAGGTCATCCAGAGCGCTGACGAGGGCGTCGGCGCGGCAGCAGAAACAGCCGCCGGTCACCTGTTTGACCGCGCCGGGTTCGCCGGCGCTGAAGAACTCTCCGAGGGCGGTGTCGACCAGGCCGTCGCCTTGGTCGTTGGTGATGATCCCCGGGCGCGATCCCCGATCCCCCAAGCGCTTCGCGGCGGTGCCGATGAACGTGGTTTTCCCAGCGCCCAAGAAGCCGCCGATGAGGAGCACACGACCGTTTCCCCTTCGGTTCACCCGACCCCGGCCATTAGAAGAACTGCCTCCAGCCACTTTTTCATCGGTTTTTCTTTTCACCTTCGAAATCATGTGACAGAGTGAATCTGTTAGCGAGGAAAAAGAACGAATTAGTTCAATTCAACAATGTCGGAACAATGAAAAGGAGAGTGTTTATCAAAAAGTCGGGCATGGCCGCAGGAGCATCGGGGCTGGTTCTCAGCAACCTAACTTCCACGCCGGGGTATGCGTCTCAGACCACCGTTTGCGAGTCGTCGTGTACCATCGAAGGGAGCTGGACTGCTTCCATCGTGTTTTACAAAGTCGCGAATCAGAACAGGGTCTACGCCAAGTATTGGATCAACCCGAACGATGTGGACATTCAAGCCCAAGCGTGTCAGGAGGAGGAGCTAGGCAAGAAATGCCAGTTCAAGATCTCTCTGATCGACAACTTCAGCTCGTCGAGTGGTGAGGTGGAATGGCACTCAAATGTGAAATCCGCTGGCGCGGATTGCCCGCCCATTCCAGTTGGACAGAAACTTGGGTTTGGTGTTCAGACCACCGATACCCTCCCCGGTGAAGGTTCTGTGGCTACTTACGAAGCTCGTGTTACGGCCGGGGACGTTTACGTGAAGTTCGAGTGTTTGGATAACTGGGTAGATCCCCCTGCCGAGTAGTATGACAGTCTCCTCGAAGAGGTCTTTTTGGATCTACGCGGAGGTAGGAAACATAGCGCTTGCTGCGATATTGATTGCAGTGCATTCCGGTCGGAGTGCCTCCGAACAGGGCGCAGAGGAAGCCGTCGGGAAGGTGGATGCCGCCTTCGGCTCGGCATTCCCTGACGCCGAAGCCGGTCGAGTGACATCTCCGAATGGCGCCCGCGATAGAGACGAAAAGCAGGGCGATGGGGGAGCTGCGCTTGCCCCGCCTGGTTGGGCTACGATCGATTACAGTTCATTTCAGGGCGCACAAATGTTGATTACTGATGCGGGCGAACTCGACGTCAGTGTCCTAGACCCGAACGCAATCGGTCATGAACGACTCGCGGCTCTGCAGGGGGCGGTCGAAGCCGTGGCGGCTATGGCGCGCGGGCGCGAGGCGAGTCGCGCCACCGTAGTCCAAAGAGAGGATGGCGAAGTAATAGAGATTGCGCCAGATCGGGATTTTGAAGCGCTCGCTCGCTCAATGCTTTCCCGTGAGATGCAGGGTCACTTCAACCCGGCTGAGATCGATGCGTATTCGGATTTACTGTTGTCAGACGGTTACTTTTTTCGCAGTCGCGATGGATTTTGGGTTTGCCTCACGGAGGAGCAAGATGGAAGCATGTGGTTAGAGAGTGGGAGCTACTCGTCGTCAGGAGCGTCCGACGGATCACGCATGAATCTGGGTGATGATCCCGAAATGTATCTACTTAATACCCAGCGTTTCGCCCATCTTCTGCGATGACGAGGAAAGATGGAGATCAGCGGGAGGGCGGCGTGTTGGTGAAGCGGGTTCGCGTTTTCGCTTTTGTCTGTGTTTTAGTGTTAAACATCGTCTTTGGCGCCACCTATTTGTGGCCTCGCGGTGATCAATCGGCGCCCGGGGAGTCGCCGGAAGCGAAAAATAGAAGTGGTTACGCAGCATCGTCCGCCTCGGCAGCATCTCTCCTGGGTTCATCGGCTGGCAGAAGAGAACCATCCGTCTCGAACCCCGATCCTCAGTTCTCCCCTCAAGAAGGGGATCGCTCCGATGTGACTGTGATGGCAGTCCCGCCCGAACTGCGTCACCATTTTGCGTTGTTCGTTGGACTGATCGAGGGCGATCCGCCGAAGCTGACGGCGGATGTGAAGGCGCTTCTTGACTTAGATGAGGCTGCGGCGGGAGCCATCGAGCAGCGGCTTTTAGACGTCATGGATGCGGCAGGGAGACGTGACGCCTCTGTGATCACCCTAGCGTCCTCCGGAGAGGCGGGCACGATGTTGGATGTCGGCACTGCGGTCGACTACTCTGAGGTGAACGCTGAAGTGGCCTCATTGGGTGATGCGATTGCAAACGGCGTTTCCGATGTAGGCGCAAGACAGCGCCTCGCGAAGTCGCTGCTTACTCAGGTAAGCCCCCAGCGACAGAGGCTGAGGAGCGGACGGTATGCGTTGACGATCGATCAGGGGGGGGGCGAAGTGCTCTATCGATTCACGCCGATCGCAGCAGACGGAGAACTGCAACGAGGGAGGCAGCAGATCCTGGGTGCCTCGGATCCAATGGTCGTGGAACTCCTTCGGATGTATGGAGACCAGCTTTAATTCTCAGGGATCGACTGCTCGCAGGGCGGGGAATGAGCGATGCGGCGTTGTTCGGTAGCGACGAGGTCCACAATGTTAAAGTTAGCTCAAAGCGTGAAGGGTGGGGGTAGGGGGAATGGCGCTCGGTTAAGCCGGGTTCTCGGCGGTTTGGGTGGAGG
>JAUIGD010000575.1 GCA_030430255.1 Verrucomicrobiia bacterium
GCGGGCCGAACGCCTGAAGCAATTTTGCGCGCGCTTCGTCGAGGCCGCTTTCCGCCGCCCGATCGGCGACGCGGAACACCAGCTCTACGTCGAGGCCGCCTTCGCCAGGGCACCGGACGCGGACACCGCCGTCAAGCGCTGCGTGCTGCGCACATTGAGTTCGCCGCGGTTCCTCTACCCCGAGCTGCCGCGCGAGGAGGGCGAGCGCCCTGACGGCTATGCGGTCGCCTCACGGCTCTCGTTCGCGCTCTGGGACTCGATTCCCGACGAGACGCTGTTACAGGCGGCGGAGAAGGGATGGCTGGGATCCGAGAAGGGCGTTCGCGACCAGGCCGTGCGCATGGTCGGCGACCCGCGCGCCAGGGCCAAACTCGCCGGCTTCTTCGCGCACTGGCTCGAATTGGGCGAGCGCGATCTCGCCAAAGACAAGGCGCTGTTCCCCAACTTCGACGAAGCCGTCGCCGCCGACCTCCGCGAATCGCTGCTGCGCTTCGTCGAGGGCGTGGCGTGGGGCGAGCGCTCCGACTACCGCGAGCTGCTGCTCGCCGACTACCTCGTGCTCAACCCCGAGCTGGCGAAGCTCTACGGCGCCTCCGCGCCGGACCCCGAGGGTGGGTTCCAAAAAGTGCCCATGCGCGGGGCGCGCGCCGGCGTCCTGACCCACCCCTACCTGCTGTCGGCTTTCGCCTATCACAACAACACCTCGCCGATCCACCGCGGCGTGTTCCTCACGCGGCACATCGTCGGGCGCTCCCTCAAGCCGCCGCCGGTCGCCGTCGCCTTCAAGGACGACGAGTTCGACCCGGACCTGACGATGCGGGAGAAGGTCACGCAGCTCACCCGTGACACCGCCTGCATGTCCTGCCATTCGGTGATCAACCCGCTGGGCTTCAGTTTGGAGAACTTCGACCCGATCGGCCGCTGGCGAGATCGCGACCGCGACCAACCCGTCGATCCCGCGAGCGACTATGTGACCCCGGAGGGCGAGACGGTGCGCCTGACGAGCGCGCGCGATGTCGCCCGCTACGCCGTCACCAACCCGGCTGCGCACCGGGCGTTCGCCGCTGCGATGTTCCACCACCTGGTGAAGCAACCGGTCTCCGCCTATGGCCCGGGCGCCCTCGGCGATCTGCGGGAGAGGTTCACCCGCTCCGAGTTCAACATCCGGGAGCTGATGGTGGAGATCGCCACGGTCGCGGCGACCCACCGGGCGGAAACCGCCGAGGCGCCCGGACAGGGCTGATCTCAAGGATCGGCGTTCCAGCTCGCCAGTGAAGTACAGTAAAATAGTGCCAGGCACTTGCAAAGAGTGGAGCTGTGTGTATGTTGCTCTCGAATGAGAGTCCACCGCTACCAGATCCTCGGCGATCCTGGCGAGGCGCACTGTTACCATGTCGTCTCGCGGATCATCGAGCGCCGCATCGTCCTGGGGGACGAGGAGCGCGAGTTCATGCTCCGCCTGCTGGAGCGCCAGCTCCGGTTCTCGGGCCTCGAATGCCTCGCTTACTGCCTCATGGGCAACCACTTCCACCTGCTGCTGCGCGTCCCCGACAAGGAGGCGGCGCTGGAGGGCTGGGGCGAGGACGAGCTCCTCGGGCGGCTGGAGCGCCTGAACTCCGAGGCCTACACGCGCAAGCTCCTCGCCGACGTGGAGATGTGGCGCTCGAACGGCTCCGGGCACGCGGTGGCGAAGCTCGCGGAGTCGGTGCGGGCGCGGCTCTTCGACCTCTCCGCCTTCATGAAGGAGTTCAAACACAAGTTCTCCATTTGGTTCAACAAGCGCCACGGGCGGCGCGGGCCGCTGTGGGAAGAGCGCTACCGGGCGACCCGCGTGGAGGGCGCAGGGGGGCTCTCTCCGGACGGGCCTTCGGCGTTGCTCGCGGTGGCGGCGTACATCGACCTCAACCCCGTCCGCGCTGGCCTCTGCGACGACCCGAAGGACTACCGCTGGTGCAGCTACGCGGCGGCGGTGGTCGGGGGCAAAGCGGCGCGGCGCGGGATCGCGGCCTGCCTCGGTGCTGGTGGCGAGGGGGAGCAAACGGCGCATCTGGCGCGCGCTTGGGCGCGGCATGCGAAGTGCTACCGGCTGTTGCTGTTCGGCGTCGGGGAACACCGTGAGGGTGGCGCCACGCCCGAGGGCCCGACGAAACGCCAGCGCGGATTTACCCAAGCCCAGATCGACAAGGTGTTCGCGCGCGGCGGCAAGCTCACCGTGGCGGAGGCGCTACGCTGCCGGCTGCGGCACTTCACGCACGGGATCGCGCTTGGCGGCAAGGTCTTCTTCGAGTCTGCACTCACTTCCGGCGCCCCCCCGCCGCGTGAACTACCGGGCGCAGAGTGGGGCGGACTCGCGGCCATCGGGCGCCCGCGCGGAGCGCCGATCACCGGCAGTTGATGTTCGCAGGGGGAACCCAGTAGACCGTTGGGGGCAGGTAACAAGAGGGCTGAGCGGCTGGTGAGCTCGCCCTGATGAAGATTATCATCACCACCCCCACCTCCTGCGTCGGCTTGGAAGTTCAAAAGATTTACAGCACCGCATGCGTTCTGGGTGCGTGAGAGCCCCCGCCCCCGCAACCACATTCGGCGGCTCTTCGGCTCTTCGGCTCATGCGGCGATTTGGAGGCGCCGCAGGCAGTGAGCCAGTGGCCGAAGATCACGGAACGCGGAAGATCCGGTCGCCGTCGGGTTCCATGGCGAGGTCGCCTGGTTTGAAAGCGGAGACGTCGAGGAGTTCGTGGGGCGGGTAGGGGGAGCGCACGAAACCGGGGCGATCCGTTTTGGTGGCCAGCGGGAAATTCTGCTTCTCGGCTTCGGTGAGCGCGGCGCTGTCCCCGCCTTGCTCAGAGGTCGTGTCGCCGTCTCCATTCGCCTTCTCGGTCGGCGCTTCCGTCTCGGCGGGGCTCGGGGCTTCCTGCTGAGGCTGAGG
>JAUIGD010000111.1 GCA_030430255.1 Verrucomicrobiia bacterium
TGCCGGAGGCGTTGAGAGACTTGGTGTAGCGTGACGAGAGCAGGCGGTAGGCGGCGTAGCTGATCGCCTCGCGCCGGTCGCCGATCGGGTCGGCGGAGGCGATGGACTCGCGGTGGAGGTATCCGGGCGCGGCCGGATCGTACGCGGCCCAGGCATCCCACATGGCGACCGAAAGGTGGAACAGGTTTCGCGCGTGCACGCCGGGGTTTGGGAAGTCGATGCGGATGGCGTCGAGCGCCAACTCGTTCCAGGTCCGGGCGATGCTGGGCTCGGTGGAAGCGGGCTGGAGGACCTCGATCTCGAAGCCTTCGGCGCGGATCAATTCGCGGCGCGCAGCGTCGCTGAAGACATCGACGACGACCCGCTGGATGCCCGCTTCGGGGAACGAGATCAGCGCCGGGTCGGCGTGCTCGGAGCCGTCGAGCCGCCAGACGACCTCGCCGCCGGCCGGAACCGCTGCGTCGGGCATGTCGAAACTGACCGATCCGCCGACTTGGACCTGCCGCCCAGAGACTCTCGCGCGAGGGGACTCGATGACCAACTCCTGGTTGACGGGCACATCCTCGATCCGGACGGTATCGCCGTTCGGGAAGCGCACCCGGACCGCATCGAAGCGCGATGCCGGCCCGGCTCCGAAATGGGCGATCCGGTAGGGGCCGTGCCCGTTGAAGTTGCTTGAGGCATTCACCTCCCTGAGCTGGGTCCTCCCAGGCAGGTCGGCGTAGACCCGAGCCCCCATCCCGTGGGCGTGGTGCGGGGCATCGCCGTCGATCCTCACCTTGATCCAGTTGCCCGTCGAAGCGGTATCGTTGCGGAGGAGGACGAGTTCCCCCGGCCGAGTTTGGAAGCCCGACGGGCTCCCCTGGTCCGGATCCACGCCGTTGTTGTTGACGATGAAGAGGTCCAGGTCGCCGTCATTGTCATAGTCGAAGGAGACGGTGCACCTCCCCTGACCGTCGTGATCCGCGTCCCCGGATTCGGTGGCGACCTCAACGAATTCAAGCGGCCCGCGGTTCTCGAACAGCACGGCCGGCGTGACGCGGAACGGTTCGAGGCCGGCGGCGAAATCGACGAAGCCGTTGACGTGGAAGAGATCCTCATCGCCATCGTTCTCCAGGTCGGCGAACACCGCCCCCCAGCCCCAATAGCCCTCGCGGACGCCCGCGGCACCGGTGGCGTCGGAGAACTCGCCGCGGCCGTTGTTGAGCAGGAGCCGATTGCCGTCGGTGCCGGTCGAGTTCGAGCCGGGGTCGCGGTGGGCGATCGCGGTCATGAAGAGGTCGAGATCGCCGTCGTGGTCGGGGTCCCCGGTGGCGACACCCATCCCGTTCTGGATATCGCTGCCGCCTGCGGGCAGCAACACGCCCCGGCCGTCGTTGAGGAAAAAGCGTGCGTTGCTGAAATCGGCGACCGCGACCAAGTCGGCGCTGCCGTCCCCGTTCAAATCGGCGAAATGCGGCGTGAACGTGTAGGCGACCGGAAGGAACTGAAAGGGGGCGAAGGCACCCGCTCCGGAGTTCCGGTAGATGTGAAGCGCCGCCCCGGCCTCGGCCGACCAAGAGCCCAAGGCGAGATCGAGGAGGCCGTCCCGGTCGATGTCGACCCAGCTGGGGCTCGTCGCGAGAGCGTCCATCCGCGGGATCACATCGGTCTGGACGGCGAAGTGCCCCGTCCCGTCGTTGGTCAGCAGCAGGTGCGGCGATTCGATCGCCGCCACGAACAGATCGACATCGCCATCGGAGTCATAGTCGGCGCCGCAAGCCGCTGCGTGGCGGGCCGTATGGCCGGCTCCCCTGACCGCAGCCTCTTCGGAGAAGGTGCCGTCTCCGCGGTTCATGTAGAGGAGGTTCGGGGCGGTGCCGCCCGTCAGGACGAAGAGGTCAACCCAACCATCGCCGTCGAAGTCCTCAGCCACGGCGCCGCCGGTGAGGATGGCGTACTCGCGGTCCATCGCCACGAGGTTGAGCGGGTCCTGGTCGAAGCTGGCGACGATGCCCGCCGACTGGGACGTGTCGGTGAACTGGAACGCCTCAGCGCCGCTGAATGGCAGAAGGTGGAGCAGCGCTGCGACCCCCGGGGACGCCCATCTGGCAATCCTCGGCCGGGGTCGCCCGAGGATCGGCGCAGCGGAGATGTTCGCATGGCCTTCCATCTGCGGCACGTTGGGGTTGCCGGTCGGTGGCGTCAATTCCGCCCGCCCTCCAGCGGCAACACCCTTTTGCAGAGGGGGGCGAACTCGCTATCGTCGGTGCACCCATGAGTGCTCTCCTCAAAGCGCAGCACCGAAGGGCCGGCATCGCGTTGGCCTCCGTCCTCGCCATTTTGGACATCCCTGCGAGCGGCGCACCGCTGATCACCGAGTTCATGGCTTCCAACAGCGAAACCTTGTCCGTCGGCGGAGCGACGCCGGATTGGATCGAGATCCACAACGCCGGCGCGGACGAACTCGATCTCGCGGGCTGGCATCTCACAGACGATGCGGGAGATCTCAACAAGTGGACCTTCCCCGACAGCGCCGCGATCGCGGGCGGCGGGTATCTGCTGGTCTATGCGTCCGGCCTCGGTGCCGCGCAGCCTGGCGGTGAATACCACACCAATTTCAGACTCGAAGACGCCGGGGAGTACTTCGCTCTGGTGCGGCCCGACGGTGCCGTGGAGCAGGAGTTCGCCCCCGGCTCCCCCGAGCAATTCACCGACGGCTCCTACGGTCTCCCGGCTGGCGGCGGGCCGAACGGATACTTCCAAACACCCACCCCCGGCGAGGCCAACAACGAGGCGGTGCTCGGCTTTGTGAAGGACACGACATTCAGCCATAAGCGCGGCTTCTACGAGGCGCCTTTCGAGCTTGAGGTGACCACGGCCACGCCCGGGGCGACGCTTTACTACACCACCGACGGTTCGACCCCCGACGCCGGCAGCGCGCGGGTCGATGCCCCCGGGCCGGACGCGCCGCCGGTGTTGTCGCTCGCGGTCGGCGCCACGGCCCTCGTCCGCGTCTTCGCTGCGAAGGAAGGGTTCGAGCCGACCAACATCGACACCCAGACCTACCTGTTTCTCGAGGACGTCATCGCTTCGCCGTCGATGTCGGCCGCGATCACCGGCCATGCGGAGTGGGGGCCGCAGATGGGGGACGCCCTGCTGGAGATCCCGAGCATCTCGCTGGTCACGCAGCAGGACATCCCCACGCAGCCGATCATGAGTCCGCCCGAGATCCCGTGCTCGATCGAGATGATCTTCCCCGACGGTCGCGACGGCTTCCAACTCGACGCCGGGGTCGAACGGTTCGGGGGGCAGTACACGCTCTACCCAAAGCACGCGATGCGGATCAGTTTCAAGGCCATCTACGGGCGCAAACGGCTCGATTTCGACCTCTTCGGCGACACCCCGTACGGCGGTGAGACAGCGGCGGACAGTTTCGATCAAATCCTGCTGCGCAACGGTAGCCACGACTGCATCTTCGACCACCACTACAGCCACTCGCGAGCGATCTACGTCCGCAACCGCTACTTTTTCGACCGGCAACTCGAGGCCGGCCACCTGTCGATGCGCGGCAGGTTTGTCCATGTCTACCACAACGGGGACTACGTCGGCCACTACCACCTCATGGAGAGGCCGAACGCCGATTTCATGGCGACCTACCTGGGTGGAGAGGAGGGGGACTACGACATCATGAAAGGCCGCAGCGGAATCTTCGTGTCGCAGGGGGAGCGCGCCGCCTGGGACCATCTGGTCTCCAACGCGAACAGCTACGGGGTCGTGCGAGACTACATGGACATCGACAACTACATCGATTACATGCTGCTCAACTTCTACGGTGGGAACGATCACGATTGGTACCCGCAACACAACTGGGTCGCCGGACGGAGGCGCGAGGCCGGGGGGAAGTTCCAGTTTTTCATGTGGGATAACGACTTCCACATCCGGCGCGGCGGCAACGCGACCACCGGCTCCACCGCAGATACGACCGACAACGGCGGTCCGGGGGGCATGCTCAACGCGTTGAAGCATCACGAAGAGTTCAGGGTGCGCATGGCGGATCGGGCGCAGAAGCACTTCTTCAACGGTGGGATGCTGACGCCGGAGCGGGTGAAGGCCGATTTCACCCACCTCGCCGAAAGCGTCTCGCGGACGATCATCCCGGAGACCGCGCGTTGGGCGGCGGCAGCGCAGTCCTACCATAGCAGCAACGGGTTCTACACGCCGGAATCGTTCCGCGAATACGTCGACTGGGTGGTGGATGTCAACGCGGACACCCGCTCGGGTGTGGTGGTCGAACAGATGCGCAGCGCGGGGCTTTTCCCCGCTGTCGACGCCCCATCCTTCAGTCAGCACGGGGGCAGGGTGCCGGCCGGGTTTCGACTGCAGCTCTCCAACGACGCAGGTGATGTCTACTACACGACCGATGGCAGCGACCCGCGGCTGCCCGGCGGTGGGATCAACCCGGAGGCGGGTCTGATCGCCGGCGGGGTGACCGGATTCACCGCAGTCCCGAGGGGCGCCACTTGGAGATACGCCGACGGCGGCGACCTCGGCACGGCGTGGCGGGAGGTGGGCTACGACGATTCCGCTTGGCCATCCGGGCCGGCGCCGCTGGGCTTCGGGGGGATCACGGGCACTTCCATCGCGACGCCCGTCAACGAGACCCTGCCGCGGCAGCTGACCTTCTACTGCAGGCGAGACTTCGAGATCGCCGGAGCTTCGGCGGTGCTCGGCGCGGCGCTCGAGATCCACGCGGACGATGGCGTGGTCGTCTATATCAACGGCACCGAGGTCGCCCGCGACCGGATGCCCGACGGGGCGGTCTCCTTCTCGACCCCAGCCAGCTCGAATGGCAACGAGGGCACTTTCGACAGGTTCGACATCGACCACCGCATCCTCGTGGAGGGCACCAACACCATTGCGGCCGAGGTGCACAACCGCACCGCCGGCAGCGGCGACATGGTGATCGATCTCGCGCTGGTCGGCACCCGCCTGGATGCGGAGAACCCGACGGTGCCGATCGACAGGACGATGACCGTGCGTGCCCGCAGCCTGTCCGCTGGCGAATGGAGCGCGCTCAATGAGGCCACCTTCCTCGCCAACGCCGCCGCGGGCCCCGGCAATCTGGTGATCTCGGAGATCCACTATCACCCGGACGACCAGCAGGGGGAACTCGCCGAGTACGTCGAGCTGATGAACATCTCCGGTGCGCCGATCGATCTCGGCGGCGTCGCCTTCACGGGCGGCATCGCGTTCACGTTCTCTGACGAGAATGTCTTGGGCGCCGGAGAACGCGTGGTGCTGGTCGCGGACCCAGCCGTGTTCGAAGCAGTATTCGGCCCGGGGGTCGCCCTCGCCGGCGCCTACTCGTCGAGGCTCGCCAACGGCGGCGAGCGGCTCACGCTGAGCGCATCGGACGGTTCGCCCATCCGGACGGTGCGCTACGACGACCGCCCCCCGTGGCCTACGGAGCCGGACGGCGGTGGGTACAGCCTCGTGCTGATCTCGCCGGAATCCGACCCCGACCATGAACTCCCGCAGAACTGGCGGGCGAGCGTCGAACCCGGCGGGAGCCCGGGTGCTGGTGATTCGTTCCCGTTCACCGGCGATCCCGCGACCGGCCTGCTCAGCTACGCGTTCGGGGACGGCGGTGCCCCTGCGGCGCGGATCTCCGGCGGCGAACTCGTTGTCGAACTGCCGAGGGTGCTCGGTGCCGACGACGTCCGGACCGGCATCGAGGTCTCAGACGACCTCGTCCGCTGGGAGGCCGTGGCCGCGACCCTGCTCGAGCAGTCGGTGCGCACCGGAGATGGGGGGGCGGTGGTGATGCGTTGGGCGGTGCCAGCGTCGGGCGCCGGAGCCGTCCGCTACGCGCGGGGATCGGTGCGGTTGGTCGAATAGCCGCTGAAAATATCCGGGTTTGCCCGCGCCCCCGCACCGGTGCGGAGCCCGGCCCGCCCGCCCTTGACGGCGGCGGCGGTCGCCGGGATGGTCGGCGCCATGCCAGTCCACGTCGATTGGGCGGGGGTCTTCCCCGCCGTCCCCACCCAGTTCAACGAAGATTTCAGCCTCGATTTGCCGGCGACCCAGCGGCACGTCGAAGACCTGCTCGACGAGGGGATCCACGGCTTGATCATGCTGGGGACGATCGGCGAGAACTGCTCGCTGTCGCTCGATGAGAAGGTGCGGGTGATCCGCGCCACCAAGGAGGTCTGCGGCGACCGCGTGCCCTTGCTCAACGGCATCGCCGAGTACACGACCGCGGGCGCATGCGAGACGGCCAAAGCGGCCGCCGGCGCCGGGTCGGACGGCTTCATGGTGATGCCGGCGATGGTCTACAACGCCGACCGCCGCGAGACCGTAAACCACTTCCGCACGGTGGCCGGGGCGACCGACTGCCCGATCATGTGCTACAACAACCCCCCGGTGTACCGCGTCGACCTCACACCGGAGATGTTCGAGGACCTCGCGGACGTCGAGAACATCGTCTGCATCAAGGAGGCGGCCGGCGACACCCGCCGGATCACCGACCTCTTCAACCGGCTCGGCGACCGCTACCTCATCTTCTCCGGCCTCGACGACGTGGCGCTGGAGAGCGTGATGCTGGGCTGCACCGGCTGGATCAGCGGGCTGGTCGACGCCTTCCCGCGCGAGAACCGGATGATGTGGGACGCGGCGGTGGCGGGGGATTGGCAACGCGGACTCGAGATCTACCGCTGGTACATGCCGATGCTCCACTTCGACTCCCACCCGAAGCTGGTGCAATACATCAAGCTCGCCTGCGCCGAGATGGGCTACGGCACCGAGCGGGTGCGGGCGCCGCGGCTGCCCTTGGTCGGCGAGGAGCGCGAGGCGGCGCTGAAGATCATCCACGATAGCGCCGCGACGCGGCCCGAGTAGCGCCCCGGCATGCGGGCGAGGGCGCAGATCGCGGCCGGCTCCCTCAGGGTTGCGCGCGGTCGCGGCGCGGACCGCGCGGACTTCGGAACAACGGCGGCAAGCGGGGACGCTTGCCCTGCGGCCCAATCACGGCGGAGGCGGAGCTCCGCCCCCCAGCGGGATCCCTCTGCCCCGGCGATCCTGGCTCGGATTCGGCTTCAACCCCCTGGTCGTTTCAGAGCGCCTGCAGATATTCGCCCACCGCGCGCCGGGTCTCCGCGGCGATGTCGGCGCGCGGCGTGGCGAAGCTCGGCCGGAACCAAGGGAAAGCCCCGAGCAGGTCGTGGATGACCAAGATCTGTCCGTCGGTCTCGCGCCCGGCGCCGATGCCGATGGTGGGGATCGCCACCGCGGCCGTGATGTCTGCGGCGACCTGGGCGACCATGCTCTCCAATACCAGCGCCCCGGCGCCGGCGGTCTCCAGCGCCCGGGCGTCCGCGAGCAGGCGCTCGGCGTCGGCCCCGGTCTTGCCCTTCTTCTTGTAGCCGCCCTCCTCGCGGACGTGCTGGGGGAGCATGCCGATGTGGCCGACCACGGCGATGCCGTCTGCGACCAGCGCCTCCACCTGGGCGACCATCTCCGTGCCGCCCTCCAGCTTGATCGCGTCGGCGCCGGCGCCGCACAGGAGGCGGGCGTTCTTCAGCGCTTCGTTCGGGGTCTCGTAGCTGCGGTAGGGGAGGTCGGAGAGAAGCAGGGCAGCGCTCACGCCGCGCCGGCAGGCGAGGGTGTGGTGGAGCATCATCTCCACCGTCACCTCGGTGGTGTCGTCGTGCCCGAGCACCATCATGCCGAGCGAGTCGCCGACCAGGATCACATCGACACCGCCTTCGTCGAGCAGCCGGGCGGTCGGGTAGTCGTACGCGGTCAGCGCGCCGATCGGCCGCCCGCCCGGTGCGCGTTTGGCGAGGGCGGCGAGTTTGGCGGGGTCGGATCTGGGGATGGATCGCTCCATGGTGGAACGCGCTAATGCACGATCGCCGGGCGGTCAATTTCGCCTCATGGCGAGGGCTTCACCAGCGCTCGCCCCGCGCCGGGGGATGCGTCGCAAATCCCCCTTGTCCCACTCCGCGGGGCAGCGTTAGATTTCCCGCCCTATGACCCGAACCCTCACCCTCCTGTCCCTGGCGGCCGGGCTTTGCCTGCCGGCGCCGGCCCAGAACCTCTTCAACGGCACCGACCTCACCGGTTGGGATGGCGACCCCGAACTTTGGCGCGTGGAAGACGGGGCGATCGTCGGCGAGACGACCGCCGACAAGAAGGTGGCACAGAACACCTTCCTGATCTGGAAAGGCGCATCGCCGGGGGACTTCATCATCGAGTTCAAGGCGCGGGTGACCGGACAGAACAACTCTGGGTTCCAGTACCGGAGCCGGGTCCTCGACCCGGAGAAGTGGGTGGTCGGGGGCTACCAGATGGACCTGCACCCCGCGCCGGATTACATCGGCATGCTGTATGAGGAGAAGGGGCGCGGGATCCTCGCCCAGCGCGGCCAGAGGGTGACGGTCGACGTCGAGGGCAAGCCGCACGTGGTGGGTTCGCTGGCGCGCGATGGGGATCCGGACCTCGCGGAGTGGCACGACTACTCCGTCACCGCGCGGGGCAACCGCCTGATCCACCGCATCGACGGCCGGATCGTGGCTGAGGTGATCGACAACGACACCGTCAAGGGGGCGCGCAGCGGGATCTTCGCGTTCCAGCTGCATGCGGGTCCGCCGATGCGGGTGGAGATCAAGGACGTCGTGCTCCGGGGCGGCCGCACGCAGCGCCAGGAGGCGGCAGCCCGGCCGCAGTTCGACGGGCCGGTGCCGAATTGGATCTGGACGGTCGAGGAACCGAGCGAGGCGGGCAAAGTCTACCTGCGGCGCACTTGGGAGCTGAGCCGCGAGGTGAAGTCCGCCGTGCTGGAGATCACCGCAGACAACGGCTTCACCGCCTTCGTCAACGGTCAGCCGATCGGCTCCGGCGACCGCTGGGAAGACCTCTACCGGTTCGATGTGAAGAAGGTCTTGCGGACGGGCGTGAACGCGATCGCGGTCGAGGCTTCGAACTCCGGGGGCACCGCCGGTCTCGCGGCGCGCGTGGTGCTGGAGTCGTTCGAGGGGCGCAAGGCTTGGGTGGCGACCAACGACAAGTGGCGCGCGAGCGAGCGCGAGATCGACGGCTGGCGCTCGGCGGAGTTCGACGACGCCTCGTGGCCGGCGGCGCAGGTGGTGGCGCGCATGGGCGCACAGCCTTGGGGCAACGTCTTCGCCGGGCGCCCGCGCGACGGCCAGGCTGCGCGCGGCGTGCCGGAGGCGAAGGTCGAGGGCTTCGAGGTCGAGCGCATCTACACCGTGCCCAAAGGGGACCAGGGGTCGTGGGTCGCGATGGCGGTCGATGACAAAGGCCGCCTCTACTGCGGCGACCAAGGCGGCAAGGGCATCTTCCGCGTCACCCTGGGTGGCGCCGCGCCCGTGGTGGAGAAGATCCCCGCCGAGATCACCGGGGCGCAGGGGATGGAGTGGGCCTTCGGCGCGCTCTACGTCTGCCTCAACGGCGGCAAGCCCGGGTCGGGGCTCTACCGGGTCACCGACAGCGATGGCGACGATTCGTTGGACAAGGTCGAGGAGCTGCGCCGGTTCAACGGTGGCGGCGAGCACGGCCCGCACGCGGTGGTCCTGGCCCCGGACGGCGAGAGCCTCTACGTGCTCGGCGGCAACCACACCGCGCCGCCCGACCCGGAGGGATCGGCGGTGGTCCCGAACTACGGCGAGGACCAGTTGCTGCCCCGCATGCCGGACGCGCGCGGCCACGCCAGCAACGTCCGCGCGCCCGGTGGCTGGGTCGCCAGGACGGACGAGGACGGGAAGGCGTTCGAGTTCTTCTCCGCAGGCTTCCGCAACCAGTACGACGTCGCCTTCAACGCCGACGGTGAGATGTTCACCTACGACTCCGACATGGAGTGGGACAGCGGCACGCCCTGGTATCGGCCGACGCGCGTCTGCCACGTCACCAGCGGGTCGGAGT
This sequence comes from Verrucomicrobiia bacterium, assembly GCA_030430255.1. GTDB lineage: Bacteria > Verrucomicrobiota > Verrucomicrobiia > Verrucomicrobiales > DEV007 > JAUIGD01. Next base: position 9,925 of record JAUIGD010000111.1, read on the forward strand.
TCGGCTGGCGCACCGGGACCGGAAAGTTCCCGGTCTGGTACCCAGATACCCTGCCGCCGGTGGTCGACATCGGCCCCGGGTCGCCGACCGGGATGGTGTCGGGGCTGGGTGCGAAGTTCCCGGCGAAGTACCAAGACGCGGTCTACGCCTTCGATTGGACCTACGGCACGATCTACGCGATCCACCTCACCCCCGAGGGCGCCAGCTACAGCGGGGTGAAGGAGGAGTTTGTCGTCGGGGTGCCGCTCAACGTCACCGACGGGGTGATCGGCAAAGACGGGAACTTCTACTTCGCGGTCGGCGGGCGGGGCACGGACTCGGCCCTCTACCGGGTGCGCTACGCGGGTGACGAGCCGACCGACTGGCGCCCGCGCGGCAACAAGCTGGCCCACTCGCTGCGCCATCTGCGCAAGGAGATGGAGGCCTTCCACGGCGGGCCGGCCGCCGGCGCGATCGACGCGATCTGGCCGCAGCTGGGCAACGAAGACCGGCATGTCCGCTACGCGGCCCGGGTGGCGCTCGAGCACCAGCCCGTCTCGGATTGGGCGGAACGGGCGCTCGCCGAAGAGGGGGTGCAAAGCGCGCTGAGCGCGCTGTTGGCACTCGCCCGCCAGGGCGATGCGGCGCTGCAGGTGCGCCTGTTGGAGGCCATGTCGCGGCTGCCGGCGAGCGGGCTTTCGGAGGATCAGAAGCTGGAGGCGCTGCGTGTGCTCGGGCTCTGTTTCATCCGCATGGGCGCGCCCGACCCCGAGACCGCGGCCGAGGTCGCCGCCGCGCTCAACCCGCTCTACCCCGCGACCAGCGATGCCTTGAACCGCGAACTGGTGGCCCTGTTGGTCTATCTGAACTCGCCCGACGTGGTCGCCAAGACCCTGCCGCTGCTGGCGCAGGAGTCGCTCGAGGTCGAGGGGCTCGAGCTCGGCGACGAACTGCTGTCGCGCTCCGGCTACGGGAAGGCGTTCGCGCAGACGCAGGAGTCGAACCCGCAGCGGCAACAGATCTGGTATGCGTATGCGCTGAAGAACGTGCCGGGCGCGGGTTGGACGCCCGAGGCGCGGCGCGAGTTCTTCCGCTGGTTCGCCAAGGCGAAGAACTTCAAGGGCGGGGCGAGCTTCGATGGCTTCATCGAGAACTTCCGCAACGAGGCCTTGGCGAAGGTCGCCGACGAGACGCTGCGGGCGGAGCTCGACGCGATGAGCAAAGCGGCGGCGCCGCTGGTGCCGGACGGCTTTGCCGAGGCGCGGGCGATCCGGGTCGGCGTCCTGCCCGGGATGAAGTTCGCGACCGAGGAACTCGCCGCGGGGGCCGGGGAGAAGCTGGCGATCACGCTGGTCAACGACGACCCGGCGGGCCTGATGCACAACCTCGCCATCTGCGCTCCCGGCGCGCGGGAGAAGGTGGTGGCCGCGGCGTTGACGATCGGGCCGAAGGCGATCGAGCAGAACTTCGTCCCCGACATCCCCGAAGTGCTGGCCTCGACGCCGCAGGTGGCGCCGGGGCGGAAGTACACGCTCTATTTCACCGCGCCGAACGAGCCCGGAGAATACCCCTACGTCTGCACCTACCCCGGCCACGGACAGGTGATGCACGGGGTGCTTCGGGTGGAGTGAGGGGCGCCAAACCAGCGGCGGGTCGCCCGCGCTGCGGCTTGCCAACGGCGACGCTGAGGGCGTTGGCGTTGGGCTCGGCTCGGGAGGAATGGGTTCACCCAGCTGCTTCACCGATCCCGGCCGCCGCCTGCTCCGCGCCAACGATCGGCCGCGCCTCGCCTGCGGACGGGGGGATCGATCCGGGCAGGGGCCTGCTGAGCGTGGGCTGCGAGCGCCATTCGTGCGGGGCGTCGCGCATGATCAGCGCATGGTCGAAGTCGATGCTCCCGCTCGGGAAGACCGAAGGATCATCGAAGAAGGCAGACTCGACTCGCTGCACCCCCAGAGGGGACACCTTCCAATGCGGCACCGACAGGCGGAGCCCGTCGAGGGTGTCCGACCTCGGTCGCGATGAATACCCGATGCTCCCTGCTTCGAAGAAGCGCGATGACTCCGCGAGCGAGGTGAACACCGATCCTCCGGGCAGGCGGTCGGTCTCTCGGGCCTCCAGCGAAACGAGGGGAGCAGGCATGTCGGCGGCGACCACCCGCAGTGAAATGTGACCATCGCGATCCTCGGCGGCAAAGGACGAAAGGTGATGGACCCCGGGGAAGAAGCGGCCGCCTGCGAACGCGTTCAGCCGCGATCCGGTGTCCCTCCGGGGGACGAAGACCCCCTCGCGAGTCCCCCCGTCATCCGCCTCCCAAGTGACGGCGATCCGATGTGCGCAATTCTCACTCGTCATCCCCACCAACGAGGGCACGCCTTTGGGGCGGATGCTCTCGAGCCGGATCATCCAGATGCCGGCGATCGCATACCCGCCGACCAGCTTGGGGAGAAACCCGATCGGCAGTAGAGCCTGAGCCACCGGGGGGGCGACCCGGTAGTTCAGCAAGATGCGCCGCCGGATGATCCCCGTGAGTGCCGGTATCTTCATCACTCGACTGACGGCTTCGGTTTGGGAAATCCCCGGCTTCGAAAACGGCGCGGTCCGGGGCGCGGCGATGGGGCGCGCCGGCCGGCCTCCGGCTTCGAGATCAACCCGCCCCCCGCGACGCTTTGTCCCGGACGTAGGCGGCGACCTTGGCGTCATCCCCGTCGGCGGCCCAGACGGTGCGCAGAAAATCGGCGGGGTGGATATCGTGCTCGCGCAGGAAGGCGCGGTCGCCCCCGCAGGAATACATGATGTCGGGGGCGAGTGCGCCGCGCAGTTTGCCGTTGGCCTTGGCGATGATGCGGGGGAGCCAGCGGATGCCCTCCAGCTCGGCGTCTTTGGCGGGGAGCTGGTCGGGGGTGATCTCGGTCTCGCTCAGCGCGCCGCCGCAGATCACCAGCAGGTAGTCGCGGCGGGCCGCGGCGATCAGCACGGCGGCATCCGGGCTCGGCGCCCCCTCGTCGGCGAAGTCCTCGACGAAATCGAACAGCTCGCGGGGCTTGCAGCCGATCGAGCGCAAGAAGGCGAGGTCGGCGTCGCTGTAGTAGCTTTCGAAGTCGGCGTCGCCGGATCGGTAGCGCGCGAGGCAGCGGTCGAAGAGGCTCCGGAAAGTGGTCTCCCAGTCGTAGTGGTTCATGCCGGGTCTTTGGGGGCGGATGGCTCGGGATGCGAGTGGAAATTTGGGGGAGGGACGTCAGAGCAGGCGGGCCTCGAATGCTTCGACCTGACCTTGGGCCTCGGCGAAGTAGGCGTCGTCGATCTCGAAGCCGATGAACTCGCGGGCGCCGTATTCGGCGGCGGCGAGCGCGGCGTGGCCGATGCCGAGGAAGGGGTCCATCGCGACGGTGGCGCCCTCCCTGCCATGCAGTTGGAGGCAGCGCTTCGCGAGTTCGACCGGGAAGGTCGCCGGGTGGGGGCGCTGCTTGTCGCGGCTGAGGATGGTCTCGTAGGGGACGAACCAGGTGTTGCCCCGGCAGCGCAGGTCGCGGCCGCCCGTGTGCCCCCAGCGGGCGATATTGCTTTTGTCCTGGTAGGGGACGCCGGCGGCGCGCCGGTCGAGGGGGACATCCCCCGACTTGGTGAGGTGGAAGACGTACTCGTGGCAGTCGTTGACGTAGCGTTTCGAATTGATGGGCTTGAAGTGCCCCGCCGAGACTAGGGGGCCATGTTTCGGTTCGATGGTGATCGATTTGATCCAGTGGAACGTGTTCTGCAGGACGAAGAGGTCGCGCAGCCGCAGCAGGAGCTCGTGTGGGAGGTAGGGGTTCTTCGGGGCGGCGCCGACGTTGAGGAAGAACGAGCCATCGCTGCGGAGCACGCGCTTCACCTCCGTCGCCCACTCGACGCACCAATCGAGGAACTCGGGGCGGGCCGAAGTGTCCTTGTACTTGCTGTAGCCGATGCCGAGGTTGTACGGGGGCGAGGTGACGACGGCGTCGACGGATTCCGCGGCGAGTTGCTTCATCCCTGGGAGGCAGTCGCCGAGATGGAGGTGGAAGGTGGTGGGCATCGTGATCGCATCGCCGGCGTGGTTCCGGATCCGGCGAGGGGGGCATCAAGGCACGCGTCGTCGGGGGACGCAAAGCCGAATTGAGGCGGGGCGCCCCCGGGGCGGGCGAGGGCCGCAGAGGGGGGAGAGCGGTTGGGGCTTGTGGGCTCACGCCTACCTTGCTAGAGGGGGGCGAGATGAATCCCCACGATGTCCACGACCTCGCCGCGGGGTGCACGAACGCGCTGACCGCTGCTGAGCCCGGATCCAGGCACCGCCCGACGTCCGGAGCCGAGCGCTACCTGCGCCGTTGCCCGCAGGCGGGCTGAAGCGATGAAACGCATCCTCGCGCTCGATCAGGGCACCACCAGTTCGCGGGCGATCGTTTTCGGCCCGTCGGCGGAGGTTCTCGGTGTCGGGCAGCGTGAGTTCACCCAGCATTTCCCGCGACCGGGTTGGGTGGAGCACGATCCGGAGGAGATCTGGGAGACCCAGCTCGCTTCGCTGCGCGCGGCGGTGGTCGCGGCGGGGGTGGGGATGGACGAGATCGACGCGATCGGCATCGCCAACCAGCGCGAGACCGCCATCCTCTGGGATCGGGCGTCGGGCGAACCGGTGGCGCCGGCGATCGTCTGGCAAGACCGGCGCACTGCGGGTTTCTGCGAGGCGCAGCGCGAGCGGTGGCAGGAGGGTGTCCATGCCAAGACGGGCTTGCTCATCGACCCGTATTTTTCGGGCTCGAAGCTGAGGTGGATGCTCGATGAGCTCCCTGGGGTGCGGGTGCGGGCGGAGCGAGGCGAGTTGGCTTTCGGCACCGTGGAGAGCTGGTTGGTTTGGAAGCTGACCGGCGGGCGGGTCCACGTCACCGACCTCAGCAACGCCAGCCGGACGCTGATGATGGACCTCCGTTCCCGGCGGTGGGACGAAGGGTTGCTCGCTTGGCTGAACGTCCCGCGCGGCGTGCTCCCCGAGATCGTCGGCAACAGCGAGGTGATCGCGATGACGGACGCCGCTGTGGTCGGGGCCGAGCTGCCGATCGCCGGATTGGCCGGCGACCAGCAGGCGGCCCTTTTCGGGCAGTTGTGCGTGGACGAGGGGATGGTGAAGACCACCTACGGGACCGGTTGTTTCCTCCTGATGAACACCGGGGAGGAACCGGTGATGTCGTCGAACCGCCTGCTGACGACGGTCGCGTGGCAGATCGGGGGTGCGCCCTGCCAATACGCGCTGGAGGGCTCGGTGTTCACTGCGGGATCGGCGGTGCAGTGGCTCAGGGATGGCTTGGGGCTCATCGGGGACGCGGCCGGGGTGAACGCGCTCGCGGCCTCGGTCGAAGACAACGGCGGCGTCTATCTGGCACCTGCGTTCGCGGGTTTGGGCGCGCCGCATTGGGATCCTCACGCGCGCGGGGTGATCGCCGGCCTGACCCGCGGCAGCACGGCGGGGCATCTCGCCCGCGCGGTGTTGGAGGGCATCGCCTTCCAGGTCGACGATGTGGTGCGGGCGATGCGCGCCGACACCGGGCTGGCGCTGGGCGAGGTCCGCGTCGACGGCGCGGCGTCGGCCAGCGATCTGCTGATGCAGGTGCAGAGCGATCTCCTGGGCTGCACGATCACCCGCAGCGCGGTGGCGGAGACCACCGCCATGGGCGCGGCGTTCTTCGCCGGCCTGGCGGTCGGTGTTTGGTCGGAAGTGGATGAACTGCGCGCGATCTGGCGGGGGGCTGAGCGCTTCGAGCCGTCCGGCGATGCCGAGAAGGTCAAGGCGCTGCGTCGCGGTTGGCAGTCGGTGGTCCAGCGCAGCCTGGGTTGGGCGAGCGAGGTGGAGGGCTAGCCCGGATCGATCACCAAGCTCCGGGCTGTGGCTCGCCCTCGTTGACGCTGAGGGTGTTGGCGTGGTGACCGGTTCGGGCAGGGTGTTCACCCAGCCGCTTCGCCTGTCCCTGCCGCCGCCTACTCAGCGTCAACGAATGGCAGCGCCTCGCCTGCGGATGTGGCGAGCGATCCGGGC
>JAUIGD010000576.1 GCA_030430255.1 Verrucomicrobiia bacterium
CCGACCGCCCCCTCATGGGCAGCCGGCCTACCCGCGGTCACCTCCAAACCACGCACCGCAGCCACGCTCGCCTCCAGCCGCTCCCGGCTCGGTTCATCGAGGCAAACGTTGAGGTGCAAGGGGCGGTCTCCGCGCCAGCTCCCGAAATCGGACTCGGCGTAGGTGCCGAAGATGCCGGGCTGCTCGATCGCCTGCGGCGTCCCTTTGCCCCGGTGCGATGCCGGTCGGTCGGCGGTGACCAACAGCAGCGGCAGGCGCTGGTGCCAAGCCTCGATGGCAGCCGGCAGAAGCTCGGCGACCGCGGTGCCCGAGGTGGTCACGACCGCAACCGGGCGCCCGGTCTGGCGCGCCCGCCCCAACGCGAAGAAAGCGGCGCAGCGCTCCTCCGGGAAGCTCCAGCGGCGCGCCGGCGCAGGCAGGGCGGAGATCGCCGCGATGAGCTCGGCATCGCGCGCCCCGCCACACAGCACGAACTCGCCCACCCCCGCCTCGAGGCAGGAGCGCACGGCCGCGGTGGCGTCGACCCATTCCATGCGTTCAGGCGAGGAGCTTCTCGTAGACCTTCGACCCCCGGCCCGACGCGCTCAGCGCCGCCGCCCGCTCGGGTGGGAGCGCACCGCAATCGACCTGGCGATAACCCAGCCGAGAAAAATAGTCGGTAGCTCGGGTCGAGAGGGCCACGATCCGCCCGGCCCCGCGCTCCGCCGCCACGCGCTCTGCATACTCCGCGAGGCGGCGACCATGCCCGGCGTTCTCGTGCGAGCGTTTGACGAAGAGGCAGGCCAGCTCCGCATCCTCGCCGTAGCGGTGCACCGCCACGGTGCCGACAATATTGCCGTCCAATTCCAATACGAAGTAGTCCCCGACCTTCTCGAGGACTTCCTCGCGGCGCCGCGGCAGAAGCTCCTTGTCGCGCACCGCCCCGCGGATGAGCGAGACGATCTCCGGCACATCGGCCGCGGCTGCGGCGCGGATCTGTCGGTAGTCGTCGCTGTAGACCATCACCCCAACGCCCTCGTTGGTGAAGAGCTCGTCGAGCAGCGTCTCGTCGTCGCGCGTGCCGTCGAGCAGATGGACGCGATCGACTCCGCCACGGCACGCCTCCGCCGCATGGCGGAACATCGAAGCGAGGCGGGGCGACACCCCATCCCCTTGCACCGTCACGCCCTCCGCTTCGGCGATCGACAGCTGCCGGCCCAGCGGCCCCTCCCCTGTCAGCGCCGGTTCGCCCGCCGTCAGAAACAACAGCTTGCGCGCACCCAACGCCTCCGCCACGGCCAACGCCGCCGCATCGGAATCGATGCGCAGGGTCCCCCCTCTCCCGTCGAAGCCGAGCGGGGGCACCACCGGCACCATCCCCTCTGCCAAAAACGACTTCAGCCCCGAGGCGTCCACCCGGTCGATGCGGCCGGTGAACCCGAGATCGACGCCGCCGACGATCCCCGAGCGGTGCGCGATCACCGCGTTGGCCGTCGCCGCCCGCAGGCCGATCGCCGTCAAGTCTTGCATCACCTTGTTGGTCAAGCGGGAGACGGCATCGAGGCTCAGTTCGAGCGTCACCGCGTCGGTGGCGCCGGTGCCGTCCGCGTTCGTGATCCCGACCCCCCGCTCCGCCGCCAGCTCGCGGATCTGCTGCCCCGCACCGTGCACCACCACCACGCGCACGTTCAACGAATGCAACACCGCCAGATCGAGCAATACATTGGCGAAATTCTCCGCACCGACGACCGCACCGTCGATGGACACGACGAAGGTCTCCCCGCGGAATTGGGGGACATACTGGAGGATGCCACGGAGGTCGCCGAACTTCATCGCTGCGGATTGACGGGACCCCTAAACTCCCACGGAATCGATCGCCTTCCAAATGGGTTCTCGCCCCGCAAAACCTTGATCCCGCGTCCGCCCCGCCGATAGTGTGCGACCAAAATGGCGGTCATCCTCATCCTCGCCCTCGCCGGCGTGCTGTTCATCTGCCTGGAGATCATCCTCCCGGGCATGGTGCTGGGCATCGCGGGAGGTGTGGCTTCCGTCGCCGCGATCGTCCTCTGCTTCACCACCGACGACCTCGCGGGGTTGGGATTCATCGGCCGCGCCTTGGTGGCGTCCGGCATCACCCTCGCCTCGCTCACCCTGATCGGCCTGTGGCTCAAATATTTCGACCGCTTCAGCTTCGGCCGAAAGCTGATCTTGGGACCCGAGATCGACGCCAAGCTCCCGCTCGGAGACGCCTCCTTGCTCGGCGCCCAAGGCATCGCGCATTCCGACCTCCGCCCCACCGGACGCGCAAGCGTCGAGGGCGTCCCCAAGACTTGTGACATCATCGCCGAGTCCGGGTTCATCCCCGGTGGCAGCGCCATCGAGGTCGTCAAAGTCCAGGGGCGCCGCGTGCTCGTCCGAGCGCTGCCTCAGGAGGCGGCACCCGCGGACGACTCGCCCGCCGCGACCTGACCCTCCGCGCGCCCTCCCCCATCCGGCGCAGATCCAAATTCAGAACCACCCCGTTAAGCCTTCCATACCATGAACCCACTCATCGCAGAACTGCCGGGCAACTTCGGCCTCATCGTCCTCGCCGTCGTCGGCGTCCTGATCCTCGCGATCTTCCTCGTGATCGCGATGTTCTTCAAAATCTGGCTGCGGGCGCGGGTCGCGGGTGCCCCGGTCAGCTTCGGCAACCTGATCGCCATGTGGCTGCGGAAGGTGCCGAACTCACTCATCGTCGATTCCCGGATCACCGCAGCCAAGGCCGGACTCCACTACACCACCGACCAGTTGGAGGCCCACTACCTGGCCGGCGGCAACATCGCCGACGTCGTGCTCTCGCTCATCGCCGCAGACAAGGCGGGGATCACCCTCGATTTCGACCGTGCCTGCGCCATCGATCTGGCGGTCAAAGGCACCGGCAAAACGGTCCTCGAAGCC
>JAUIGD010000577.1 GCA_030430255.1 Verrucomicrobiia bacterium
CGAGACCCAGTTCGGATACCATATCGTGATGGTCACCGACAAGATCCCGGCCGGCCTCCGCCCGCTGGACAAGGTCAAGGACGAGATCGTCGCCGAGTTGACCGAACAGTCGCAGCGGGGTGCCGTGGGCGATTACATCGAATCCCTGGAAGGCGCAGCGACCATCGAACGCTCCGATTGGCTACAGGAGGCAACCGCGCCCGAGGGTCCGGCTGCCGAAGCGGAGCCGGCCACAACGGAAGCCGCAGAATAGCTTCAGGGCGAGCCCCCTGCCTAACCGCGAGCCCCCCGCCACGTGACCGAGCGCCCACCCGCCGTCGCCCTCGTCACCGGCGCCGGCCGTGGATTGGGTCGCGGGATCGCGGTGGAACTCGCCCGCGCCGGGCTCAGCGTCGCGCTCCACTACGGGAGGAGCGCCACCGGCGCCGCCGAGACGGCCGCGCTCTGCCAAGGCGTCGCCACCTCCGACGGGCAGCGCTTCGTCCCGATCGGCGCGGATCTCGCCGAGGCCGGAAGCAGGCGGCGTCTGGTGGGCGCCGCCGCCTCGCAGCTCGGGCGCATCGATGCCCTCGTCAACAACGCCGGCATCACCGAACCCAACCGCCGGGATTGCCTCGAGGCCGCCGAGGAGGACTACGATGCGGTCATGGAGGTGAACCTGAAGGCACCCTACTTCCTCTGCCAAGCCGCCGCCCGACAGATGCTCGAACAGGGTGCGCCGCTCCTACCCAGCTACCAGATCCTCAACATTTCCTCGATCTCCTCCGACACCGTCTCGACCAACCGCGGCGCCTACTGCGTCTCCAAGGCCGGGCTGTCGATGGCGACCCAGGTCTGGGCCGCGCGCCTCGCCGAGTTCGGCATCCTCGTCAACGACCTCCGCCCCGGCATCATGGAGTCGGACATGACCGCCGGCGCGAAGGAGAAATACGACCGCCTCCTAGCGGAGGGCGAACTCGTCCCGCTCTCCCGCTGGGGCTCCGGCGAGGACCTCGGCAAAGCCGCCGCCGCCCTGCTCAGCGGCGCCTTCCCGTTCACCACCGGCCACGTCATCCCGATCGATGGCGGCTTCCATCTGCGGCGGCTGTAGCGGTGACCTCCCGCCACCCCACCCTCTGGCCAGGCGGACGCTTGCCTCCCCCCGGGAACTCTCCACGCTCCCGCTGAACCTTCGCGCAGCCGCGCCCCCCCCCAACTCGCCACCCGCCATGCTCGATATCGACCACGACCTCACCGCCCGAGACCTCGCCCCGGCGCTCGCCCGCTTCTGGGAACTCTCCGGCACCAAGATCCGCCGCATCGAGGGCGAGTACGACCACGCCAAGGGCACGCCCGTGTTCACCGTCCGGGGCAAATACACCACCCGCGGCTGGACCGAGTGGACGCAGGGGTTCGAATACGGCTCCGCCGCGCTGCAGTTCGACGCGACGGACGACCCTTGGTTCCTCGAGTTCGCCCGGCGCAACACGGTCGGAAAGATGGCGCCGCACGTGAGCCACTTCGGGGTCCATGACCACGGTTTCAACAACGTCTCGACCTACGGCAACCTCCTCCGGCTGCTCGCCGAGGGGCGCTTCGAGGGATCGGACTGGGAAGCCGAATTCTACCGCCTCGCGCTCAAACTCTCCGGCGCCGCCCAGGCGCGCCGCTGGACCGCTCGCGCGGGCGGCGGCGGCTTCATCTACTCGTTCAACGGCCCGCACTCGCTGTTTGTCGACACGGTCCGTTCCTGTCGCGCCCTGACCGTCAGCCACCTGCTAGGCCACCGCTACCTCGACGAGGGCGACCGCGAAATCTCCCTGCTCGGGCGCCTCGTCGAACACTGCCGCTCGACAGCCCTCTTCTCGATCTACTACGGCGAGGGCCGCGACAGCTACGATACCGAGCCGGGGCGCACGACGCACGAGGCGGTCTTCAATACCAACGACGGCCAGTTCCGCTGCCCGAATGCCCAGCAGGGCTTCTCCGGATTCACCACCTGGACCCGCGGGCTCGCCTGGGCGATGGTCGGCTTCCCGGAGCAACTCGAATTCCTCCGAGCGGTGCCGGATGCCGAGTTGGAACCCCTCGGGGGGCGCGGCGACATCGAGGCGCTCTTCCTCAGAGCCGCCCGCGCCACCTGCGACTTCTACATCGCCAACACCCCGACCGACGGCGTGCCTTACTGGGATACCGGCGCGCCGGACTTGCACAAGCTCGGCGACGCCTACCTCGACCGCGCCAGCGACCCGTTCAACGCCCACGAACCGGTCGATAGCTCCGCCGCCGCCATCGGCGCCCAAGGGCTGCTCCGCCTCGGGCGCTACCTCGGCACCGATACGCCCGACGGGAAACGCTACTTCCAGGCGGGGCTCACCACGCTGCGCACGCTCTTGTCCGAACCCTACCTGAGCACCGACGAGGCCCATCACGGCCTGATCCTGCACTCGATCTACCACCGCCCCAACGGCTGGGACCACATCCCCGAGGGCAGCGCCATCCCCAACGGCGAATCGAGCATGTGGGGGGACTATCACGCCAGGGAACTGGCGCTCTACGCCGGGCGGCTGGGCGACGGCGGCGACTATCGGTTCTACGGGGGATGTAGCAGGTAGCAGGCTCCCAAGTATCAGGAAGGTGGCAAAGGACGAGGTCACAGGGCACCTGCCGTCCACACCGACCCCATGACCGATGAACGAATCGACCAAGGCGCAAGAGCTGATCGAACGATGTGCGGTTTTTGCGAAAGGCGTCCGCTCCTTTGTCCGGCAGTTGCAGAAGGATGTCCCCAACCTCGAAGACTCCAAACAACTCGTCCGCGCCTCCGGATCGATCGGTGCAAACTACATCGAAGCGCAGGAGGCTGTCAGCAAAAAGGACTTCATCTACCGCGTAAAGCACTCGCGGAAAGAAGCGCGTGAGACCGCCTTCTG
>JAUIGD010000112.1 GCA_030430255.1 Verrucomicrobiia bacterium
CCCCACGGCTTCGACAATCGCGTCGAAGCTCTCAGCTACACCTCCTACACCGCCTCCGACCCCACCAACACCGACCGCATCCGCAATCTCAGCGGCGACTGGGCCCCGCAGTGGAACTTCCCTTCCCTCCCGCTCACCGCCGGTGACTTCGCCTTCACGAACGGCTTCCATGGGGTGCTCAACGCCATCGACCCCGGCGCGGCCTACGATTGGTCGCTCAAGAACCAGATCCTCGACGGCAGCTTCATCAACGTCCACGGGGACACGCTCCTCAACAGCGGCCGCGGCGTCGACTGCGACGGCAACGGCAACGTAGAGATCACCCTGGATCACCTCCACCTCACCAACGTCTACATCGGCAACCGCGTCCGCCGCATCGACTTCTACGGCCAGGACAACGATGCCGATTTCGCCGATGCCAACCTCCGCGCCGGCGTCGCCGTCCTCGTCGACCAAACCTCCACCTCGCGCGACCTCACCGAGGTCCACTTCCACGACCGCAACAACCGCCGCCTCCTCTTCGCCACCAAAAAGTCCGGCAACTGGGACCGCGTCGACTTCTCCTTCCGCGACGCCGACGACGACCCGACCTGGCGGCTGATGATCGTCTCCGAGAACGTGCGCTACCGCGTCGATGATGGGGACACCCCCGACGGCACGGTCGACATGGTCGGCGGCATCATGACCGACCGCGACTTCGCCTGGTCCAACGACTCGGACAAGGTGCTCTCCATCCGCCGCGAGACCGACCCCAAGCTCCTCGAACGCCTCGCCCCGCGCATGGCCTGGATCGAAGCCTACCCCGACTAGCGCCATGAACCTGAACACCTTTCATCGGCGCGGCCGCCGCGCCGCCTACAGCCTCGCCGAGGTGCTGGTCGCCGCCGGCCTCATCGCGGTCGCGATCGGCGCCGCCGTCTCGCTCAGCTTCGCCACCACCAGCCAAGAGGAAGCCGGCGCCCGGGTCGCCCGCGGCCTCAACGTCGCCGAGAACGCCGCCCGGCTCTACCGGCTCGGCCTCAGCGGAGCAGAGGTGATCCGCCTCCTGCCCTACGATCCGGTGGTCTACTCGATCTCCATCACCGAGGACACGCCGCTCGTCGCCGGGGTCGGGCTGATGGACCGCGCCACCGTGACCGTCGTCACCGAGACCAACCCCTCCACCGACACCCTGACCTGGAGCGCCGGCAAATGGACCGGCGGCCCGGGGGGAGCCGCATCCCGCCGCACTTTCACCACACAGATCCTCAGGCCGACCGTCCGCGCCGGCGGCCTTTAGGGCCGGGGGCCCGTCCCCCACCCACACCGAGATCACACACACAAGCGAGAACCATGCTCAAAAAAGTCGCCCTCTCCAACGTCAACACCGGCCGCAAATCGACGGTCGTCGTCGACACCGATTCAGACGACAAGGCCGTCTCCGGTGCCGGCAAGGCCGCCAACGAACTGGCGAAGGTCTCCAACATCAGCGGGATCGACGAGACCATCCACCGCCTGACGATGAAGAAGGGCAACGTGGAGGACCGCGCCAACCTCTTCGCCGGTGTCGCCCGCTGCCTCGAGCGCAACATCTCCACGATCAAGAGCTTCGAGCTCCAATCCAACCGGGTGAAATCGCCGCGCTACCGAGGCATCATCGCCGAGGTCGCCCACCAGATCTCCGTCGGCGAGAAAATCTCGGACGCGATGGCGAAGTTCCCCGACGCCTTCGGGGCGGAGATCGTCGCCCTCATCCGCGCCGGCGAGGAGTCCGGCCGCCTGCCCGAAATCTTCGCCCAGATCGGCAAGTCGCAGAAGAAGACGCTGCGGATCATCAAGAAGCTGAAGAAAGGGATGATCTACCCGGGTATCGTCCTCGTCATGGGTGTCGGCGTCGTCATCACCATGAGCTATACCCTCGTCCCCGCGGTATCGAAGCTCTACGGCGATCTGGGCGCTGACCTCCCCGGCGCCACGAGGATGATGATGAAGATCTCCGACATCCTCATCAATCAGCCCTGGACCCTGCTGTTCCCTTTCGGGGCCATCATGGCACTGCTGAAGAACTGGGGGAAGATCACGAAGAACGTGAAGGTTCAGCAGTTCTTCGCCAAGTTGCCGACCGTCGGTTCCATCGTCCGCAAATCTGCCGCCGCCGTCAGTTTCCGCTGCCTTTCCCTCCTCCTCGAATCCGGGGTGCGCATCAACACCGCGCTCGAGATCACCTCCCAGTGCGCCCCGCATATCTACTACAAGGAGTTCTTCGGGCGCGTCCGCAATCACATCAACGAGGGTCTCGGCCTCTACGACTCCTTCCTAATGGAGTCCCACTGGTTGGGCAGCGACGGCCGTACCATCTGCGGCATCATGGAGATCGCCGCCGAGACGGGCTCCGCGACCGAGATGCTCGAAGAGGTCGCCGATGACTATGAAGACGAGCTCGACACGATCGCCAACCAGATCGACAAGGTCCTCGAGCCCATCACGATCGTCTTCCTGGGGGTCCTTGTTGGATTCCTGATCTACGCCATCTACTCGCCGATCTTCACCCTCGGCAACGTCATGTTGCCAAGCAGCAAGTAACCCTTTTGCAGCAGAGGTAAGGGGGGAGCGGGTCGCCGAGTCTGGTCTCGAACATCCGCTCCCCCCGATCCGTCTCCAAAGTCCGCTCTGGCCGGCTCGTCCCGCCACCCCGGAGTGGCGGCCGGTCTGGCCGGTCGCTGGCTTTGATCTCGATCGCGGCGAGCAGGGGCGGTCGACGGGTCGTTCTCGGACGGGTCGAGGAGGAATGGCGCCAGTTAAAGGGGAAGGGCCGGAGGAACGAGAGAAGGGAGCGCGGAGTGGAGCGCCAGCGGAACTCCGGGGAACCGGAACGCGTCGCGATCCGCCCTTGCAGGGGCGGGAGAAGCCTCGGCAGAACGATACACCACCTCAACCGAGCACCGTTCGCGCCAGGAGGGTTTAGGCGGCGCTGGGCCATTGGACAGCGGAGGGGCTCCGGAGCGCGGACCGCGGTGAGAGGCCCTTCGCGTGGCTCAGGATGACCGTTCCGGGGAGTTTTGGGCGGTGTGTGGGGATGGCCACCGGCTCCGCCAAGGAAGTGCGGTGTTATCCTGACGAGCGCAGAGACGGAAGGATCCCGCGCTGAAACCGGCGCGCCGAGCCACCGGGACGTCCCGGATGGCCTAGCGGGTGCGAGGTTGGGCGGGCGAGGAGACGCCTGCCCGCCGAGGCCATCCGTTGAGGGCGAGGAGGCGGCGGCAGCGATCGGTGAAGCGGCTGGGTAGACACCCCGCCCCAGCCGAGCTCCACGCCAACGCCCTCAGCTTCAACGAGGACAAGCCGCAGCCCGCAGTTGAAGCGATCGCTTCGGGCAATGGGATCAACACCGAGCCCCGCAGAATCGGCACTCGATCCCCAGTTTCATAAGCGTAAAATCAGAATAATTAATAAAAACCATAAAAAGACTTGCGCGACCTCCCTGTGTGATATAATTTTCATATGTTCAGCAATAGCTGCACATACGATAACCTAGATAACCAAACAACAGCACTACCTAGTATGAAGACGCAAGTCGCTAAGAACCTTAAGGCTGGCTTCAGCCTTGTTGAAATGCTCGTCGTGATCGCCGTCATCGGCGTCATCGCTGCCATCGCCGTGCCGACCATCGGCAACATCACCGGCGCCGCCAACACCGGCAAGGCCAAGCGCAACGCGCAGAACCTCGCCTCCGTCTACGCTTCCGCCATCGCTGCGGGCTCGACCGGCTTCACCGGCGACGTGAGCAAGACCGACATCGCTGACTCGCTCATCGCTGGTGTGACCGGCGGAGCCGAGGCCGGCCTCACCGGCACCGAGTTCCGCGTGAAGCTGTCGGACACCGAGCGCGACAACGCCCTCGCCTACCTCGACGACAACTTCGACTACACGGCTCCCTAACTCTGCGAAGAGTCTAAGGACCTGAAATGTTCGACACGGCCCCCCGGCTGCGGCCGGGGGGCCTTTTCTCCACCAAGGAACCTCATTTTTTCGCCAGCGCCATGACCACGACCCACCCACGCCACACCCGCGGCTTCTCCCTCATCGAGGTGCTGCTCGTGCTCGCGATCATCTCCATCATGGCCGCTCTCGTGATCAACGCGTTCTCCAACGCGGCTCAGGACTCGCGCAACGTCATGGCCCGGCAGCAGCAGGCCACCCTCCAGTCCGCGATCAACAACTGGACCAGCGCCCAGATCGGACGTCGGCTCTCCGTCGACACCGACGGCGACACCACCCCGGACACGCTGCTCGAGATCACCGTCGCCCGAGCGCGCGACATGTATAATTTCGAAACGTGGTGGACGGCGACGCCCACCAACAAGCGCACCGCCGTCCAACGCCTGCAGCTGGTCGCCGACTATCTCGACGACGATACCTACCAACATTTCGCCGACAACTCCCCGGCCGCCGACACGAGCAAGCTGTCCAGTGCTGCCATGCGTAAAACCGGCCAGTGGCTCGAGTTGCCCGACTGGGCCGCCCCCAGCGCGGCGAGCCGCAGCCCCTACCCGAAGGTGGATCTCAACCCATAATCGCCCTCACCGGTTCCGAACCCGAAGCCGCCATGACCACACACCCACCCAAACGCGCTTTCTCCCTCGTCGAGGTGCTCGCCGCCGTCTCCATCATCGGCGTCATCACCTTCCTCGCGCTGCCCAACATCATCTCGGTCAAACAGGACAGCGAGACCAGCCTGGCGATCGCCCGCGCCGAAGCGGTCAACATCGCCATGAACAATTACATCATGGCCTACGGGCGGACCAACGCCACCAACACCTGGGCGACAAAAACCAGCGACCAAGACCGCTATGCCCTGCTCGCCTCCTACCTCACCTTCGCGCCCGCCAGCGTGAACGACTACATGCCTGCTGGCTACTCGGTGACCTGGCCTTCGAGCATTGCCAGCCTCACCAAGATCCCCCTCAGCGGCCCCTCCGGTTCGATCCCCTACTGATCGCCCGCAGCAGCCATTGTCCCCCTGCCCGATGCCGGTCCGCGCCCCCTCCATCTCCCGCCGCTCCCAACACGCGTTCAGCATGATGGAGCTGGTCGTCGTCGTCGGCGTCCTCGGCGTGCTCAGCGCCTTGGCGATCCCCGCCTTCCAAGGCATGTTTTCGGACTCCAAGCGGATCATCGCCACCGAGGTCCTGGAGACGCTCAACCGCGGGCTCAAGAACCACGCCCAATCGAACTACGAGTTCGTCCTCGCGGCAGACAACGACTCGACCGACGACGAGATGGCGATCGTCCGCTCGCTCCAATGGCGCGACCCCCTCGATCCCGCCACCGGCGCTCCCTATTTGCGCCCGAATTGGAACCCCTCGACATCGTCCAGCGCCGAAGACTTCCGCCTGCAATGGAACGGACGGACCTTCACCTTGATCGAACCCGGCACCGACGGCAGCGGCGTCAAAGTCAACTTCGAGGCCACCGATTATGGTGGAAATTATAATTTTCCTGATGATTTCGTGCCGGTGGGAGGATAGATTACCGCTCGCACTCAACCATGCAGCAATTCAACCACACAGGAATTGCTGGCGCCGACCGACTCGCTGGGGCTCCCGCCCCCGCCCAACCTTCCACGGCACCAGCGCAGCCCCCCACTCAGTCGGCCTCTGCCGCGCCACCGAGGGAGTCCGTATCGCTTGAGCAGATCGCCGCACGGAA
This sequence comes from Verrucomicrobiia bacterium, assembly GCA_030430255.1. GTDB lineage: Bacteria > Verrucomicrobiota > Verrucomicrobiia > Verrucomicrobiales > DEV007 > JAUIGD01. Next base: position 5,689 of record JAUIGD010000112.1, read on the forward strand.
TGGCCTCAGCCCCGTCTCGCTGCCCCGCACGAGTTGTCCGGCGGACGCCGAAACCCTGCTGCGCAAGTTGGGCCGTACCCCGAAGGGCCCGGAACCTTGGATCCCCATCGGCACGCTCGGCCCGCTGCTGATCGTCGCCCACCACAATCCCACTTTTTCGGAAGCTTGGGGCGTCCCCGACTTCCTCTGCATCAAGGTCGTCATCTCGCAGGAGAGCTACCAGCTCATCCTCGAAGACCTGCAGAAGCGGTTCTCCTACAAGCCGATCGCCGAGGTGAGTCCGGTCGAGCATCTCGACGCCCCTCCATCAACCTCGACGCCGCACTCCATCCTCGACTGGTTCGTCGCCAACTACCCCCTCTCCGAAGGCGAGAAGCAGAAGTGGGAGAAGCTCATCTCCACCAATCAGTCGGTGAACATCCAGCGGCCTTCGGACTACAAAGGCCTGCCCAAACACTACGGGGTCGCCTTCGTCTACCTGCTGACCCGCCAGCCCTGCTTCAACCCCGAGGAGACGCCGTCGCAGACCACATTCCCGGACGCCCTGCTCGAGAAGCATATCGTCTACCCGATGTACGAGGGCGACGGCGTCCTCTACCTCCTCTCTGAGTCGCCATCGGTTTACGCCTTCGAAGACGAGTGGCTGTCGATGGGGCACGAGCACCTGGAGATCCATGCCGTCCTCGCCGATGGCGACGCCATCCGCGCCGCCATCGCCCGCAACCGCGGCAAGGGCGCCAATGCGGCCACCGAACAGATCCAGACTGGCGAACTCTATTACTCGGAGAACGAGAGCCTGATCGAGATCGACCCGCAGGACATGGCGGCGATCAACCCCCAGAACCCCAACACGCCCCCGGAGGACATCGTCAAATGGATCCTCTACCGCGCCATCTCCAGCCGCGGCTCCGACCTCCACGTCGAGAAGTATTTCAACACCGCGCGCTTCCGCGCCCGCATCGACGGCGGCCTCAAGGTGATCCATTCCTGCTCGGAGGAGCAGCTGCCGCGCTTCATCGCCCTGTTCAAGAACTACTCGAACATGGGCCACCAGCACCAGGATCTGCAGGACGCCCGCTTCGCCCTCAAGGTCGGTAAAAAACGCATCGACGTCCGCGTCGCCGCCCTGCCCTGCCGGAAGGAACACCAGAAGCTCATCATGCGCTTCCTGGACAAGCAGGACGGCATCAAGGAACTCAGCGAGCTGAACCTCTCCCAGCGCCAGATGGGCATCGTCAACGGCACGATGAACCGCGACCAAGGCCTGGTGTTGGTCACCGGCCCCACCGGTTCCGGCAAGACGACGACCCTCTACGCCTTCATCAACTCGATCAACGAGGAAGACATCAACATCCATACCATCGAGGACCCGATCGAGTACGAGATCGAGGGCATCAACCAGACCCAGACGGACGAGTTCCACGGCATCAATTTCGCCACCGGCCTGCGCGCGCTGCTGCGCGCGGACCCCGACGTCATCCTCGTCGGCGAGTCGCGCGACGAAGAGACCGCGAGCGCCGCGATCAACGCCGCGCTCACCGGCCACCTGGTGTTGACCACCCTCCACGCCAACGACTCCCTGCGCGCCGTTTCGCGCCTGATCTCGATGGGCGTCGAGCCTTACCTGCTGGCCGACGCGCTGGCCATGAGCCAGGCTCAGCGACTGGTCAAACGCCTCTGCAACTACTGCAAGCGCCCCGTCCCTGCGCCCCGTGAGCTGCAGGAGTTCTTCTACAACAACGGCATCATCAAGGCGCCCATGGACGACCCGATCTTCGAGTCCGAAGGCTGCGACGAGTGCAACGGCTCAGGCTACCTCGGGCGGGTCGCGCTCATGGAGATGAGCGTCTTCAACCCGGCCATGGCGGAGATGGTCTCCAACGGCTCGCCGATGTCCGACCTGCGCGCCGAGGCCGCCCGCAACGGTGTCCTCTCCCTCTACCAGGAGGGCATGCTGCAGGTCGTCGAGGGCAACACGACCATGGATGAGATCAGTTGCCTCGCCCACTTCGGCGTCATGCGCTGAGGCGCCCAGCCGTGGTTCGGCAGCACCGGGCTCACCTGCGCCCGCCGAAACCCAAGCCCGCGCCGGAGCCCGCAGGAGACCCCGAAACATTATTTGCACCCCCGACGCCAACGGCGCTAGGGCGTGTTTGAAAGCGAATCGTGAGTGCCACAGCGAGAGGTTTTTGCCGCAGGCGAGGCGGGGCGAGACCGCGGGTGAACACCCGCGGCCACAACGCAGCGTGCGATGAAAAGATCCGCTGGGCGGCAGCCCGATCCCGGCGCAGCCTGCATTTCTTCCCGCCTCAAAGAATGGCGCCGCGAGGCGCATTCAAACACGCCCTAGTTGCAGACGCGTTTTGATCCCGCCAACGCCGCCTCTCCACCGCCGCCTCGCCGCACGCGCTGCAGCGTTTTGCCTCTCCCTTTTCGCGGGGGCGTTCATCTCGCCCGGCCTCGGCCAAGAGAACGCCCCCCCCGAGACGCCTGCCGAAACCGCGGCCGACCCGATCGCGGCCGCGCTGGCGAAGCGCGACGATTTCGCTCGGAAGACCGAGGAGGTCGGCGCCCAGCTGGAGGAACTCTCCAAGCCCCCGCCAGCGGTGCCCGCACCCGCGGACGGGGCGACGCAGGCCGAGCTCGAGGCCGGGCTGGCAGGCCGGGAAGCCGAACTCGAGGCCGAGCGAGCGGCCGGGCAAAAGCTGGCCGGGCAGGAGCTGAAGCGCACCGAGAGGCTGGCCGCCATCCCCGGCGAGATCGCCGCCCTCAAAGCGAACGCCGACGGGTTGCCGCCCGCCCTCGCCGAGGCGGAGATCGCCAAGCTGGAGGCCGAGGCAGCCTACTACCGCGCCGCCGCGCCGCTTTTGGAGGCGGAGCGACGGCGGGCCGAGGAACGCGCCACGGCGCTCGAGCGGGCCCGTAGCCGCTGGCAGGCGGCCGTCGATGCGGCGCGGGCGAGCGACATCGCCGACACCAGCGAGGCCGCCGACGCGAAGGCCTCGGCGCTCGCCGGCGCGCCCGAAGCGCTGGCTGAGCTCGCGCGCGGCAACGCGGAGCTCGCAGCCCAGCGCCGCGAGCTGGCGCCGAAGCTGGCCGAGGCGCAGGCCTACAAAGCGGCCGCCGCGGCGCGGAAGGCGCGCGTCGCCGAGCAGTTCTCCTCCGCCCGGAAGCGAGTGGTCTTGTTAGAGTCGGCAGGGTTGGGGATCGACCGTGAGACCGCGCGCCTGCTGCGCGCGCAGCGGGCCGCCCTACCCGGTGCCGCCGACGCCCGCCGCGATCTCAAGGTGCGCCTGCGCGAGTCGGCGGAGGCGGAGCTGCGGCGGATCAGGCTGGAGGCGGCCCGCGCCGGCGAGGACTTGGGCGATCTCGACGCCCGCGCCACGGAGCTGGCGAGCTGGGGCGTCGGCGCCACCGAGGCGAAGGCGCTCCTCGAGGAGCGGCGCCATCTCTATGACTCGCTCTCCGCCGACCTGCTGACATACTCGCAGGCGCTCGCCGCGGGCAACGAGGAGGCCCGGCTCGCCGCCGAGGAGTCCGAGGCCTACGCGCGCTACCTCGACGAGCGCCTGCTATGGACGGCCAGCGCGGATCGCGTGCATCGTTCAGACCTCGCGGCCGAGGGCGAAGCGCTCACCGCGCTCGGCGACCTCGGCGAGGGCGGGCTCGCCCGCGCGTGGCTGGAGGCGCTCGGCGCCGACGCTGTGGCGCAACCGGTGTTTTGGCTGGCCGCCGCGGCGCTGGTCGGCTGGCTATCCTTCCGCCGGCGCCGCTACCGGACGTTCATCGACGAGGCCGGCGCCGCCGCCGCGCGCCGCAACTGCACGGGTTTCGCCCCCACCGCCAAGGCCTTGGCCTACACGCTTCTGCTGGCGGCGCCCTCCCCGCTGGCGCTGGCCTTCCTCGCCTGGCGGACCGCCGCCCCGGAGGCCTTCGCCGCCGGGCTGACCGCCGCCGCCGCGTTCGCCGCACCGACCTGCTTCGCCCGCGCCGCATCACGCCCGCGCGGCCTGCTCGAGAGCCACTTCCGCTTCGCGCCGGAACGCGCCTCGGTGGTGCACGGCCCGCTGCTCTGGTTCCTGCCATTCGGCGGGACGACCGCCTTCCTCGCCGCGGCGCTCCCGAGCGCCGGGGAGAGCCCTGCCGGCCGCATCGCCTTCATCGCCTTTATGGTTCTGCTGGCCGCGGTCTTCCACCGGACGCTGAAGCCCGACCGCGGGCTGGTCCCGGGCCGCCGCCGGGCGAAGCTCCTGTTCGCCGCCGGCCTGTCCGCGCCGCTGGTGCTCGCCGCCGCCGCCGCGTTCGGCTACCTCAGCTCCGCGGCCGCCCTGCGCGACGCCCTGCTCGGCACGCTCTGGTGGGTGCTGCTGGCGTTCTTCGTCTCTTCGCTTCTGCTGAGATGGATCCTCGTCTCGCGCCGCCGGCTCGCCATCGACCAGGCGCTACAGCGCCGGGAGGCCGCCGCCGCCGAACGCGCAGCCGCCGAAGGTGAAGCCGCGGCCAAGGCCGACCCCGACACCCTCTCGCTGGAGGAGGTCAAGGCGCGCGCGGTCGATGTCGTCGTCGTCGAAGAACAGACCAGGCGCCTGGTGCGGCTCGCCGGACTGGTCCTGGCGGTGCTCGGCCTGTGGGGCATCTGGTCCCCCCTCCTGCCCGCCCTCTCGGTGCTCGACAAGGTGCCGCTCTGGCCGGGTTCGGGGAGCCCCGCGGCGGCCGCCCCCGCCGACGCCTCGGCAGCGCTGGTGGGGCAGGCTCCGACCTCGACACCCGCCGCCGGGCCGGGCCCGGAAGAGAAGGGCATCGCCGACATCTCGCTCGCCGACCTGCTGTTCGCGCTGCTGCTCTTCGCCCTCACCGCCGCCGCCGCCAAAAACATCCCCGGGCTGCTCGAACTGACCGTGCTGCGCCGCCTCGACCTCGGCGCCGGCTCCAGCTTCGCCATCACCACCACCGCGCGCTACCTCATCATCATCGGCGGCGCCGCCTTCGCCCTCGCGCAGATCGGCATCACCTGGTCGAAGGTCCAGTGGGTGGCCGCCGCCATCACCCTCGGCATCGGCTTCGGCCTCCAGGAGGTGTTCGCCAACTTCGTGGCCGGCCTCATCCTCCTCTACGAGCGCCCGTTCCGGCTCGGCGACGTCGTCACGGTCGGCACCGTCTCCGGCAGGGTCACCCAGATCCGCATGCGCGCCACCACCGTGCGCCAGTTCGACAACCGCGAACTCATCGTCCCGAACAAAGAGTTCATCACCGGCCAGCTCGTCAACTGGACGCTCAGCGACAACATGCTGCGCATCGAGATCCCGGTCGGCATCGCCTACGGTTCCGACACCCGCCTCGCCGAGCGCACCCTCCTGCGGCTCGCCGCCGAGCACCCGAAGATCCTCGAAGAGCCCGCCCCACAGGTGATCTTCACCGCCTTCGGCGACAGCGCCCTGCTCTTCGAGCTCCGCGCCCACGTCGCCCAGGTCGACGACAACCTCGCCACCAAGAACGAGCTCTTCTTCCAGATCGACGACGCCTTCCGCGAGGCCGGCATCGAGATCGCCTTCCCGCAGGTCGACCTCCACGTCCGCTCCATGCCGACGTAACAGCTGCCTATCCGCTGCCGACGAGACATCCTTGAGAGGACGCGCCAAGGCCTTGGGAACGCTGCCATTGTCCCGCACTCTCGATCGCCCGTTGCCATTCTGAGCTCCGTCCTGCAGGGTTCCGACCACGATGTCCGCCCGTGATGTACCAGGATCACCTTGGAGGCCGCTTCTGATCGCTGGCATCGCGGCCGTCGCAGTGCTGTGCTTGACCCTGCGGCGGTGTGGCGACCTCGATGCGGCTGACCGAGTCCCACCCCCTGCGGTCAGCGCCCCTTCCGCGCTGCCGACACCTGAAGAGAGCGGGGGGACAGCGTGGCCCCACGAAGTCGGCGATCTATCTCCCCACCCCGACATCCGCTGGGGGCGTCTCGACAACGGCTTTCGTTTTGCAGTGATGCCGAGGCCTCAGAAGGCCGGTGAGCTGAGCTTGCGCCTGCTTGTCGAGGCGGGTTCGATCATGGAGGAGGACGACCAACGCGGCGTCGCCCATCTGGTCGAGCATATGGCCTTCAACGGAACGCGTCACTTTCCGGCTGGCGAGGCCTTGGCGGAGTTCCAGAGGCTCGGCATCCGGCGCGCCGCGGACGCCAACGCATCTACAGGTCTCGGACACACGTCCTACGAACTCGACCTTCCTGACAGCGCCCCCGAGTCGGTGGGACTGGCCCTACAGTTCCTGCGTGACGTGGCGGACGGGATCCTTTTCGTCCCGGCCCAGCTCGAACAGGAACGGAAGGTCGTGCTCGCCGAGATGCGCGAGCGATACAAGCCGAACAACGACTGGTTGGTCCAGTTCGCTTTCCCGGAGAGCCGCATCGGCAGCCGCCGCCCCATCGGCGTGAAGGAGGTGATCGAAGCGGTGCCCCGGCAGCGGGTGGTGGAGTTCTACCAACGATGGTACACGCCAGATCGGATGGTCCTCGTCGCAGTGGGTGTGATCGATGACGATTTCGAAGACCGCATCCCCGAAGTCTTTGGATCGATGGCCGCGCGCCAAGGGCCTCCCGATCCGGACATCGGGAAGATCGTGACCGGCCGCGCGCCAGAGGTCGGCCTCGGGCCGGATCCGACCTCCTCCCGCTACCTCGCCCTCTACTCGATTACCGGGCGGGCAAACATCATGCGCAGCGCGGTCGACTTGCGCCGGGGCGTCGAGCTGGATCTCGCCAACATGGCGTTTCAAAAGGAACTCCGCGACCATGGCCGCTGGGAGCTTCACGGCGCCGAAGTGGATTCCAGCTTGGTGTTGGGTCGCGCCACCACCTCCATCGCGAGGGTCTTAACGGGGGGGCAGTGGGAGCCCACCGTCAACAGGTTGGCCGAGATTTGGCGGCGGGTTCGCGACCTGGGTCCCGGTGATTCCCATCTCGCCCGGGCGAAGTCTGCGCTGTACCCGATCGTGCGGAAACAGGCGGAGAGGGCGCTCGACAACGACGCGGCCGGGACGGCGGATGCATTGGTGAAAGCGCTCAGCATCGGTAGCGTCTTCATGGAACCGGCCGCCCAAATGGGTGAGATGCTCAGGGCGCTCCGCGAGGCGGACTCTGCGGGTGCCGCCGCGGCGTTCAATAGCCATTGGACAGGCGGCGATCTCGTGATCTTGGCGGCCGGAGAATTCGACGAGACGAGCGGTACGATCGAGGACCATCTGGAAGCGGGATGGCGGCTCGAACCGCGGCCCCGCACCCCCCCACCGGAACGCGGGGCTGAACTGCAGTTCGGCGAAGCCGGTAGCGTTCTCACGCGGGTAGAGGACGAAGGGCTCGGGTTCACGCAATGTCATTTCGCCAATGGTGTCGCCCTGGCGGTCAAACCGCTCGCCACCCTCCCCGACACGGTGACTGTGCAGGTGTCTTTCGGTGACGGCTCGCGTAGCGCCGATGGCACCTTGCACCCTTGGTTCGCGGAAACCATCGTGACCAACGCAGGCACCGTTGGCATGCACCGGCGTGCGCGGGAGGAGGCCTTCGCCGGTCGAGACTTCGATCTGAGTTTCGATGTCCTCGACTCCTGCTTCCAGCTCAGCTCCACGTGTAGCCCGGAGGAGGTCGAGACGGCTTGCGCGGTGCTCGCCGAGCACCTGACGGCCCCAAGAACCCGAGACGCCGGCCGGTTCCTCCCCATGTCGGGATACCGCCTCGGCGCGGTCGCGAGGCAGTCCTCCACCGCCTCCGAGTTGGTCGCAGGCCGGGTGAACCACCTGCTCCGTGGAGAGGATCGGCGTGCGGCACCGATAGACTTTTACGAGAAGATCGGCTTCGACGCTGCGTCGGAAGCGGCTCGGTCTTGGATCTACCAACCGATGCGGGAGGCGCCGTTGGAGATCACCATCGTCGGCGACATCTCTACAGATGCAGCGATCCGAAGTGCCGCCCGAACCTTCGGGGCGCTGGACAGGCGCCCCCCGCCAACGCCCCAGGCGCGCCCTCCCTCCCTGCCTGCCCCGTCCCCCGGACCGCACATCCTCGAGTTCACCCAAAGATCCGAAGTCGGCAACGCCATCCTCGCATTCCAGATCCCCGATAGCATCTCCGCGGCGCTCGGCGGGCACACTTTGAACGTATTGGCCGCCGTCGTTCAGCAGCGGATGGTCGACTCTTTGCGCGAGGAGCTGGGGCAGTCCTACGCCCCGCGCTGCTCGTTCCGAAGCGGCGAACTGGGGGCTGGCGACTCCTTCCTCACCCTACGCGCCCCCTGCGACCACAGGCGGGTCGACGAACTGTCCACCCGGCTCTGGGCGATCGTCGATTCGTTCGAGTCGACCCCCGTCACCATCGACGAGCGCGACCGCGCCTGCCGCTCCCTCGCGACGGGTGTGCATTACGCGCAACGCCTCCCGCGGTATTGGCTGCGCGCCCTCGCCCGTCCGATCAGCCGGCACGGCCGCGTCGAAGGCGCACGGCGACACGTCCAGGGTTACGAATCTTTGGACGTCGATTCGATCCGCGCCGCTGCCGGCCACGTCTTCGGAGGGGCGAAGCCGGTCGTTTTTAAACTTCTCCCCGAACGCCGTTGAACGCGCCGCGCGATCCCATCTGCACTTGAGCGGGAGAACGGGAGGCGCGACCCTCACCGGATGGCTCAGCCCCAAGACCCCTTCCGCGAGGCGCGCCGCGAGCACGGTGTCCTGGTCAGCAATTCCCAAGGCGAGGATGTGCCGATGCTGCTGCGCCACGCCGATGTCCGCGCGGCGGCGCGCGACGTTGCCACCTACTCCTCCGACGCCCCCTTCCGCGTGCCCATCCCCTCGGAGGAGACGATGCGCACCGTGCGGCAGCTGCCCATCGAGACCGACCCGCCGCTGCACACCGACTACCGGGCGATCGTCGAGCCCTTCTTCGCACGCGCCAAGAAGCCCGAAGTGGTCGCCAAGGTCGAATCCCTGATCGGCGAGGTTTTGACCGCCGCCCTCGCCGCCGGTGAGGTCGAGGTCGTGCGCGAGATGGCGCTACCGGTGCAGTCGCGGGCGCTCACCTACCTGCTGGATGTCCCGGAGTCCGAAGCCGCGGTCTGGACCGGTTGGGGCGTGCATGTCTTCTACGACGAGGGCTCGCGCGGCAACGTGCTCGAGGACTACCTCAACGCGAAGTTCGACGCCGCCGAAGCCGCGGGCGCGACGGGCGACGACTTCTTCTCCGCCCTCGCGCGCGCTGAGTTCCGCGGGCGCCCGCTGACGCGCGAGGAGGCGGTCGGCTTCGCGAACCTCGCCTTCGCCGGCGGCCGCGACACCGTCATCTACTCGATCGCCTGCGCGGTCGCCTACCTCGCCGCGCACCCCGAGGCGCTCGACTTCCTGCGCGGGGACCCGAAGCGCGCCGTGCTCGCGTCGGAGGAGCTGTTCCGCGCCTTCATGCCGCTCACCCACATCGGTCGCGTCTGCCCGGCGCATACCGAGGTCAAAGGCGTGCCCGTCCCTCCCGGCGGGCGCGTCTCGCTGTGTTGGGCGTCGGCGAACTTCGACGAGGACGCCTTCGAGGATCCGGGGGAGGTAAGGCTGGATCGCAAGCCGAACCCGCACCTCTCGTTCGGCTTCGGCGCCCACCTCTGCCTCGGTGCGCCGCACGCGCGGCTCATCCTGCGCACGCTGCTCAAGGCCCTCGCCGAGCGCGTCCGATCGGTCGAGGTGGTCGAGGCGGAGGAGCGGACGGAAGCGGAGCAGGCCTACTCGCGCACGCTCGGCTACCACTCGCTGCGCTGCCGGTTCAGGCCCGGCGGGCAAAGATCAGGGATCGAGTAACCAGGGATCAAGGATGTCCGAGGGGTCGCGCCGAATCGGCACCTGTGCGCGAAGCGCGATCTGTTTCACGCAGGAGGGCGGAGCTCCGTCTCCGCCGTAACTGACCGATCCCGAATGACGCTTGGTTAAAGGGAGTGCCGGAGGCACGAGAGAAGGGAGCGCGGAGTGGAGCGCCAGCGGAACTCCGGGGAACGGGAATGCGTCGCGCTCCGCCCCGGAAGGGGCGGGAGAAGCCTCGGCAAAGCGATGCACCGCGATCGAGGCCGCGCTTCGTCCGCGACGTTGAGGCGGATCTCGAACTCGGCGCGTCGCCGCCGGTGACCTCGCC
>JAUIGD010000578.1 GCA_030430255.1 Verrucomicrobiia bacterium
TACTACATCCTTTCCGCGCTGCTGATCTTCTTCTTCAGCTATTTCTGGGTGGCCACCATGTTCCAGCCACAGCAGATCGCTGACGATCTGAAGAAGAATGGCGGTTTCATCCCGGGTGTGCGCCCGGGCAAGCCGACCGCTCAGTTCCTCGATTTCACCATGGGGCGCCTGACCTTCGCCGGGGCTTGTTTCCTGACGATCGTCGCCACGCTGCCCTCGATCATCGGTCAATTCCTCGGTGTGAGCCCGACCGTCGCCCAATTCTTCGGCGGCACCAGCGTGCTCATCCTCGTCGGCGTGCTGCTCGATATCATGCGCCAGGCCGAGACCCACCTGATCCAGCGCCACTACGACGGCTTCCTGCGCAAAGGGAAGATCCGCGGGCGCTTCGACCGCCGCACCGGCGGTGGCAAGGTGGCCAGCAAAAACACGATGATCTGGCTCTACACCGGGATCGCGATCGTCGTGTTGATCGCGGTGACCTACGCCGTGGCGAAGCGGTTAGGATAGATGCCGATCTACCGCGGCAAACAGCTCGACGGGATGCGCGCCGCAGGCGCGCTCGCCCGCGACATCCTCCTCGCCTCGGCGCGCCAGTGCCAGCCGGGCAAGACCACCGGGGAGGTGGACGCATTCGCCGCCGACATGATGCGGGAACGGGGCTGCACCAGCGCGTTTCTCAACTACAAGCAGGCGAACAACCCGACCCCTTTCCCAGGCAATATCTGCATTTCGGTGAATGACGAGATCGTGCACGGCATCGGCGGCCCCCGCCGGATCCAGCCGGGCGACATCGTCAAAATCGATGTCGGGATCCACTACAACGGATGGGTCGGGGACAACGCCCTGACCGTCCCCGTCGGCGACATCGGCCCCGAACGCGAGCGCCTCCTTCGCGCCACCGAGGATGCCCTCCACATCGCCATCGACTACGCGCGGGAAGGTGTCATGCTGGGGGATCTGTGCGCCTCGGTCGAGCGGCATGTCGTGGGGCTGGGCTTCTCGGTGGTCGAGCAATTCGTCGGCCATGGGGTGGGAAAGAAGCTGCACGAACCACCCCAAGTCCCCAACTACCGCCCCTCCAACAACCGGCCCCGGCTCCGTGCGGGCATGATCTTGGCCATCGAACCGATGGTGAACCAGTTCGGCAAAGGGGTCCGTGTGCTCGATGACAATTGGACCGTGGTGACCGCCGACGGGGGCGCCTCCTCCCACTTCGAACACACCGTTTTGATCACCAAAGACGAACCCGAAATCCTCACCTGGCGGGAGCGGGCGATGACCGCCCAGAGCAGCGCCGCCTGACCGCTGCCGCATCCGCGGACCGCGCTGAAACTCTTGGAAATCCGCCGAAACGCCCCCTTGCAGGAAAGCTGAACTGTGCTAAACATTTCCCCCGCTTTGATCAAGGCCTGCTCGACTTCTCTAAGTCGTTGAACGGGAGGGTGCCCAGCCCGAAGCCAATATCAAATTGCAGGAACCGGAGGGCGTCGTCAGCGACCTCGCCCACCACACCACCCAGACCACCAACCACCTTCACCATGAAAGTCAGACCTTCCGTCAAACGTCTCTGCGAGTCCTGCCGCGTGATCCGCCGGCACGGGGTGGTTCGTGTCATCTGCAAGAATCCCCGCCACAAGCAGCGCCAAGGCTGACTTTGGCGATCGATCGCCCGAACCGCTACCCACCACTTTCCAGACACCCGATCACCATGGCCAGACTTCTAGGTATCGAGATCCCGAACGAGAAGCGCATCGAAGCGTCGCTCCCCTACATCTACGGGATCGGTCGCCCGACCGCCAAGCGCATCCTCGAGCAGGCGGGCATCAATCCCGACACCCGCACCGGCGAGCTTTCGGACGAACAGATCAGCCAGATCGTGCACGTGGTGAACGAGGGCAACATCATCATCGAGGGGGATCTCCGGCGCGAACTCGGCGCGAACATGAAGCGCCTGCAGCAGATCAATTGCTACCGCGGCCTGCGCCACCGCCGCGGCCTGCCGGTCCGTGGGCAACGCACCAAGACGAACTCACGCACCCGCAAGGGCGGCAAGCGGACCGTGGGCGTCGAGCGCAACCCGAACGCCAAGAAGGGCAAGGTTTGATCCCGCACCAACTGAACGAACGACTTTACTGCAATGGCTGACGAAGAGACTACTGCCGCCGCCGGCGATCCGGCCCCCGAAGAGAAGCCCGCCGCTGAAGAGAAGGCGGCTACCCCCGCGGCCGCCGAAGGGGATGCGCCGGCCGCTGGAACCGAAGCCGCGCCGGCGGCCGAGGGCGAGAAGCCGGAGGAGAAGAAGAAAGAGCGAACCGCTGCCGACGTCCTGTTGGAACTCGAGGGCGGCGATGATCCCTCCGCGCAAAAGATCGTCAAGGCCAAGGGGAGCAAGAACATCCACTCCGGAATCGTCCATGTCCGTGCGACCTTCAACAACACCGCGGTCACGATCACCGATACCCGCGGCAATGTGATCGGCTGGTCGACCTCCGGCAAGATGGGGTTCCGCGGATCGCGGAAAAGCACCGCCTACGCCGCCCAGGTCGTCTCCCAAGACGCTTGCCGGCAGGCGATGAGCCATGGGCTCCGGGAAGCCGACGTCCGCGTGAAAGGTCCGGGGTCCGGGCGCGAGTCCGCCGTCCGTGCGGTGCAGGCCACCGGCATCGAGGTGAAATCCATTCGCGACGTCACACCGATCCCGCACAACGGATGCCGCCCGAAAAAAGCGCGTCGCGTCTAGGCTTTCCCCTGCACCCGTTCTTCCCAACCGTTACCGACTCCCTTTGATATGGCTCGCTACACTGGTCCTCGCGAAAAGATTAACCGCCGATTCGGCGTGCCCTTGTTCGGGCCGTCGAAGGTGCTGGAGCGCCGCCCGTCGCCTCCGGGACAGCATGGGGGAGG
>JAUIGD010000113.1 GCA_030430255.1 Verrucomicrobiia bacterium
CAGGTCGAGCAGGAACCCGATCAGCGCGCGCTGCAGCTTGGCGCCCTGGCCGCGGTAGACGGCGAAACCGCTGCCGGTGACCTTCGCGCCGGCGTCGAAGTCGACGAGGCCGAGCCGCTCGGCGATCTGCAGGTGGTTGGCGAGCTCGGCGTGGGCCTCGAGCTTGTCCCCCCACTCGCGGACCAGCGGGTTGGCGGTCTCGTCCGCGCCGACCGGGCAGCCCGGGTGCGGGGTGTTGGGGATGTGCAGCAGGAGGTCGCGCTGGCGGGCGTCGGCGTGCTCGACCTCCTCCGCCAGGGCCTTAAGCCGCGCGCCGATCCCGCGCACCTCCTCCTCGAGGGCGGAGGTGTCTTCGCCGGCCCTCTTCTTGGCGCCGATCTCCTTGGACTTGGCGTTCCGCTCGCCCTGCAGCGCTTGTTTGTCCGTCTCGCCGCGGCGGCGGATCTCGTCGCACTGCACCAGTTCGTCGATGAGTTGATAGGCGTCGCCGCCGCGTGCGCGCACGCGTTCCTTGTAGGCGTCTGGGTCTTCTCTCAGCAGCTTGATGTCGAGCATGGCGCCCGACCCTAGCGCAGATTCGGGGAAATGCTCGCGGGACTGCGGGGCGCATCCCGCGCCTTGCCGATGCGGCTCCGGCGCGCTACCCGGTAGGGCGAACCATGGAGATCTCCCGCCGCAAAACCGCCTACCCCGTCGGCCCCGCGCTGGGCGGCTACCTCGAGAGCCACAGCCGCAGCCTCGACGTGCCCGCGATCTACCGCGACCTCGCGCGCTTCTCGGAGTCGGTGCCCTACGAGTCGCCGGACGGCACCCCGACGCTGTGGCAGACGGTGATCTACCCGCCCGGCGAGATGGCGGAGCTGCGGCCGAAGCTCGCCCAGATCTACGTCGCGCTGAAGATGGGTGGCCGCGCCCGCGCGGCGCAGCACCTGGACGTCGAGCGCATCGATTTCGGAGAGTTCGGCAACTCGCGCCCGTTCCGCATCCGCATCGTCAACCGCTTCAACGACAACTTCGACCACTACTACGTGAAGGTGGCCGACGCCTCGCGCATCTACGGGCTGGAGCTCGAGGACATCCTGTCGCCGAACCGCGTCAACTTCCTGGTCAAGGACGACACGCTCATCGAGGAGCACATCGCCGGGGTGCCGGGCGACATCTTCATCAGCGACTACCTCGGGCGCGGCGACCTCAACCGCGTGCGCATCGCCAAGGAGTTCGTCAAATTCAACGAGCGCTGCTTCGCCCGCCTGCTCGGCGACATGCGGCCGGTCAACTACGTCGTCGACGTCACGCCCGACTTCGAGGAGGTGGTCTACCGCGTGCGGCCCACCGACTTCGACCAGCAGTGTTACGAGGGGCACTTCAAAATCTACCTGCCGCAGTTTTTCAAAGGCAACTTCCCGGTCGTCGAGCTGGTGACCCAGCACCTCAACCGCGAGACCATCGAGCAGTACCAACGCGAGGAGCGGACCTTGATCGCGCGCCGCTACGGCGCCGGCCGCCGGCGCCTGGAGTCCCTGTTCGAGGTGATGGCGGCGGAACCCAGCGCGCCGCCCGAGCACCTGCACACCCTGCGGTCCGAACTGGCCGAATACCACGGGCACGCCGCCTTCGCCCGCTGCGCGTCGATGGGCGAGCTCGTGCGCGCCCACGTGCAGTTCGTGCAGGAGGACGAGTAGCGGGGGGCGCCGGAGGCGGAGGTTCGCGAAGGGAGAGGTGACTTTCAGTCGCCAATCGGCTCGGGATGGCGACTGAAAGTCACCACTACGGCGACACGCGGAGGGGCTGAGCGCCCGGAGGCGGGACGCCCCCGGGACGGACATCGGCGGGACGCCGATGCCACGGTCGGCGCCGCCGGGACGCTACGGCGGCTGCCCCGAGAGCGAGCAAGGCCGCGCCGCTTGGCTCCGGCACCGCACCGGCGAGGATGGGCACACCGGGTTCGGACTCGTAGGCCCAGTCGCTGAACTCCATCCGCACCGCGGACGGCGCCCCGGTCGCCCGCACCCAGCCGTAGTGCGTCTGCCCGGCGATGTCGAACTCCACCCCGAAGATCCCCGTCCGGCCGACGAAGTTTCCGTCGCAACCCGAACCGGCACCGTTGGTGACGCAGATTTGAATGTCGGGCGAGATCTTGCTGACCGTCAGCATGATGATCGCTTGCCAGAACTGATCCTCCTCAAGGTCTGCGCCGACGATCAGTCCGCTCACGTCTGGAATGCCATCGCCGTTTCGCATCAACACCCGGTTGGTGCCTTGCTGCTGGACGTAGAGGCTGGATCCCGCGTTGTGTGCGAGCACGAAATCGACAGCACCATCTCCGTCAATATCCAAATCTTGATCCCTGAAGCCCGCGAGGTTCTTCACCTCGATCGGTTCGTCGGGCACGATGTGAACGACGACCGCTGCTGCGGGTGGGGCGACAACCGCCAGCAGCGTTGCAGTGGCAACCGTTGGGATCAGGCTTCCCTTCATTGGATCTGGCGGATCGACCTCAAGTTCCTTGACCCGCTTCTCCGCGCGCCCGTGTTCCTGCCGGTAGCTGTCCGCGCGGGTGGTGGGTTCGCCGTCGAGGCCGGTCAGGCCGCGGTTGCAAAGTGCCCCCAAGCCGCCTCGCCGACAGATCGCGAATTGCTGCCTCGGCCATGGTGATGAGTATGGGGGCGCGCTGACGGTCGGTCAATCCCGCGGTGGGCTTCACCGACGGGGATGCGCGAAAGTGGTGGTGACTTTCAGTCGCCAATGAACCCGGGATGGCGACTGAAAGTCACCACTACAGCCCCTAGCCCGAATCGATCACCAAGCTCCGGGCTGCGGCTTGCCCTCGCTGACGCTGAGGGTGTTGGCGTGGTGACCGGCTCGGGCAGGGTGTCTACCCAGCCGCTTCACCGGTCCCTGCCGCCGCCTACTCAGCGTCAACGAATGGCAGCGCCTCGCCTGCGAATGTGGTGATCGATCCGGGCTAGGCGGGACGCCGGCGCCCGGTCGCCCGCTACCCTTCGCGGCGGAACTGGATGATGCCCATGGCGATGGCCTCGGCCATCTTCTGCCGGTAGGCGGGGGAGAGGGCGCGGTAGCGGTCGCCGCGGTTGGTGAGGAAGGCGCACTCGACCAGGATCGCCGGGCGGGTGTTCTCGGCGAGGACGTGGAAGTTGGCGTGCTTGACGCCGCGGCTCTCGGCGCGGGTCTTGTAGATCGACGCCGACTGCACCATGTGCGCGAGGATCAGGCTGGAGGGGTTGCGCCGGTTGTAGAAGGTCTCGATCCCCTCGGCGCCGGTGTTGGCCGCGGAGTTGAAATGGATGCTGACGAAGATCGCGCCACGCGCGTCGTTCGCCATGCGCGCGCGCCGCGGCAGCGGGATGAAGACGTCGCGCTCGCGGGTCAGGGTCGTGCGGATGCCCTGCTCCTCGAGGTAGAGTTCGAGCCGGCGGGCGACGTCGAGGGCGAGGTGCTTCTCGTAGGTCAGCCCGGTCGCCGCACCCTTGTCGTGGCCGCCGTGGCCGGCGTCGATGACCACGCGGCTGAAGCGCGCGGCGGGGGCGGCCCCGGTCGCCGCCGCGAAGAGGGCGAGGGCGAGGCACAGCGCGGCCCGGGCGGGGGCGGTGCGGCGCGCATGGTGAAGCTTTGCCTTCATGATCGCTCCGAGGTTCCCGCGCGGTGCTTTGCCCGCCTATTCCGGGAGGCCGCCGGGCCGATCGGAGGCCGAGCGGACGCCCGCTTCGAGTTCGGCCACCGCCGCGGCGGCTTCCGGGTCGTAGCGTTGGCCGCCGCGCACCTGCACGACGCCGGCGCCGTCGATCATCAGCTTGGGGCGGCTGCTGGGCATGTCTTGGTAGATCGTGGCGCCCTCGAAGGAGCCGTCCGGGCGGACGATCGCGTGTTGGTAGACGCGCGGGGAAACCATGTGCAGCACGTGCAGGCGGGCTTCGGAGTCGGCGATGGCCTGCGGCTTGCCGATATCGACGTAGCGCCCGAGCGAATAGGTGGCGTAGACGCGCGGTCCGCGGGCTTCCTTGAGGCGCATGTAGAGGTGGGCGGTCGAGGCGCCGCGGTGGATCAGCAGCGAGTACTCGCGGAAGGAGGCGAGCCTGCCGGGCCCCTGCGGGACGCCGATGGACTCCGACCAGAACGGGCGCGGGTTGCTGATGCTGATGCGCTTCCGCTGCGAGTTGAAGAACTGGCCGAGCGGCGGGAAGTAGACCTGCGCGTTGAAGGAGTAGTCGCCGAACTCGCCGAGCGGGTAGAGGGACCCGACGTTGACCGTCTTGGTGATCTTTTGGCCGGCGCTGAGCAGGAAGGGCTCGGCACCGAATCCACGCCCGGCGCGCGGGCTGACGATGGTGGTGCCCGAACGGACATCGAAGGAGAGCCAACCGCTGCCGCCAGGCCCGCCAAGCACCACATCCTGTCCGGCGCGGTTGTGGACGGTGACCGTGGCTTTGACCGGTTCGTAGGCGACGAACTGGGTCTTCTCGATCTGCAGGTCCACCGACAGCTGGGCTGCGGCGGGGGTGGCGAGGGCGACGGAGGCGAGGAGGGCGGCGGGCGCGGCCGCGCGGCGGGCTGGGATCATGGTGCCAGGGGCTGGGTTTGTGTTTCCGAGCTGATATACGCGGAAACCGCCACCCTGCCAAGCCCGCAAAACGCCGCGCGCCGGTCGATCGCGGCACGGGAGCGGGGTTGGGGGCACGCCCCTCCGGCGGGCGCCTCCCGGCGAGGCCGCCCTCGACAGCGGCGCGATCTGCGCCTTTTTGTTTCGCCCCCACCCGGGCTCCGCGATGACCGACGCCGACGCCAGCCAGACACCCTCGATCCGCGTCCGCCGCACGGCGGGCGAGGCGCCGGCGCTGTGGAGCGGGCGCAGCGCCGTCTACTTCGCCAACGTCCTGTCGCTGTTCTTCGACAACGAGGGCGGCACGCGGGCGCTCGAGGCGGAGATCTCGGGGGTCGCGACCTACGGCGGCCGGCTGGTGCCCCTGCTCGGCCTGCTGTTCGGCGGCGGCGACAATTTGCTGGTGCTCGAGCATGCGCCCGACGGCGAGCTGGGCGGCTACTTCGAGAGCGAGCTGGGGCTGTCGCTGCCGGAGGTGCGGGTGCTGTCCCACGCGGATTACCTCGGGCTCGGGGAGGGCAGCGATTTGTTGGAGGAGCTGCGCGCCCACCCGGCGGACTGGATGCACGGCTTCGTCACCGACGACCACCTGGTGCGGCTCGCCGCCTTGGCTGGCAAGCGGACGCTGTGCGCGCGGGGGGCCAGCGCGCGCGGCAACAACAAGGTCCTGTTCCACCGGGCGATGGCCGCCGCCGGCCACCCGGTGTTCGAGACCCGGCTGGCGGCCGACGCGGGCGAGGTCGCGGGCGCCCTGCGCGCGCTGGCGGCGGCCGGCTACCGCCGCGCTGGCGTACGCTCGGCGGTGGGCGCTTCGGGCATCGGCCTGTTGGTCGCCGCTACCGGCGGCCCGCCCCCCGAAGTGCCGGGCTACTTTTTTCACGACGGCCCGTGCCTGGTGCAGGGCTGGTTGGAGGAGGGGCGGCGGGGGGTCGAGCGGCTCGCCAGCCCGAGCGTGCAGATGTTCCTCGACGACGACGGCGCGGTGCTGTTCGACGTCACCGAGCAGATCCTCTCCGAGGGCAGCGTCCACCAGGGCAACGTCTCGCCGCCCCCGTACGCCGGGCGCTGCCCCGAGCTGATCGACGAGCTGTTCCGCCAGGCCGGCGACGCGGGGAGGTGGCTGCACTCGCAGGGTTACCGCGGCACCGCGAGCATCGACTTCCTCGTCGCCTTCGGGGCGGACGGCGCCACCGCCTACGGCTGCGAGATCAACGCCCGCGTCACCGGCGCCACCTACCCCTCGGTGCTGGCGCGCCACCACCTGCCGGAGGGCGGCTGGCTGATGCGCAACCTGCGCATGGCCGAACCGGTGCCGGGCGGCGAGATCCTGCGGCAGCTGGACTCGCACGACGTCCTGTTCCGGCCCGGCGCGGCGGGTGGGATCCTGCCCATCAACTTCAACCTCGACGCCGCCGGGCTGGTGACCAAAGGGCAGTTCCTCTGCCTCGGCGCCGACGCCGCGGCCTGCCACGAACTGTTGGCGGCGGCGGACGCGAACCTGCGCCTGCGCTGGACCCACGACCGCGACTGAGCGGGCGGGCGATCGAGCGAGCGAGCGAACGAGCATGGAAGCCGAACCCTCCCCCGACCCCACCCCGAGGCTGGTCGAACTGACGCGCGACCTGGTTTTGATCCCGAGCACCGAGGGGCGCCCCGAGGAGCGGGCGCGCTGTTTCCAGGTCATCGCCCAACACCTCGAGGGCGTCCCCGGCACGGTGTTGCGCCGGTTTGAAAGCGGCGGCTTCGAGTCGATGGTCGCGGCCCCGGCGGGGGTCGATGCGCCGGCGGTGTTGATGGTCGCGCACCTCGACGTCATCGAGCACGGCGAGGCTTCGCTCTACCGGAGCGAGGTGCGTGGCGGCCGCATCGTCGGGCCCGGCGCCGGCGACATGAAAGGCCAGCTGGCCATCATCATCGAGCTCTACCGGGCGCTGCAGCGACGCCATCCGGGGCTGCCGGTGGGGCTGGCGATCACCTCGGACGAGGAGATCGGCGGCGAGCATGGGGTCGGCTACCTGTTCGGTGAGGCCGGGTTGCGCTGCGGCATCGCGCTGGTGCCCGACGGCGGATCGCCGACCGACATCACCGTCGAGGAGAAGGGCATCCTCCACCTCCAGCTGCGCACCGAGGGGCGCGAGATCCACGCCGCGCGCCCCTGGCTCGCGCCCAACGCGGTGCTCGCCCTCGCGCGCGCGCTCGGCCGCGTCGCCGACCGCTTCGAGAGGTGGCGCACCGGGCCTGCGGGCGACGACGACAGCCACTGGTACCCGACCTTCTCGCCGACCGTGATCGGCACCGACAACACCACGGTGAACTGCCTCGCCGGCGGCGCTTTCGCCTGGGCGGACGTGCGCTTCCCCCCGCCCCTCACCGGCGCCGAGGTGCTCGCCGCCATCCGCGCCGAGGCCGGCGGAGGGGTGGCCGTGGAGGTGAAGGTCGCCGCGGAGCCGGCGCGCCTCGACCCCGACCCGCTCTATCTCGAGGTGGCCGCCGGACTGGCGGGGCGGCGGCTGGCCGAAGTGCGTGCCTCGGGGGGCAGCGATGCCCGTTTCATCGCTGCCGCCGGCATCCCGGCCGTCTTGACACGCCCGTTGGTGGGCAAGTTGCACGCGCCCGACGAGTGGATCGACATCGCCTCGATGGCGGCCTTCTTCGAAGTCTACCGCCGCTATATCGAGCGCAAGTTGCTGGGCGCCGGTTGAGGGGGGCCGGGATCGCCGGCGGCGTTCACTCGACGATGAACCAGGGGTTGAGCAGCGACTCCTTGTTGTAGCGCAGCGGCTCGCGGGCCGCGTGGTCGAGCACCCGCCGCCCGGCCTCCAGCACCACCGCGTGCGCGGCGCCGGTGTCCCACTCCATGGTCGGCCCGAGGCGCGGGTAGACGTGCGCCGCGCCCTCGGCGACCAGGCACAATTTCAGCGAGCTGCCCGCGGAGAGGAACTCGACCTCTTTGCCGGCGGCGCGCAGGTCGGCGACGAACTCTTCCACCTCGGGGCTGAGGTGCGAGCGGCTGGCGACCACCACGATCTCGTCGCGTTCGGAGTAGTGTTCCGCGTTGCCGATGCGCGCGCTGCCGTCCGCGTTGGCCTTGAAGGCGCCGGCGCCGGACTCGGCGCTGTAGAGCGTGCCGTCGGTCGGCCGGTAGACGACGCCCGCGGCGGGCGCGCCGTCGCGGACGAGGGCGATGTTCACGGTGAACTCGCCGTTGCGTTTGATAAACTCCTTGGTGCCGTCGAGCGGGTCGACGAGCCAGAACTCGCCCCAGCCCGCGCGCTCGCCGTACGGCACCTCCTTGTTCTCCTCGGAGATGACGGGGACCTCCGGGTAGCGCGTGCGCAGCGCGTCCATGATCACCGCGTTGGCCCGCCGGTCCGCCTCCGTCAGCGGCGAGTCGTCGGCTTTGGTGTCGACCTCGATCTCGCGGCTGTACACGTCGAGGATCTCTTCGCCGGCGGCGCGGGCGGCGGAGGCGATGAAGTCGAGGTCGATGGCGGTGCTCACGGCCCCGAGCAAAGCACCGCCCCGCCCGCGAGCAAGGCCGAAAGGTGGCGGGTGGCGACCGCATCGCGGCTGGCCGCCGCCATCGCTTCATGCGATGGGAGGAATTCATCAACGCGCCCCTTGATCTCGGGCCGAGAAGGCGCAAACTCCGCCCCCCATGCAATTCGTCCCCGGCCAGCGTTGGATCAGCGAGACCGCCCCCGAACTCGGGCTCGGCCTCGTTCTGAAAGCGGACACCGCGACCGCCGCGGTGACCATCTTCTTCCCCGCGTCGAAGGAGACGCTGACCTACGCCGCCGCCACCGCGCCCCTGCGCCGCGTCACCTTCGCCGCCGGCGACAAGATCGAGCTGCAGGGCGGCGCGACCATCGTCGTCGCCGACGTCCGCGAGGGGGACGACGGCTTGCTCACCTACATCGGCTCGGAGGGCGAGGAGGCGCCCGAGAGCGAACTCGGCGACCTCATGGGGTTCCACCAGCCCGACGCCCGCCTGCTCGGCGGCCGGGTCAACTCCTCGCGCAAGTTCCGCCTGCGCCGGCGCGCCCTCGACGGCCGCTACGACCAGCGCGGGCGCCGCGAGCGGGGGCTGCTCGGGGCGCGCATGGAGCTCGTCCCGCACCAGCTCTTCATCGCCGACGAGGTCGGCCGCCGCCACGCGCCGCGCGTCCTGCTCGCCGACGAGGTCGGCCTCGGCAAGACCATCGAAGCCTGCTTGATCCTGCATCGCAAGCTCGTCTCCGGCCGAGCCTCGCGGGCGTTGATCCTCGTCCCCGAACCGCTGGTCCACCAGTGGTTCGTGGAGCTGCTGCGCCGCTTCAACCTCAAGTTCGCCATCTACGACGAGGCGCGCTGCGCCGCCGCGGGCACCGGCGGCGACAACCCCTTCCTCGACACCCAGCTGGTCCTCGCCCCGATCGACCTGCTGGCCGGCCACCCCGGGCGCGCCGCGGAGGCGGCCGAGGCCGGCTGGGACGTGGTGATCGTCGACGAGGCCCACCACCTCGGCTGGTCCAAGGAGGGCGGCGCCAGCCCGGAGTACGCCGCCGTCGAGGCGGTGGCGGGAGCGGCGCCCTCGCTGCTGCTGCTCACCGCCACGCCGGGCCAGATGGACCCGGGGGCGCACTTCGCCCGCCTGCGCCTGCTCGACCCCGAGCGCTTCTCGGACTTCGACGAGTTCGTCGCCGAGCAGAAGGACGCCGCCGCGGTGTCGGCCGTCGCCGGCAAGCTGGAGTCGGGCAAGAAACTCACCAAGGCGGACACGGCCAAGCTGGAGAAGTGGCTCGGCGGCGAGATCCCCGACGAGCCCGGACAGGCCCTGCGGCGCTTGCTCGACCTGCACGGGACCGGGCGCGTGCTGTTCCGCAACCGCCGCGCCCGCCTCGGCGGCTTCCCGGAGCGGGTGCCGCAGCTCGCCCCGCTCGACGCGGCCGGCGACGGTAGCGACCCGCGCGTGGCTTGGCTGTTGGGCCTGCTCGACGGGCTCGAAGACGACACCAAGGTCCTCGTCATCGGCAAGACCCGCGAGCTCGCCGAGGAGATCCAGGCCGCCGTTGAGGCCGAACGCCGCGTCAAGATCGCCCTCTTCCACGAAGGGCTGGAGCTGGTGCAGCGCGACCGCAACGCCGCCTACTTCGCCGAGGCGGACGGCGCGCGCCTGTTGATCTGCTCGGAGATCGGCAGCGAAGGCCGCAACTTCCAGTTCGCCCACCACCTCGTGCTCTGGGACCTGCCCGACTCGCCGTCGCTGCTCGAACAGCGCATCGGCCGCCTCGACCGCATCGGTCAAAACCACGCCATCCAGATCCACGTCCCCTTCGTCAGAGATACGCCCGGCGCCGCCCTCGCCCGCTGGTACCACGAAGGCCTGAACGCTTTCAGCGGCCCCGTCGACGGCGCCTACCGCCTGCGCGATCAATTCCGCGCCGCCATGGACGCCGCCGACCCCGCCGACACCGCCGCCTGGGACGGGATCATCGCCGACACGAAGGAGGCCAAAGCCGCGCTCGAGGCCGAGCTCGAAGCCGGCCGCGACCACCTGCTCGAGATCAGTTCGTTCGACGAGGCCGTCGCGGCCGAGGTCGTCGAGGGCGTCACGCTCGCCGACCGCGACGGCTCGCTGGAGTCCCTGCTCACCGACCTGTTCGACCAGTATGGCGTCGCCCGCGAGTTCCTCGGCGACCGCAGCTACTTCGTCCGGCCGGACAGCGCCTTCTCCGCCGAGGCCTTCCCGAACCTGCGCGAGGGCGGCGGCATGTCGCTGACCTTCGACCGGGCGGTGGCCCTGGGCAACGAGCAGATCGCCTTCGTGACGTGGGACCACCCCATCGTCGCACACGCGGTCGACCTCATTTTGACCAGCGAGCAGGGCTCGACCGCCTTCGCCCAGATCCCCGCCACCGCCGCCGAATCTGGCCTCATCGTCGAGTGCCTCTACGTGCTCGAGACCGTCGCCCCGGCGAAGCTCTGCGCCGACCGCTTCCTCGCCCCGACCCCGATCCAAGCGGTCGTCGACCACCACGGGCGCAACATCACCTCCAGCTTCGACGGCACCAAGATCCGCGACGGCGACCGCGAGTGGTTGAAGGGCAAGTTGCCGGTGCTCAAGAAGCTCGTCCCGCCGATGGTCGAAGCCGCCGAGAAGGTGGCGGATGTCGACGCCCGCGCCCTGCGCCGCCGGGCGATCAAATCGATGGAGACGGCTCTCGACGGGCAGATCGACCGCCTCCAGCGCCTGGCCGCCCTCGGCCATCCCGTGCGGCCAGAGGAGGTCGCCGAGGCGGAGGCCGAACGCGAAGCGCTGCGCCGTCACCTCGACGGCGCCAAGCTCCGGCTCGACGCCCTCCGGCTGGTCGTCGTCGGCGGCTAGCCCGAATCGATCACCAAGCTCCGGGCTGTGGCTCGCCCTCGCTGACGCTGAGGGTGTTGGCGTGGTGACCGGCTCGGGCAGGGTGTACACCCAGCCGCTTCGCCTGTCCCTGCCGCCGCCTACTCAGCGTCAACGAATGGCAGCGCCTCGCCTGCGAATGTGGTGATCGATCCGGGCTAGCCGGCGCTCAGCCGCAGCCGCGACATTCCTGACGCCGGGTAGGCCATGCCGGGCGGCGCGCCCACGGCAGGGATGCCGTGGCTACGAGGCGGCCGGGCTCACTCAACCTCAACCCGCACCGCTTCGCTGGCGGCGCGCGCTTTGTCCCTCGCCTCCCCGACGTCTGCCCCGCGCGCCAGCGCCACGCCCATGCGGCGCTTGCCCGCGACCTCCGGCTTGCCGAACAGGCGCAGCTGCGTGTCCGGCGCCGCCAGCGCCGCACCGAGGCCGCCGAAGCGCACTTGCCGCGATTCGCCCTCCACCAGGATCACGCACGAGGCCCCCGCGCCGTGGGTGTGGATGTTGGGGATCGGCAGGCCGAGGATCGCCCGCGCGTGCAGCGCGAACTGCGACAGGTCTTGGGTGATCATCGTCACCATCCCGGTGTCGTGCGGGCGCGGCGAGACCTCGGAGAAGATGACCCGGTCGCCTTTGACGAACAGCTCGACGCCGAACACGCCCCGGCCGCCGAGCGCGCCGGTGATCGCTTCGGCCATCCGCCGCGCGCCCGCGCGGGCCGCGTCGGACATCGGCTGCGGTTGCCAGCTCTCCCGGTAGTCGCCGTCGACCTGGATGTGCCCGACCGGCTCGCAGAACGACGTCCCGCCCGCGTGGCGCACCGTCAGCTGGGTGATCTCGTAGTCGAAGTCGACGAAGCCCTCGACGATGACCTTGCCCGCACCGGCGCGCCCGCCCTCCTGCGCGTAGCGCCACGCCGCGTCGATCTCGCCCTCCTCCCGCACCGTGCTCTGGCCCTTGCCCGAGGAGGACATGATCGGTTTCACCACGCAGGGCAAGCCGATCTCCGCCACGGCGGCGCGGAACTCCGCCTCGGTCGCGGCGAAGCGGAACGGCGAGGTCTCGAGCCCCAGCTCCTCCGCCGCCAAGCGCCGGATGTCCTCGCGGTTCATCGTCAGCTGGGTCGCGCGCGCGGTCGGCACGACCTGGAACCCTTCGCGCTCCAGCGCGGCCAGCGTGGCGGTGGCGATCGCTTCCACCTCGGGCACGACCAGGTGCGGCCGCTCCTCCTCCAACACCGCGCGCAAGGCGGCGCCGTCCAGCATGTCGACCACGTGCGCCCGGTGGGCGACCTGCATCGCCGGCGCGTCGGCGTAGCGGTCGATGGCGACCACCTCGCAGCCGAGCCGCTGCAGTTCGATGGCGACCTCCTTGCCCAACTCCCCAGAGCCGCAGAGGGCGACTTTGGTGGCGGTCGGCGAGAGCGGGGTTCCGATGGTGGGCATGGTTTGGGTGGGTGGGAGGTGGGTGTCGCGCGGCTGGTCGGGGGGCGGGCGTTTTAACGTCCGGGCGCCAAGATTTCAAAGTCCGGGCCGCGGGGGAAGGAAAAGTTGCCCCGGGCGCGGCGGCGGCATCGCCCCTTGACCCCTCCGCCTCCGCTCGTTAGGGGGAGGGTGACCGCCGGGCGACCCCCCGGCGGGGCGACCTCTCACCATGGGCAAGGGCATCTCGATCAACATCATCCGCGGCATCTTCTTCGCCGTCTGCGTCCTGTTCGGCTGGATCATCGCCAAGAGCTTCGAGGCTGCCGACCTCAGCGACCACGCCGAACAGGGTAGCCGGGCGCACATCGGGGCGCTGCTCGGCGCCTGCTACGGCGCCTTCATGCTGGTGATCGACCACCTGCTGCGCTACTTCACCTTCCGCGGCTTCTCGCACGGCACCATCGGGCTGATGATCGGGCTGTTCTGCGCGTGGCTCGTCCTGCGCGTCGACTTCTTCAACAACGCCTGGTTCCAGGCGCTGCCCAACTACGAGACCATCGAGAACATCGTCACCCTCACCGTCTACACCGGGCTCGGGTTCATGGGCACCATGCTGGCGCTGCGCTCCAACCGCGAGGAGTTCTCGTTCATCATCCCCTACGTCCGGTTCCGTCAGGACTCGCTGATGGAGCAGCCCTTGCTGGTCGACACCAACATCATCATCGACGGGCGCATCCCCAAAGTCTGCGAGACCGGCTTCCTCGGCGGCACCATCATCATCCCGCGCTTCGTGCTCGACGAACTGCACATCCTCGCCGACCACCAGGACCCGATCCGCCGCGAGCGCGGGCGCCGCGGGCTCGACAACGTCAACCAGCTCAAAACCACGCCCGGCCTGCAGATCTCGGTGCAAGAGACCCGCATGGAGAGCGAGGAGCTGGTCGACACCAAGCTCATCCAACTCGCCCGCCGGCTCGGCGCCCACCTGGCCACCAACGACGCCAACCTCGGCAAGGTCGCCCGCCTGCAGGGCGTCAAGGTGCTCAATTTCAATGACCTCGCCCGCGCCCTGCGCCCCACCGTCACGCCGGGGGACGAGCTCGAGCTGACCTTGGTCAAGAAGGGCAAGGACGAGGGGCAGGCGGTCGGCTACCTGCCCGACGGCACCATGATCGTCGTCAACAACGCCGCCCGCCGCATCGGCGACACCGCAGACGTGGTCGTCTCGGGCGCCCTGCAGACCAGCGCCGGGCGGCTCATCTTCGCCGACCTGCGTGAGAACTCGCCGCTCGCCCGCGGCAAGGGCGCCGCGGCCGCCGCCGCCCCGGCCGGCAAAGCCCCCGGCAAGCGCGGGCGTTAACCCGGATCGATCACCACCTCCGCAGGCGAGTCGCCGCCGATCGTTGATGCTGAGTCGGCGGCGGCAGGGATCGGCGAAGCGGCTGGGTAGACACCCTGCCCGAGCCGTTCCCAACGGCAACACCCTCAGCATCAACGAGCGCAAGCCGCAGCCCGGAGCTTGGTGATCGATCCGGGTTAAGGGGGCGGGCGCAACGGAACCGTGCGGCGGAGGTCGGAGAAGGCGGCCCCGGCGAAGCCGCGGTTCGCGGCGCCCCGGCACCCGTGGCATCGGCGTCCCGCCGATGTCCGTCCCGGGGGCGTCCCCGCCTCCGGGTCTCCCCGCAGGGCACGCGTCCCCGTGTGCCGCCCCGGCGCGGCAATCGCCAGCGCGGGACGAAGCGCCTCAACGCAAGTACGGCGCCAGGCCGTGCATGCCGCCCTCGCGGCCGAAGCCGCTCTCCTTGTAGCCGCCGAAGGGGCTGGCCGGGTCGAACTTGTTGTACGTGTTGGCCCAGATGACGCCGGCTTTGAGCGCCTTGGCCATCTTGAAGATCTTCGATCCCTTGTCGGTCCAGACGCCGGCGCTGAGGCCGTAGGCGGTGTTGTTGGCGCGCTCGACCGCCTCCTCGGGGGTGCGGAACGTCAGCACCGACAGCACCGGGCCGAAGATCTCCTCGCGGGCGATCCGGTGGCTGGCGGTGACGCCGGTGAAGAAGCTGGGCTTGAACCAGTAGCCTTCGCGCGGCAGCCGGCAGCGGGACTGGTGCAGCTCGGCGCCCTCGGCGACGCCGCTGTCGACGAGTTCGCGGATGCGGCCGAGCTGCTCCCCCGAATTGATGGCGCCGATGTCGGTGTTCTTGTCGAGCGGGTCGCCGACGCGCAGGGTGGCGACGCGGTCGGCGAGCTTGCGCAGGACTTTGTCGTAGACCGACTCCTGGACGAAGAGGCGCGAGCCGGCACAGCAGACGTGGCCCTGGTTAAAGTAGATGCCGTTGACGATGCCCTCGACCGCCTGGTCGAGCGGCGCGTCGTCGAAGAGGATGTTGGCGGCCTTGCCGCCGAGCTCGAGGGTGAGGCGCTTGCCGGTGCCGGCGGTCGCGGCGGCGATCTTCTTGCCGACCTCCGTCGAGCCGGTGAAGGCGATCTTGTCGACGCCCGGGTGCCCGACCAGCGCGGCGCCGGTCGCACCGGCGCCGGTGACGATGTTGACGACGCCGTCGGGGAGGCCGGCGTCGGCGAAGATCTCGGCGAGGTGGAGGGCGGTGACGGAGGTGGTCTCGGCCGGCTTGAGGACGACGGTGTTGCCGCAGGCGAGCGCGGGGGCGAGCTTCCAGGCGGCCATCAGCAGCGGGAAGTTCCACGGGATGACCTGGCCGCAGACGCCGACCGGCCCCGGCCGCCGGCCGGGGAAGGCGTATTCGAGCTTGTCCGCCCAACCGGCGTAGTAGAAGAAGTGCGCGGCGACCAGCGGCAGGTCGATGTCGCGCGACTCCTTGATCGGCTTGCCGCCGTCCATGGTTTCGAGCACCGCCAGCTCCCGCGAGCGCTCCTGGATCATCCGGGCGATGCGGAACAGGTACTTGCCGCGCTCGGCGGGGGGCATCTTCCCCCACGGGCCATCGAGCGCCTTCCGCGCGGCTGCCACCGCGGCATCGACATCGGCGCGGCCGCCGTCGGCGATGCGCGCGTGCGCTCGCCCGGTGGCGGGGTTGATCGAGGCGAAGGTCTTGCCGGACGCGGCGGGGACGAACCCGCCGCCGATGTAGAGCGGGTAGCGCTTCTTCAGCGGCACCGGCAGGGTCTCCGGAGCGGGGGCGTAGTCCCAGGCGCTGCCGAACTGCAGCGCGGGCTCGGCGGCGTGGTGGCCGGCCTCGCGGGCGCGGGGGCGTCGGGTCTTGGCGTTGGCTTGCTTGGCCGGGCGGGGCATGGCGCGACCCTACCGGCTGCGGCGCCGCGGTGCAAAGCGGAACCCGGGGCAGGGTGTCTACCCAGCCGCAGCGCCGATCCCTGCCGCCGCCTACTCAGCGCCAACGAATGGCAGCGCCTCGCCTGCG
>JAUIGD010000579.1 GCA_030430255.1 Verrucomicrobiia bacterium
GGGGTGGAGTTGGAGCTCCCACGCTTCCGCGTCGCTCGATTGCTCCTGTATCAAGGGTTCCTCCTGCTGCCTCTTCTCGGTGTGGGTGCTTTCCTCTTCCCCCGCATCGCCGGTGGCGAAATGCGCGCAGGGCAGGTGTTGCCCGGGTTGGCGGTGGCGTCGGCGGTGCTGGTAAGTTTCGCGATCGAGGCGTCCGGGTGGCTGCGTGCCGGGGCGGCGGTGCGGGCGATCGCGGTGGCTGGCTATTGGGCGATTTCGACCCCGGCCCTGCGGCGTCGCGGAGGCGGCACGATGGTTTGGTGTCTGCGGGCGGGGTGTGCGTGTGTCGTGGTAGGGATCGCGACGCCCTCCCTGTGGCCGACGGGTTGGATCGGGCTGGGGCACGTGCTCTACATCGGCGGCTACGGGTTGCTAGCGCTGACCGTGGCGGCGCGCGTTTTAGCCGGGCATGCGGGGGCTCTGGCAGCGGTCGGGGGCAAGGTCGTGCCCCTTCGCTGGGTGCTGTGGCTTACCCTCCTCGCGGCGGGGACGCGCGCCGTGGCTGACTTCGTGCCAAAGATCCGCGTCTCGCACCACATCTACGCGGCGTCGTTGTGGATCGGATTGGCGGTGCTGTGGGCGGTGGTGTTCCTGCCGCGGGCGAGGCAGGGGGAGGACTGACGGAATGCCGGCGCTCGAAGGCCCACCGCTGAATGCTGAATGCTGATTGTTGATTGTTGATTGTTGATTTCCGAAGATGGGCTTCAGCGGTGCGGTTCGCTCATCAATGAGATACGATCCACACGTCGGCGATGACCATGCGGTGGTCGGAGTGTTCGGTGCGGGCGGCGCGGGCGTCGAGGACCCGGGTGCCGGGGCCGGCGTAAAGGTGATCGATGCGGAGTACGGGGAAGCCGTTGATGAAGGTGTTGCCGAGCCCCTTGCCGGCGGTGCCGAATGCGTTTTGGTAGCTGGCGGGGACGGTGTCGAACAGGTTGCTGGTGGGCGGGGCATTGAAGTCGCCGCCGAAGACCGCCGGGCGCCCGGCGGCGGTCGTCTCGAGCTGGCCGATGAGGGTCGCCAGCTGGGTCTTGCGCACCCGGTGCTTGTCGCGGTGCTCGCGCCAGCAGGAGGGCGCCCAGAGGTCCCAGCGGGTGGTGGCGTGTTCGAGATGGAGGCTCATGAGTTCGACCTCGCGCCCGTCGGCGAGCGTGAGCATGGCGCCGGTGCCGTGTTGGACCATGCCTGAGGCGCGGGGGCGTGTGGTGAGCTGGCCGTCGGCGAGCACGGCGCAATGCCAGGCGCCGGCCGCGCTGCCGGATTCGCCCCACAGCTCGGTGGCCAATGTGCGCAGCGGGCCGATGGCGGGCGCCTCCTGCACGAAGATGACGTCGGGGTTGAAGCGGGCGACTTCGCGCACGGCGTCGATGTTGCGCTCCTTGCTATTGATGGTGGCGATGCGCAGGACGGTGCCCGCGGCCCCGTCGGGGGGGGGCGGCTTGGACCAGGCGTGCAGGGTGGGCGAGAAGCCCCTCGCCAACGAGCGCCGCTCGTCGGCGCCGATCGCCACGGTGAGCAGCCACACGAAGACGGGGATCCAGAACAGGCGACTCTTGGTGAGGAGGCGCCCGGCGACGGCGACGCCGATCCCGAGCGCGGCCCAGATCCAGATGGGGAAGACGGTGACGGCGGCGACCTCATCCCAGGGGCGGAACAGGCAGAACACGACCGCCACATGCCCGGCCAGCGACGCGGCCATGGCGGCGAAGCCGAGGGCGTGGGCGGCGGTTTTGAGCGGCGGGGGCATCGTGGGTGGCGGCGGGGTGGCGCCAAGATGGCGAGCGCCGCCCGGCGTGCAATCGGGGACGGAAACGATCTGCATATTCGGCTTCCCATCAACGCCGATGGCGCCAGAATGTGGTCATCAAGTCCCTTGAATCCTCCACGAGAGAGCGCTGCGAACGCGGTCGCCGGGAGCGGCGGTGGCGAGTTCCATACCACGCGATGGAGCCTCGTGGTGCTGGCATCCGGGGAGGGTGGCGAGGCGGAGGGGGCGCTGGAGGAGTTGTGCCGCGCCTACTGGCCGCCGCTGTATGCCTTCGCCCGGCGTTCCGGGTTGGCTCCGGAGGACGCGAAAGACATGACCCAGGAGTTCGTGGCGCTGATGTTGGAGCGCGGCTTGCTGGAGCGGGCGGGGCCGGGGCGGGGCAAGTTCCGCACCTACCTGCTGCGCTGCATGAAGAACATGTTGGTGACGCAGTGGCGGCGGGCGACGCGGCAGAAGCGGGGAGGCGGGGCGCGGGTGTTGTCGCTCGACTGCGAACGGGCTGAGGGTGGATACGCGGCCGTGCCCCAGGCGGATGACCTCGCGCCCGATGCGGTGTTCGACCGCCGCTGGGCGGAGACATTGATCGACCGCGCAACCGGGCGTCTGCGCGTCGAGTGGGAGCGGTCGGGCAAACCGTTCGAGGCCCTGAAAGGATACCTGGTCGCCCCGAAGGGAGATCGTTCGTTTGCCGAGGTGGCGGAGGAGTTGGGCACCAGCGAGTCGGCCTTGAAGACCAGCGTCCACCGCCTGCGCCGGCGCTACGGGGAGATCTTTCGCGATGAAGTGGCGCAGACGGTTGCTGAGCCCGGGGAGGTGGAGGGTGAGATCCGCTACCTATTGTCTGCGCTCGGTGGCTGAGACCGGGCCAGATTTGGCGGAGCGCGGTGAGAGCGGCGCCTGCCCGGAGTGCGGTGCGACCTTGCGAGGCGCGTCGCCGGAGGGCTTGTGCAGGCGCTGCTTGGCGGCGTCGGCATTGAGTTTGACTGACCCCGCACCCGATCCCGACGAGGAGCCGCTGGGCGAGATCGGTGGCTATGAGATTCTCGAGCGGATCGGGGTCGGTGGCATGGGCGCGATCT
>JAUIGD010000580.1 GCA_030430255.1 Verrucomicrobiia bacterium
AGCCCGGATCGATCACCACATCCGCAGGCGAGGCGCCGCCATTCGTTGAAGCTGAGTAGGCGGCGGCAGGGATCGGCGAGCGGCTGGGTGAACACCCTGCCCGAGCCGGTCACCACGCCAACACCCTCAGCGTCAACGAGGGCGAGCCGCAGCCCGGAGCTTGGTGATCGATTCGGGCTAGGCCCTCAGCGCCAATAAGGGCACTGCAGCTCGGAGCTTGAGCGCTGCGGTTCGGTACGCAAAGAGGAGAGCCCGGCGAGGCTCTCCTCCAATGCTCAAGCAAGGTTTGAAACCAACAACCAACCTTTGCTCAAAGAAATCTTCGGATGTTTTGGCTCAGGAAGCGGGTAGCCTGCCCTCCCTCGCCGACAAAAAGGTATTGGACTTCTCGGTTGAGAGCAATGGTTTTTTCGTTCAAAAACAGTCCTAAGTTGTTCAGGCTAAAATGATAATTAAATTTTCCGAAGCAAACTCCACCGCAGTCGCTGAGGCTCGTTTTCCCTTGGATTGATGGCGGATTTTGAAGGTCGTGGTGCCCCCGGTGGGCGGTGGAACGTTCTCTGGCACTGGCTCGTGCCGGTTCTGGTGCTGCTGGCCGGCACCCTCTGGTTGCGTGCGGGGCAGGCCGATCTCGAGATTTCGGGCTTCTACCATGCGGAGGGGCGTTGGCCGGAAGGGGATTCGCCCATTTTCCGTCTGCTCTACGACCGGGGCAATGTTCCGGCGATCGCGATGGCGGCGGTCGCTCTGCTGGTGTTGTGCGCGGGATTCTTCGCCCCGCGCTGGCGGCGCTGGCGGAAGGTGTCGGCCTATCTGATCTTGGTGGTGATCCTCGGGCCGGCGCTGCTGGTCAATGCGGTGTTCAAGGAGCACTGGGGGCGGCCGCGGCCGCGCGAAGTGGTGGCGTTCGGCGGAGAGGAGCGGTTCGAGAGAGTCTGGGAGTTCGACGCGGCGAGCCCGGGCAAGTCGTTTCCCAGCGGCCACGCCTCGATGGGCTTCTGCCTGGTGGGCTTGTATTTCGCGGGGGCGGCCTTGGGGATCCGGCGCGCGTGGGTCGCGGCTGCCGCCGGAGGGGCGCTCGGTCTGGCGCTGGGTTGGGCGCGCATCGCCCAGGGCGGGCATTTCGCGAGCGATGTGCTTTGGTCGGCAGGGTTTTGCTATTTCTCCGCCCTGGGGCTCGCGTACGGGATGCGGCTGCGCGCGCGACCGTACTTCGAGGGGGCGGCGTTGAGCCGCGCCGGGCTGGCGGTCTTGGCATTGGCCGCCTTGGGGGCGGTGGTGGTCGGGGCCGGCATGCCGTACGAGGTGCGGGAGACGGTGGCCCCATCCGGTGGGGGGACGGCGCCGCGGGAGATCGATGTCGAATTGCTGCCTTGCGAACTCGCCGTGGTCCCCGGCGACCGGCTTTCGCTGGCGGTCCGCGCGGAGGGGTTCGGGGCGTGGAAGAGCGGGTTGAGGACGCGCTGGTCTGGCGGGATTCCAGGCGATGAGCGGTTGCGGTTGCGGCAGTCCAAGCAGGGCTGGCCGGTGACGATGGAACAGCGGGCGAAGCTGACCTTGCCCGCGATCGCGGCGCTGGACGAGGTCGAGATCAGCGTGCCGGCGGGGGGGGTCGCCGTCGATCTCCCCGCCGTGGCTCGGGAGTATCGCATCGACGCTGGTTCGGGGAGCCTGGAGTTGCGAATCCCAGACGGGGTGGCGATCAAGGTCTCTCGGGAGAGCGTGCAGGGGGAGATCGTGAACGAGGTGGCCGATTTGGAGTGGTCGCCAGCCAAGGGGCGCTGGAAGCGGGGCGAGGAGCCCGAGATCAAGGTGCGCGTGGTCGCCGGGGCGGGACTGCGTTTGGTGCGGCGTGAGGGTGGAGGGCGGGAGTGGTGAGGCCGCCAGGTCCCAACGCGTGGCGCCGCCTCGCCTGCGGATGGGGCGATCGATCCGGGCGGGCTCCGACGCGCTCGGTGTGCATCCGCGAATGACGTCGCCTCGCCCGTGGATTTGCGGATCGATCCGGGCTAAGGAGGGGCGTTGATCTTGCCGTATCCAGAGTCCGCGCCCGCAGCTGATGCCCTCGCCGAGCAGATGCGGGATTTCTTTGGGGCCGGTGGGCCGCTGTCCGCGGCGAAGGACTTCGAGTTCCGGCCGGAACAGCAGGAGATGGCGATGGCTGTGGCGCGGGCGCTCGAACGGCCGGGTCCCGTGGTGGTCGAGGCAGGGACGGGGGTCGGCAAGTCGCTGGCCTATCTCGCCCCGGCGGTGCAGTTCGCCCTGCAGCATCGGCGCAAGGCCGTGATCTCCACCCACACGATCAACCTTCAAGAACAGCTGGTCGACAAAGATTTGCCGCTGCTGGCGAAGTTGATCGAAGGAGGATTCAAAGCCGTCCTCATGAAAGGGCGGGGGAACTACCTGTGTCCGCAACGGCTGAAGCGTGCGCTCAGCGATGCGCCCGAACTGTTCGACACCGCAGACCGGGCAGAGTTGGACGCCATCGCGGACTGGGCGGCCGGCACCGAAGACGGCACCCTGAGCGACCTCGACTTCGAGCCTGCGCAGCGGGTGTGGTCGCAGATCTGTAGCGAGAGCCACGTCTGCACCATGAAGACCTGCGGGCGCGACGATCGCTGTTTCTATCAGGCGGCGCGCAAGGAAGTGGCCGCGGCCGACATCGTGGTGGTGAACCACACACTGCTGTTCACGCTGATGGCGCAGATGGAGGAATCGGAACACGCCGGTGAAGGGTTTGTGTTCCCCGATGATTTCCTGGTCATCGATGAGGGGCACACGCTAGAGAACATCGCCGCGCGTGCGCTGGGGCTCCGCGTGTCGCAACTCGGCCTGCGGTTCGAACTCGGCCGGCTCTACAACCCCAAGCGCAAGCGTGGG
>JAUIGD010000114.1 GCA_030430255.1 Verrucomicrobiia bacterium
CGGGCCGAAGCTGCGCCGCATGAGCGCCGAGCAGCTCTGGGACTCCTATGTCGCGCTCGCGCTACCGGAGCCCGACGGCCGCGAGGGGAGCGGCCGCGGCCGCGGCGGTTACGCCGCGCGCGAACGGGTGGAGAAGCTCCGCGCCCGGCCGGCCGAGGGCATCCTCGCCCAGGCGATGGCCATCGGCGCCGCCGAAGACCAGTATCAGGCCGCCAACACCCGTATCCGCGAGGAGATGCGCGTCGCCCAGGAGGCCGGCGACAACGCCAAGCTGAAAACCCTGCGCGCCGAGATGAACGCCGCGAACAAGGAGCGCCAGGAAGCGGTCCGCGCCGCCAACGAGATGGCCGCCCAAGGCGGCATGGGGATGTCGATGATGGACATGATGGCGATGAAGCGGCAGGAGGAGGCCGCGAAGGACCAGCCCAAGGGCAAAGGGGAGCCGGGGCCGAAATCACCTTGGGATGGTTACGGCGGGCATCTCGTGCGCGCTTCGGAGCTCCCGCAACCCGCGCCGGGCGGACACTTCCTGCGCGAGTTCGGCCAGTCCGACCGCGAACTCATCGAGAACTCGCACACCGACACCTCCGTCTCGCAGGCGCTCAGCCTCCTCAACGGGCCGGTCTCGCGCGACGTGATGAACGGCAAGTCGGTCGTCAAACAGGCGGTCGCCGCCGCCGGGGACGACGACGCGAAGATCGACACCCTGTTCCTCGCCGTCCTCGCCCGCGAACCGAACGAGCGCCAGCGGGAACTCGCCCGCGCGCAGCTCGCCCGCGACCCGGAGAAGGGCACCGACAACCTCATCTGGGCGCTCATGAACACCAGCGAGTTCGCCTTTGTAAAATAGAGCCGCGAGCCCGTAGCCACCGGCCGCCGCGAACCCTGCCGTCGAACACCAACCATCCGATCAACCGGCCCTTCCACCCAACAAAAGCCATGACCTCCACCATCCGCCGAGCCGACGAGCTCACCCGCCGCCGCTTCATGTCCCGCACCGCCCAGGGCTTGCTCGGGGTCGGGCTGCTGCCCGCGAGCAGCTGGGCGCAGGACCTCGCCTCCGGCTCCGGCAACGACCTGCGCCGCAAGCCCACCGCGCGCAACGTGATCTACCTCTACATGTCGGGCGGCATGACCCACCTCGACACGCTCGACCCGAAACCGGGGCACGAGAACGGCGGGCCGGTGAAAGCGATCCCGACCTCGGCCGACGGCGTGATGATCTCGGAGTACCTGCCGCTGCTGGCCGGCCACATGCACAAGGCGGCGATCGTGCGCTCGCTCACCTCGACCCAGGGCGCGCACCAGCAGGGCAACTATCTGATGCACTCCAGCTACAACCCGCGCGGCACCATCACCCACCCGGGCCTCGGCGCTTGGCTTTGCAAACTGGACGGGCACACGAACCGCGCCCTGCCCGGCTTCATCCGGCTCGGCGGCAACTCCCGCGGCGGCGGCGGCGGGTTCATGGAATCCCAATACCAGCCGCTGGTGCTCGGCGGCGCGGGCCAGGGCTTGGCCAACAGCGTGCGCCCGGAGGCGATCTCCGAGCAGGACTACAACGACCGCCTGATGCTCGCCGACGCCTTCGACGAGAGCTTCCACGGCAAGTTCGGCGGCCAGAAGGCGGTGCACGCGCAGAAGGCGATCTACGACGACGCCGTGAAGCTGATGAAGTCGGAGGACCTCAAGGCCTTCGATCTGACCCAGGAGTCGGAAGCCGTGCGCGAAGAGTACGGTGAGAACGGCTTCGGCCAAGGCTGCCTGCTGGCGCGGCGCCTGCTGGAGAACGATGTCCGCTTCGTCGAGGTCAACCTCGGCGGCTGGGACACCCACAGCAACAACTTCCCCGCCGTCGCCGGGCGCGCGGCGACCCTCGACCAGGCGATCTCCGCGCTGTTCGCCGACCTGACCCGCCGCGGCATGCTCGACGAGACCTTGGTCGTGCTGGCCACCGAGTTCGGCCGCACGCCGCGCATCAACGGCAACAACGGCCGCGATCACTTCCCGAAAGTCTTCTCCTGCATGCTCGCCGGCGGCGGGATCAAGGGCGGCACCGCCTACGGCCTCACCAGCGAGGGCGGCGACGACATCCTCGAGGGCAAGGTCACCGTCCCCGACTTCAACGCCACCATCGCCGCGGCGCTCGGGCTGCCGCTCGACCGCGTGGTCCACTCGCCGTCCGGGCGCCCCTTCACGATCGCCCACAAGGGGCGGCCGATCACCGAACTGCTCGGCTAATCGGGACGCGCCATGGGCGAAGCCGCCGCCGCTCAACTCCTGTCGCTGGTCCTCGCGCTGCCCTTCGGGCTGGCCTTGGCCGCGGCGCTCCTCGAAGGCGTCGCCGCCGCGCGCGGCCGCGACCGATCGCTCGCCGCCGCCAGCCTGCTGGTGCTCGGTTGCGCCTTGCTGCTGGCGGTGGTGGGCGTCGCGGTGCAGGGCGCGCTGTGGGCTTCGGGCAAAGCCGGCCCGCCCGCCTTCGCGATCGCCTGCGCGACCGCCGCGCTGCTCGGCTCGGCCCTGCTGTTCAAACTGCGGTCGCTCAAAGCCCGGGCATCGAAAGGGGCGGCGGCCCCGTATCGGGGCGCCGTCGCGCTGGCGCTGCTGTCCTTCTTGGCGGTGCCGTTTTTCGCCGGTGGCGAACCCGACCGAGACGCGCTGGCGCCGGCCCCAGCTCCGGGCACGCCGCTGGCCGGCACTGGTACCGGGACCGGCAACGCGCCGCAGCCAAGGCCTGCAGGTTCCGCGCCCGCTCCCGCGCCGGAACCGGCCCCTCCCGAGCCAGTGGCTCCTGAGCCCGCCGAGCCCGAACCGCCGCAGGTGGCCGTCGTCGAGCCGATGCCCGAACCCGCCTCCCCCGTGATCGAGCCGCTGCCCGAACCCGTGCCGGTCCCGGGCCCTCAGCCGGATCCAGAGCCGGTCGTGGCCGCCGCCGGACCGCCGCCGGACCCCGCCGGGCCGACACCCCCTGACCCCGCTCCTGCGCCATCGCCCCAGCAGCCCGGGATCGATGCGCCGCCCGCTCCTGCCGCCGCCGCCAACCCCTTCGCCAACGCCGACCAGACGACCTTCGCCAAACTCATCGCCCCGGTCTTCAACGACCGCTGTGTCGATTGCCACGGGCCCGACAAACAGAAGGGCGACCTGCGCCTCGACACCCCCGAGGAGATCCGCAAGGGGGGCAAGTCCGGCCCCCTGCTGGTCGCCGGTGTCCCCGAGGAGAGCCTGCTCTACGAGCTGATCGCGCTGCCCGAGTCCGACCCCGACATCATGCCCTCCAAGGGCAAGCCGCTCACCGAACAGCAGATCACCTTCATCCGCGGCTGGATCGCCGACGGGGCGGCGCTCGGCGACGGCAAGCAATGGCCGGTCACGACCGACGCCGTCGCCGCGCTCAGCGACACCGGGTATGGCATCGACGCCATGGCCGCCGGCCTGCCTGCCCCCGACGCGGCGCTGGTCGCCGAGCTCGAGGAGCAGGGCGTCTACGTGCGCCCGCTGTCCGCCAACGGCGCGTTCATCGAGGTCGATTTCTCGCACGCCGACCTGCCCGCCGGCGGGATGGGCCTGGGGCGGCTCGCGCGGCTGGCGCCGAACCTCTACGCGCTCGACCTCAAACGGACCCGCGTGGCCGACGCCGACCTCGCCGCGCTGTCTTCGCTAACCAATCTGAGGAAGCTCCACCTGCAGCGCACCGAGGTCAGCGACACCGGGCTCGCGCACCTCAGGGGCCTGGCGAACCTCGAGATCCTCAACCTCTACTCGACCTCCATCGGCGACCCCGGCGCCAAGCACCTCGAGGCGCTGAAGAACCTCAAGGAACTCTACCTGTTCGACACCCAAGTCAGCACCGCCGGCGCGCTCGCCCTGCGCGTCGCCCTGCCTGCGGCCAAGGTGGACTTGGGGGCGGAGTGAAGACGGTTTCCTCCCCCCGCCGTTGCGGTGGGGCCCGCACCGAGCCCCGGGCGAGAAACCCGGGCGAGAAACCCGGGCGAGCATGGGACGCGCTGCAATTGACACCAGATGCCGAGGCGGGGCGCAGCGTAGGGGTATATTAACGGGCAGAACCATGAACTTCCCGCCGGCCGCGCCACCGGATGGCCGGGGGGGAGTTCGCCACCCCCACGATCGAACCATGCCGACTCAGACGAAGCCGAAGAACACGAAGGAAACCGGGCCGGGGGTCGTGCCCAGCGATGGCCGACAGCGGGCGTTCGATGCCGCGGGGGCGGGTTCGGTCAACGGGACGGCGGGCGGTGGGGCGGCGGCACGCGCCGAGGCAGGGGGGGCCACGGAGGCGGGCGACGGCTTGGCGGCGGACCCGGCGCCGGCCGCCGTCGAGTCGCGCGACGTGCCCGCCTGGGAGCTGCTGGGCGAGGATGGGTTCAGCGCCTATCGCGAGATCGTCGGCCCCGATGTGCCGTTGAAGAAGGTGACGTCGCGGCTGTCGCTCAGCTTTTGCCACCGGCAGGGCACCTATCCCTACGAGACCCGCATGCACGTCGCTGCCTACGACAAAACCAAGACCCAGCTGCAGGCCGAACTGCTCAAAGCACAGCGCTGGATCCGGAGTTCGGGACTGCGCGTGGTGGCGCTGTTCGAAGGGCGTGACGCGGCGGGGAAGGGGGGCACGATCAAGCGCTTCATGGAGCACCTCAACCCGCGCTCGGCGCACGTCGTCGCCCTCGAGAAACCCTCCGAACGCGAGCGCAGCCAGTGGTTCTTCCAACGGTACATCCAACACCTGCCGGCGGCGGGGGAGATCCGTTTCTTCGACCGCTCGTGGTACAACCGCTCGGGCGTTGAGCGGGTGATGGGCTTCTGCAACTCGCGGGAGTACTTGGAGTTCCTCCGCCAGTGCCCGCAGATCGAACGGATGCTCGTCAACGACGGGATCATCCTCTTCAAGTACTGGTTCTCGGTCAGCCGCATCGAGCAGATGCGCCGGTTCTACGCGCGGCGCACCGATCCCCTCAAGCAGTGGAAGCTGAGCCCGATCGACGTGCAGTCCCTGCAACGCTGGGACGACTACACCAAGGCGAAGGAGTCGATGTTCTTCTATACCGACACCGCGGATGCGCCGTGGACCGTGGTGAAATCCGACGACAAGAAGCGCGCCCGCATCAACTGCATGCGGCACTTTCTCTCCGCGCTGGACTATCCGGACAAAGACCACGCGGTGGTGAAGGCGCCCGACCCCCAGATCGTCGGCAGCGCCGAGAGCCTCTATGAGAAAGAGGGCCACCCGATCGACGAGCTGCCGACGCCGTAGCTCCCTCGGCATCGGCGCCCCGCCGCCCGTGCCCGTGCCGGAGGCGTCCCGTCTCCGGCCTCCGGATCGCGTGAGCGATCCGGTTCAACCGGCCGTGTACAGCCAGTCTTCGAACTCGGGGTCGTCGTGGCTTTCGTCGATGG
Source organism: Verrucomicrobiia bacterium (assembly GCA_030430255.1). Classification (GTDB taxonomy): domain Bacteria; phylum Verrucomicrobiota; class Verrucomicrobiia; order Verrucomicrobiales; family DEV007; genus JAUIGD01. The sequence continues at coordinate 5,416 of JAUIGD010000114.1, forward strand.
CGGCGGCCGTGTGGTAGGCCCGGCCGGCAGCGGCGCGGTCGCCTTCGGCACGGTGGGCCTGAGCCAAGAGCAGGTAGGCTTTGGCGTCGGCGCGGTTCCGGCCGAGCAGGCCGCCCGCGATGCGTCGTGCCCGGCCGGGTTCGCCACAGCGGATGAAGAGCTCTCCCGCGGCTAGCCGCCCGGCCTTGTCGTCCGGCAGCGCCGGGCAGCGGCGCAGCAGGTCGGCGGCGCGATCGCGCTGTCCCAAGGCCAGGCAGAACTCCGCCATGTGGCGGCGGGTCTCCCAGTCACCAGGGGCGATCTCCAGCGCCTTGGTGAGCAGATCGAGAGTTTTCTCAGGGGCGATTCTCATTTTTTGGAGGGGGGGGACTATACCATCGTTCACGGTTTTGTGCGAATTCGCTTGATTGCCTCACGGGCGCGCCTATCAGGGCGGGATGGATATCTACGTAGGAAACCTCCCCTTCAGCATTGACGAACAGGAGGTGTCGGATGCATTCGCCGCCCACGGCCTTGTCGAACGCGTCCACCTTGTCTCCGATCGCGAGACAGGGCGGCCGAAGGGTTTCGGCTTTGTCACGATGAGCGATGACGAGCAAGCGAAACAGGCGATCGCCGCCCTCAACGGATCCGAACTCGGCGGGCGCCCGATCAAGGTCAACGCCGTCGAGCCGCGCGAGGGTCGCGACAACCGCGACAGCCGCGACAGCCGCCGCGATGACGGCCCGTCCGGCACCGACATCTACGTGGGCAACCTGCCGTTCAGCGCCGACGAACAGGAGGTGATCGATCTCTTCACGCCGCATGGCACCGTGCTGCGCTTCAAGCCGATCATGGATCGCGAGACCGGCCGCCCGCGCGGCTTCGGGTTCATCACCATGGAAGACGAGAGCGCCGCTAAGGCCGCCGCCGAGGCGCTCGACGGCACCGAACTCGGCGGACGCCCGTTGCGCGTCAACACCGTCGAACCCAAACCCCAACGCGGGGGTGGCGGCTACCGCTCCGGCGGCGGGGGCGGCGGCTACCGCGATGGCGGCGGGGGTGGTGGCTACCGCGATGGCGGCGGGGGTGGTGGCGGCTACCGCAAGAAGGAGTTCCGCGGCGGTGGGGGTGGCAACAAGCGCGGCTACCGCGACGATGGACCGCGTCGCGACAAGCGCGACTGGGACCGCGGCCGCGACAGCCGCAAGGGTGGCAAGGGCTGGCAGCCCGAAGGCGGGGGCTACGAGGACTTTTGATCCGGTAGCCACAAGGCCGACCGTCTCGCCGCCGAGGCGAGTTCGCAAGCCAGCCCAAGGGGCGCTGGGGTCATCGAACAGCGGAAGGCTCCGGAGACGCGGACCGCGGTGAGAGTCCCTTCGCGTCGCTCAGGGTGACCGCTCCGCGGAGTTGAGGGCGGTGTGTGGGGGGATGGTCACCCGCCCTTCTCAGGAAATGCGGTGTCACCCTGAGCGACGCGGAGCGCCTCTCGTTGGTGGATCGGTGGGCCGCGGGACAGGCACCGCCCACCCATGGACGTGGCGTGTTGCGCCCCGCGATCCCCCTTGAGTTGAGGGGCGGGGAAGCGGTAGATTGACCCTCCCCCCGCGATGAACCCACGCCTCTTCCGTCTGGCGACTGCGGTCGCCCTCTTCTGTGCCCTCGCCCCGACGCGCGGCTCCGCCACGCTGCGCATCAGCGAGTTCATGGCTTCGAACGACGGCTCGCTGCTCGACGGGGACGGCGACAGCTCGGATTGGATCGAGATCGAGAACACCGGCGCGGCGGCGGTCTCGGTCGCGGGTTGGTACCTCACCGACGACCCGCTCGACCCGAACCGCTGGGCGCTGCCCGACGTCACGCTCGAGGCCGGCGGGCACCTGCTGGTATTCGCCTCGGGCAAGGATCGCGCGGTCGCGGGCGCGGAGCTGCACACCGACTTCCAACTCGATGCCGGCGGCGAATACCTCGCCCTGTTCGCACCCGGTGGGGTGGCCGCGACCGAATTCGCACCCCGCTTTCCCGACCAACACACCGATGTCTCCTTCGGCACCGCGGTGGAGACGGCGGAAGACCTGCTCGCCTCGCCGGTCTCGCCAGCGCGATTCTGGGTGCCTGCGGACGGCTTGCTCGGCCAGGGTTGGACGGCACCCGCATTCGACGACTCCGCATGGGCGGCGGTGGCGGCCGGGATCGGCTACCAAATCGACACCGGCGGTGCCGGCGCGGGGCAGCCACAGGCCTATTGGGACTTCGATGGCGACTCGGCCGACCGCTCCGGGGCGGCCGACCTGGACTTGCTCGGGGACGCCAGCCTCGTCGGCGGCGCGGCGCCGGGCGGCGGCTCGGGCGCGGCGAACTTCGGCGGCGGCGGCGACTACGCCACCGCCCAGCTCGACGTCTCGGAGAGCGCGTTCACCTGCTCCATGTGGTTCCGGACCACATCCCCCAACGGCGGCCTGTTCGCCGTCGTCGACGGCGACCTCGGCGCCGGCGGACACGACCGGCACATCTACCTGACCGGCGGCAACATCGGCACCCGCGTCTGGAGCAACGAGACCATCGTCACCTCCGGGCTGTCCCTGGCGGACGGGGCTTGGCACCACGCGGCGCTGGTCTTCGGCGGCGGCGAGGGCGGCCAGCGGATCTACGTCGACGGCGCGCTGGCCGCGAACGGCGGCAAGGCCTCCTCCGACTTCGACTGGCAGCAGCGGGTCAACGTCGGCTTCTCCAACGACGCCTCGCAGCAGCACTTCGACGGCGACATCGACGAGGTCGCGGTCTGGGGCGAGGCGCTCACCGCGGCGCAGATCGGCGCGCTCGCCGCCGGCGTGCCGCCCGACGCGCTGGGCGGCTTCGACCCGGTGATCGTCAGCGACGTCGAAGCCGAGATGCTCGACGTCAACGCGAGCGCCTACCTGCGCGTGCCCTTCGACGCCCCAGCCGCGGCGGAGCTGGACGCGCTGGAGCTGCGCGCCCGCTACGACGACGGCTTCATCGCCTACCTGAACGGGGTCGAGATCGCGCGCCGCGGCGCCCCGGCGGCGGCGTTCTGGGACAGCGCGGCGACCTCCAACCGCCCGAACGCGGAGGTGCTGGCGGGCGAGACGATCCCGCTGAACGAACACCTCGACCTGCTGGCGCCGACGGGCAACGTGCTCGCCGTCCACGCGCTGAACAACGACCCCGAGAGCAGCAACTTCCTCTTCCTCGCCGACCTCGTCGGGCTGCGCTTCGGCGAGGAGTCGGAGCGCTACTTCCTCGAGCCGACGCCCGGCGGGCGCAACCGCGCCGGCGTGGGCGGCTTCGTCGCCGACACCAAATTCTCGCACGACCGCGGCTTCTACGACGCGCCCTTCGACGTCACCGTCACCTGCGCCACCCCCGGCGCGACCCTGGTCTACACCTTGGATGGTTCCAAGCCGTCGTTGGCGAACGGCGTCGCCGTGCCCGCCCCGGACGCCGCGGCGCCCCCGGTCGCGACGGTGCCGATCGCGACCACGACCAACCTCCGCGCCGCGGCCTTCCGCGACGGCTGGGAGCCGACGGACATCGACACGCATACCTACGTCTTCCTCGACCACGTGGAGGCGCAGCCGGCGGCTCCGGCGGGCTTCCCGGCGAACTGGGAGGGGATCGCCGCCGACTACGCGGTCGACCCCGACGTGGTGGGCTCGACGCTCCCCGGCTACAGCTTCCGCGAGGCGATGCTGTCGATCCCGACCATGAGCATCACCAGCGCGCCGGGCGACATCTTCGGCTCGACGCGCGGCATCTACTACTACCCGAACGGCCGCGGCCGGGCGTGGGAGCGCGAGGTCTCGCTGGAGATGTGGTACCCGGATGGCACCAGCGCCTTCCAGGTCGATTGCGGCGCCCGCCTGCACGGCAACTCCAGCCGCCAACACGGCTTCACGCCGAAACACCCGTTCCGCCTCCTGTTCCGCTCCGAGTACGGGGCCGGCACGCTGCGCTACCCGCTGTTCCCCGGCGAGGACGTCGAGCGCTTCGACCAACTGGTGCTGCGCGGCGCCTCGACCGACTCCTTCCCCGTCACCGACGGGCCGCCGCGCTGGATCAACGACAAGGGCACCTACCTGCGCGACCAATACATGCGCGACACGCTGCGCGACCTCGGCAACGTCAGCGCCGGCGGCACCTACGTGCACCTGTTCGTCAACGGCCTCTACTGGGGGCTCTACAACCCCTCCGAGCGGCCGGTCGCCGGCTTCAACGCCATCCGCTTCGGCGGCGAGGAAGAGGAGTTCGACGTCATCAAGGACTTCGCCGAAGTGCAAGATGGGAACCGCGCGACCTGGGACGCGATGATGGCGGCGGCGGGCGCGGGCTTGCAGTCGGAGGCGGCCTACCAGCGCTTCCTCGGCAACGACCCGGACGGCACCCGCAACCCCGCCTACGAGGTGCACCTGCACGAGCCGAGCTTCATCGACTACATGATCTGCCACATCGCCGGCGGTGCGGAGGACTGGCCGGACCACAACTACTGGGCCGCGCGGCGGCGCGGGCCGGACAGCGAGGGCTGGTACTTCTTCGCCTGGGACCAGGAGATCTCGAACGACAACCTCGTCCGCGACCGCTCGCACATCTTCCCGGCCCAGCCCTTCGAGAGCGTCAACGCGGCCGGTTCGCCAGCCTTCGTCTACGACCGCATCCGCCGCAACGCGACCTTCCAACAGAAGTTCCGCGACCGCGTCCACGAGCTGTTCTTCAATGGCGGCCCCATGAGCCCCGCCGCGAACCGCGCGCGCTGGGGGCGCCGGCAGAACGAGATCGACAAGGCGATCGTCGCCGAGTCCGCGCGCTGGGGCGACTACCGCCAGCACCCGCCGATCAAGCGCGAGACGCTGTGGATGGGCGAGATGGGCTGGATGCAGGGCCCGGGCGGCTTCTGGGACCAGAACCACCACCGCGCCGTCCAGCGCTTCCGCAATGTCGGGCTCTACCCCGACATCGACGCGCCGGAGTTCAGCCGCGGCGGCGGCACGGTGCCGGCGGGCACCGAGCTCTTCTTCGCCTCCCCGCACACCGTCTACTGGACGCTCGACGGCAGCGACCCGCGCGCCGCCGACGGCTCGCCCGCGCCCGCGGCGACCGCCTACACCGGCGGCGTGGCGCCGGCCACCTACGTCGCCAAGAACGCCGTCTGGCGCTACCTCGACGACGGCTCCGACCAGGGCGAAGCCTGGCGGGCTCCGGGCTTCGACGATTCGGCGTGGGCCTCCGGGCCGGGGCAGTTCGGCTACAACGACGGCGACGAGGCGACGGTCGTGAGCTACGGGCCCTCGGGGGTCGACAAGCACATCACCACCTACTTCCGCGTGGAGTTCGAGGTCGCGAGCGCCTCTGCGGTATCCGCGCTTTCGTTAGGCGTGCTGCGCGACGACGGCGCCGCCGCCTACCTGAACGGGGTCGAGGTCGCGCGCACGAACCTGCCGGCCGGCGCCCTGGACTCGGAGACGGGCGCGCTGTCGAGCGTCGGCGGCGCCGACGAGAGCACCTTCTACTACCCCTTCGCGCTCGACCCCGGCCTGTTGGTCGATGGCACCAACGTGCTGGCGGTCGAGGTGCACCAAGTCAGCCCCAACAACAGCGACCTCAGCTTCGATGCGACCTTGACCGGCACCGAACAGAGCTCAGCCAGCCCCGCCACCATCGCGGCGACCGGCCCGGTGCGGGCGCGCGCCTTCGACGGCACGGAGTGGTCGGGCCTGACCGAGGCGTTCTTCGTCGTCGGCGCCGAGCCGGCCTCGGCCGCCAACCTCGCGGTGAGCGAGGTCCACTACCGCCCCTCCGGACCCGATGCCGGCGAGCTCGCCGCCGGCTTCACCTCGGCGGGCCAGTTCGAGTTCCTCGAGCTGGAGAACATCGGCCCGCTGGCGGTCGAGCTGGCGGGCGCCCGCTTCGCCGAGGGGATCGATTTCGATTTCGCCCCCGCCGAGATCCCGCCGGGCGGCCGCGCCCTGCTGGTGGCCGACCCGGCGGCCTTCGCCCACCGCTACGGCGCGGGCCTGCCCGTCCTCGGGGCGTTCGCGAACGGCACGGCCCTGGCCAACGGCGGCGAGCGGCTGCTGCTGCTCGACGCTGGCGGCGCGACGGTCCGCGACTTCACGTACGACGACGCCGCGCCGTGGCCGACCTCGCCGGACGGGGGCGGCTACTCCCTAGCGCTGATCGACCCGCCCTCCGACCCCGACCACGCGCTGCCCGAGAGTTGGGCGGCGTCGCTCGACCCCGGCGGCACCCCGGGCGTGGGTGGGGGCGGCGCCGGCTACGCCGCGTGGGCTGCGGCGTGGTTCGACCCGGATTCGCCGGACTTCGCCTCCGTCTCCGACCCGCTCGCCGACCCGGATCGCGACGGCCGCAACAACGCCCTCGAGTTCCTGTTCGGTGCCCCCCCGACCCACCCGGGGGCGGAGAACCTCGTTCTGGATGTCGAAGCCAGCGCGGGCGACACCTTCCTCACCGTGATCCTGACCCGCCGGGAAGGCGCGGGAGAATGGGGCTTCGAGGCCAGCGGCGACGGCGTATCATGGGCTGAAGCGACGGCCGTGAGGCTCGGGGGCGAGCGGATCGGTGCGGGGGTGTGGCGCGAACGCTACCGCCTGCTGCCGGCGATCGACGAGACCCCCCGCCTCATCCGCCTCGTGGTGGAACTCTAGCCCGGATCGATCACCACATCCGCAGGCGAGGCGCCGCCGATCGTTGATGCTGAGTAGGCGGCGGCAGGGATCGGCGCTGCGGCTGGGTGGACACCCTGCCCGAGCCGTTCCCAACGGCAACACCCTCAGCATCAACGAGGGCAAGCCGTAGCCCGGAGCTTGGTGATCGATTCGGGCTAGCCCGGAGCTGGGTGATCGATCCGGGCTAACGCGTTGCCCGCCAGCAGGGTTTGGGCTGGACTCGAGCCCCCATTCTGGTTCAAAAAAAAGGGTCTAGGCACCAATTCAGCCATTTTATGTCTCTCCCCCGCGCTCTTCTCGCTGCTACTTTTGGCCTCCCGGCGACCGGATTCGCCCAGACTCCCGACACGATCCAAGGCCTCCAGCTCTGGCTCGACGCCACCGATGCCGGGACGATCAATACCTCGGGCGGATTTGTCACGCAGTGGGATGACAAGAGCGGCAATGGCTTCCACGCCACCCAGGCAGACCCGAACCGGCAACCGGTGGTCGCCGCCGGTGTCCTCGGCGGCCAGAACGCGATCCAGTTCGACACCACCGGCCCGGGCGACCCGAACGGCGACGGCTTGGCGATCGATCCGGGCTTGAGCGTCGGGCGCCCCTACACCGCCTACATCGTCGACCAGTATTCGGCGGGTGCGACCGAGTTGCGGAGAACCTTACAGGGCACCGGGCAAAACTGGCTGCTGGGCAAGTGGGGGGGCAACACCGCCCATTTCACCGGCGCATGGGTCGGTCCGAACGCCGGGATCAACGCCGGCACGATCAACACCGCGATCAGCGAGGGCATCGGCGGACCGCAGTCGAGCCGCTGGTCGCTCAACGGGCGCGGCTTCGGCGGCAATACCTCGGCCGGCGCCCCGGGCAACCTCTTCCTCGGCCAACCCGGCGCCGCCGGCAACCCGCCCTTCGACGAGCCGAGCCAGGCCGACGTCTCCGAAGTGCTCGTCTTCAACCGCGTGCTCGCCGACAACGAGCGCAACGCCGTCAATTCGTACCTCTCCGACAAATATGGCCTGCCCGCCTACCAGCGCCACAATTCGACCCGCACGCAGACCTTCGCCGCCACCGCGGACCTCGACTTCTCCGGCGATTTCGTCGCCGCGGTGAACGCCCGCGGCCCGGGCGGCTTCAGCATCGGCGACGCCAGCTTCACGGACGACGCCGGCGTCATCACCTCGGAGAACGAGATCCTCAACTGGTTCCCCGCCAGCTTCGCCGAGGGTGACCTCAACACGGTCATGCAGTCGATCCGCTGGACGGCCACCAACGGCGCCGGACAGGAGAACGTCACCGCCACCGTCGGCGGCCTGACCCCCGGCAACACCTACAAGGTGCAGATGCTCTTCGGCGACGCGGCGACGGCCCGCCACTTCGCCGTCAACATCAACGGCAGCGTCGTCATCAACGACTTCTCCCAGGCCGCCCACACCGGCACCGCGACCGACATGGGCGTCGCCGTGATCCATGAGTTCGTCGCCACGAGCAACACGCTCGACGTCATCCTCGACGGGACCGGCAAGGCGGGTGGCGACATCAACCCGCTCATCCAGGGGCTCACGGTCGAGAACCGCGGGGTCACCGGCGTCACCACCACGGGGACCTTCACCTCGGCCGGAGACCTCGACTTCGAAGGCGACTTCGCCTACGCCGTGGACGTCAACGGCACCGGCGGCTTCGCCATCGGCGACGCCAACTTCACCGGCGACAACGTGGCGGGCGTGCTGGTCGGCGCCGAGAACAGCATCGCCCTCGGCGGTTGGGGCGCCCCGGATTACGGCGCCACGCCGGACGACGACAACCTGGAGATGGTCATGGGCTCGATCCGCTGGGAGGGGAACAACAACGGCTTCGACGACGAATGGCTGAGCCTCGATCTCCAAGTCGACCCGGGGCAGGAGTACAAGTTGCAACTCCTGTTCGCCGAAGGCTGCTGCGACCGCGGCTTCGATGTGTCGATCGAGGAGATCCTGGTCGTCGACGGCCTCAATCTGCAGACGCTCGGAGCGTTGCAGGCGAACAACACCGGCGCCGTCGTGACCCACCTCTTCACCGCTGGCGACGACCAGCTCAATGTGGTTTTGAACGGCTACTCCGCCGCGTTCACAGACATCAATCCCATCCTCAACGGCTTCACGCTCGAGGCGATCCCCGAGCCGTCGGCGGCGCTGCTGGCGGCCTTCGGCGGCCTGCTCGCCCTGCGGCGGCGGCGCCCTTGACCGGAGGCGGCAGGCCGAGCACCGCCGGGGCCTCCGGGCGGCGGGTGTGGGTGGGAGAGGTGTCTGGGAGTCGAATTCCCACACCGAAGCACCCGTATGAAAACCCTCCGAATCGCCCTCGCGGCGCCGCTCGCCCTCCTCTCGATACCGCTCGCCGCCGACGCCCAGATCCCCGATGACGGCCTGGCGCTGTGGCTCGATGCCGACGACGCCGCCACCCTGACCGTCGATGGCGGCACGGGGACGCTGACCCAGTGGGACGACAAGAGCGGCAACGGCTTCCACGCGACGCAGGCAAACGGCGACCGCCAGCCGCTCGTGGAGGCGTCGGCGATCGGTGGCAAGCCGGCCGTGCGCTTCGACTCGACCGGCCCGGGCGACCTCTTCAGCGATGGTCTGGAGATCGATCCGGGGCTCAACCTCGGCCGCCCCTACACCGCCTACATCGTCGACCGCTATTGGGGCGAAGTGAAGGGGCGCACCCTGCAGGGGCAAGGTCAGAACTGGCTGATCGGCAAGTGGGGCGGGAACCACGCGCACTTCACCGGGGCGTGGGTCGCCCGCAACGCCGGGATCCCCGCAGCGACCGGCGAGGCGGTGATCTCGGAGGGCATGGGGGGCGTCCAGACTTCGGAGTGGGCGCAGGGCGGGTTCGACATCGGCGGCAACGCCAGCGCCGGCTTCCCCGGCAACCTCCAGATCGGTGTCACCGACGCCGGCGGCAACCCGCCCTTCGATGAGCCGAGCCAGGCGGATGTCGCCGAGGTCATCGTCTACAACCGCCTGCTGGACGACCCCGGACGGGAGGACGTCCACGCCTATCTCGGCGACAAATACGGACTGCCCGCCACCGACCCGGAACACGCCGCGCGCGTCGTGGCGTTCACCGGCGCCGACGCCGGCGAGGGGCTCGACTTCGAAGGCACCTTCGTCGCCGCTGTGAACGCCCGCGGCCCCGGCGGCTTCACCATCGGCGACGCGACCTTCACCGACGACACCGGCATCATCACCAGCGAGAACGAGATCCTGGCCTGGTTCCCCGCTGCGTTCCAGATCGACGGCCAGGCGGACACCGACCTGAACGAGATGATGCGGTCCATCCGCTGGACCAACAGCCAGAACGGCGGCATGGACGATGTGGCCATCGCGGTCCCGGGCCTGAGCGCGGGCAAGGTCTACAAGGTCCAGATGCTGTTCGCCGACGCCGCCACCGCGCGCCACTGCGGGGTGGTCATCGAGGGCGACCGGGTGTTCCCCGACTTCGCGCTCGCCGGCTACACGGGCACGGCGGCCGACACCGGCGTCGCGCTGGTGTTCCGCTTCAAGGCGGCGGACGA
>JAUIGD010000581.1 GCA_030430255.1 Verrucomicrobiia bacterium
ACTGCTCGCCCTGCCGGATCGATCCAGTTCCGGGGAGGTCAATGCATACTCCGTTGCTAGGTTGGTTGAGTTCTTCCAGGGGGTGGACGTTGTCCGGAACGGTCAATTCATGGCCGCAACGACCTGGACTAATCATGGGGTCCACTACTGGGGGGCCAACCGAGTCCGATCGGCGGCGGAGGCCGCCGCGCGCGAGACGGCGGAAGCGTTCTTGAATCGCTATCTTGCAAATCGGTAGGCGTTGTGGATAGGATCTCGGGTGCGTGGGCGGGATGCGACGCCCGACAACAGAGAGTTGCCGGCTCCGTTCGCCTCGCTCACTTCGCCGACCATGGCTTCGTCCGCGAGCCAGAACGGCAACGTTGAACCCTGTGTGCCATCAACGGCCTGGCTTTTAAGGCCTCATGTCGACTAGGATGACCGCGAACTCCACGGGGTTCTACCCGGGTTCTACCCCGATATGGCGGACGGTTGAGTTAAGGACGAATCGGAGGTCGTAGGCGTGGTGTTTCGCCTCCGGATTCGGGGGTTGTGAAAGCGTTCGATGTAGTCGAACACATCGGATCGGGCCTCGGCGCGGGTAGAGTAGCGACGTCGGTTGACGCGCTCGCGCTTGAGCATGCCGAAGAAGCCCTCGGCCGGGGCGTTGTCTGCGCAGTGTCCGACGGCGCTCATGCTGAGGGTCATGCGGTGATCCTCGAGGAAGGCCTGATAGTCGTCGGAGGTGAACTGGGTGCCGCGATCGGAGTGAAGAACGACGGGTTTCTTGTCGGTTCGTTGCCAGCAAGCCATACGGACGGCTCGCAGCACGAGGTGCCGATCCTGGGTTGCCGCCATCGACCACCCGATGACCCCGCCGTGGAACAGGTCGATCACGACGCACAGATAGAGCCAGCCTTCCGCGGTGCGGATGTAGGTGATGTCGGTCACCCATTTGGAGTTCGGCACCGTCGCCGCGAAATCGCGCTGCAGATGATTCCGGACGTGATCGGGCCGCATGCTCGAAAGCTTGTGGCGCCAGCGTCGTCGCTGCGGGATCCCACGCAGGCCGTGGCGGGCCATGAGCCGGGCGATCCGATTGAGGCTGGCGGTTTCACCCTCGGCCACGAGCTCCTCATGCATCCGCGGCGCCCCAAGCACGCCGTCGCTCGCTGCATGATGCTCGCGGATCCGATCGAGAAGCCGCTCATTCTCCTTCGCTCGTCGGCTCTGAGGCCGGCGGCACCAGTCATAGAAGCCGCTGGTGGACACCTTCAGACACCGACACATCAACGAGACCGGGTAGCGGTCGCGACAACGCTGAATCGCGCGGTACCTCACGTCGATTCGCTGGCGAAGAACGCTGCCGCATCGCGCAAAAAATCACGCTCCCGCTTCACCCGGGCCAACTCCCGCTTCAGGGCCAGCATCTCCTGGTCACGAGCCGTCCCCGATCCCGGAAACGGATCGCCCTTCTCCCGGCTCTCCCGGCGCCATCGAAACAGAAGGTTCGGGTCGATCCCGATCTCGCGAGCCACTTGGCTCACCGAGGCTCCCTCCGCCTCCGACAGCTGGACGGCTTCCCGCTTGAACTCCGCACTGAATTTCCTGCGCTTCTTGGCCATGACACTCCTCCTGCCCCAAGATGGGGCTTCGCGGAAGTGTCCGCACTACCGGGGTAGAACCCTATGCAGGGTTGTTGCGAGACAAGTAGTGCCTTGGCGCACCCTTGCGTTCAAATGATGAGGGTGTCTGTGCCCTACCAGCCGCCGCCCCCCCCACCACCGCCACCGCCTCCCGACGACCCCCCGCTCGAGAATGAGCTGCCGCCGCTGGAGCTGCTGGGCGGCGGACTCGATGCGGTGGAGAGCGAGCTGGAGAACGATTTGCCGAGGGATCCGGCGAGACCGGCGAAGCCCGCGGCCGCGCCCCCCGAGTACCAGGCGGGGGCGGAGCTCGACCACATGCGGCTCGACGAGGTGGTGGTGCTCGGCGCCTGCGTGCCCTGCGACACGGCCGATTCGAACGATTCCGCCCAGCGGTTCTCCACGCCCAGCGCGATGGCGTGCGGCAGATAGCGCTCGAAGAGCTCCGGTGTGCGATCGGGCGGGTTCAGACGGTCGAGCCGGTCGGCGTCGGTGGCGGTGAGAAAAGCCTCGAAGCCGTCGAGTTGATCGAGCACGCCGCGGCCGCGCAGGGTGGGAGCCTCGAGCAGGTGGTAGAAGAGAATGTTGACCGCGCCCAGCACGCCGGCCGCCAGCACCATCGCCATCGGCACCAGGAAGAGCAGGATGCCGAACACCACCAGCCACGCGACCACGAAGGGAATCGAGAAGAGCGACATCGAGACGGCCTGAGCTCGCTGGGCCCACCCGTCGCCTCTGAACACACCACGCCAGAGCTGGACCACGCGGTAGACCAGGGTGCCGGTGCCCAGCGTCCAGAAGGTGAGCCACAGCATCAGGAACCAGGCGGGGAAGGGCACCCCGTACGGATCGCGCAGCGCGATCACGATCATGCCGAGGATGCTGAGGAGGAGTCCCGCAGCGAACCACTTGCGGTTGAGCCGGATGTAGTCGCGCTCCAGGGTGCTCTTCAGCTTGCCGCGAAGGGTGGTGACCGCCATGCGCAGCTTGCTCGAACGCGACGACGACAGGGTGAGAGTGCCCTTGCCGGAGTCGAAGAGATCGTCGAACAGACGGCGTTCCTCGGCCGGCAGCAGCTTCTCGGGTTTGGCGTCGGTGCGCTTGAGGATCCAGCGATCGTCGTCGTGGCGGATCGTGAGCAGCCCCTTCACCGCCAGGCTGACGAGGGTGGCCGAGAGCAGCCGGGGGTCCCAGTGACCCTCGCGCAGCCAGCCCAGTGCCGCCGGGGAGTAGCCGCGCGGGGGC
>JAUIGD010000582.1 GCA_030430255.1 Verrucomicrobiia bacterium
AGATGTAGATATCATCGTCACCGTTGTGATTCACATCTCCGGTGACCGTGTTGGGAGCCACGCCGAAGACGGCAGTCGCATTCGGCGCTTCGGAAGCGATGTAGAGATATTCACCGGCGGTGGCGCTGCCAGAGAATGCGGTTTCGATGGCACCGGCGGTCGATCCAGCATTGCTCACCAATTCGATCCCATAGAGGCTCAGATCGGGGATGTCTGCGGTAACGTAGAGCTCGATTGCCTTCGGAGTGCCACCCGAGAGCGGCCCATCGATGACACCGGTTAAGATGAGGGAGGCGGGACTTGGAGCAGCGATAAGCACGGCTCCAACAAAGGTGGTGAGGATCGTTTTCATCAAAATAGAGAAATCAGGGTGGTTATGCTCCTATCTACGTGTCCTGTCAACGCAGGTTCCGCACCAATTCCCCTGTGACAATGCCGAAAGATGGCTGCGGCTGCGGGTCCGGCATGAAGTGACGGCTATTCACTGGGATCCTCCCATCCGTCTTCCGCCATGATCCGTTGGAGATCCCCGCCCCGACGAACGGGGTTTCCGTTGGGCGCAGAGACGAAGCGCGTCCCCGCGGGAGCCGCGCCGGCCTCGCGGCGCTCGCCCTTGCGCTCACCTCCCCCCTCCGGCTCAGCCACCGCCTCGGTCGAGCCTTCCCCCAGCGGCAGCAAGCACCCGATCCCGATCCCCGCCAGCAGCACCGCCGCCGCCGTCGCCAACAAGCCGCGCTTGCTCTGCCGCCGCGCGCGGATCGCCTCTCGATGCGCCGAGGCGGCCACCTGAAGCCGATACTGGGGCGGCGCCGGGACCGCGGGCGCCAGGGGAGCCCCACCAAAGTGGATCCGACGATCGGGGGCGATCGCCGCCACCTCGATGCTCCCCCGATGGTCTTCGACCACCGGGCCGGCTTGCCCTTCACGGATCGACTCCTCGTCGATCACCCGGAGGAAATAGGGTTTGTGGCGCAAGCCACTCGCTTCGAAATCGCGCCGGTAGGCCTCAACATCAAACTCGACCCGGCGGAAGCGCACCTCGCGAGTCTTCGAGTCATAGAGGCAGTAGCTCGCCCGGAGGTCTGAGCGGCAGCGCGGATCACCGACAGATCCAGGATTGATCAAATAACGTCTCCCCTGCTCCAGCACCAAATCAGCCGCCGGCAGCTTGTTCACCGTCTTGCCGGACTTCCCACAGGTGAACACGCCCGATTCATGAGTGTGACCAAAAAACACCACCTCGCGCTTCGCCGCCTTCAACGCGGCGCGCGCCTGCTCCGGCTTCGTGATGTAGCGAAACTTCCCCGGATCGGACGGCTCGGCATGGGTCAGCATCATCCCGTCCCCATACAGCGTCAGCGGCAGGCGGGCGAAGACCTCGCGCCACTCCGGTCCGAGCCGCTCCCGGGTCCACTCGATCGCCTCCCGCGCGGCGAAATTGAAGGTGTCCGACGACAGCGCCCCCGCGATCACGGCGTCGTGGTTGCCCATGACCACGTTCTCACAATGCTCCAACACACTGTCGAGCACCGCCCGCGGGCGCGGCCCGTAGCCGACGATGTCCCCCAAACAACAGATCGTGTCGACCCCCTCCCGGGCAATATCATCGAGCACCGCCTGCCAAGCAGGGCGGTTCGCATGGATGTCAGAAACGATGGCGTATCGCATCAAACGGAAAGGATCAGTCGCCCCGCGGCTCAAAGCCGAACCAAACGTGACGCTAGAATTACCCTCACCCGATCGCCGTGAAAGGAAAAGCCCAAATTCATCAAATGACGACCGGCTTTGAAAAATTTCCATCATTTGAGAATTTGTTTAAATTTACTGAAATTCTAATTAAACCTTGCTAATCGGATCTCCAGCAGGCATATCGATGGGAGCCAACGCGATGAAATCCGCCTTTTTACTCGCCAGCCCCCAAGTTCGCGCCCGACTCCGGCGCGCCCGCCACCGCAAGTCGCTCCGGCGCTGGGGGCGGGTGGTGGAGTCCTCGAGCGATCTCGGGTTTCTCCAGCTCGCGAAGTTGGTGCTCACCGGCCGCGACACCCGACCGCTGCCGAGCGAAGAGCGCGTTCGGGGCGTCGATTTGCCCGCCTGACGTCCTTCCGAGCCGGCCCGCTCCCCCCTCCTGCAGCCTCGCCCGGCGGCTCGCCCCCCCGGGGGATGGGTGGTCGGATCGCGCTTCGGCGGCGCGCCTTCCCCTCCCCGTTGGATTGCGTCGCGCAACGAAGCCGCACGCCCTGGGGTCTCTCTGCGAACCGCCGCTTCTCCGCGCGCCTCCACCGCACCGCGCCCTTTCCGCTTTCCGATCCGGCCTCCCCTCGCCATGATGCGCGCATGGAATCCCGCCCCGTCCGCACCTCCGTCATCGGCAGCTACCCCTTCCCGGGCTGGCTGGAGTTCGCCTCCTCCCACCTCGACCAGTTCGGTTCCGATGACCTCGCCGAACTCCAAGACGATGCCACCACCTGCGCGATCAACGACCAGCTCGCCGCCGGCCTCGACGCGATCACCGATGGCGAACAGACGCGGCTCGACTTCAACCTCTCTTTCTACGGTCATCTCGACGGGATCGACCTCGAACCCGCCAGCCCGCGCCGCTTCGGCCCACCCGCCCACGACCAGCGCGGCAAACACGCGATCACCGGCGAACTGAAGGCGAAGCCCGGCGGCCTCGGCACGGTCGCGGAGTTCGAGCGGCTGAAACGCCTCGCCCCGGACGGCGGCCCCGATCTCAAAGTCTCGGTGCCGGGTCCCTACACGATGAGCGGCCGCCTGCTCCCCGACGACCGCTATCCCGACCGCTTCGCCGTCACCGAAGCGTTGCTCCCCATCGTCCGCGCTGAGATCGAAGCGCTCGT
>JAUIGD010000583.1 GCA_030430255.1 Verrucomicrobiia bacterium
CTCCGGCGCTGGGCGCCGCCGCAAAGTTGTTCACAATCGGCGGCGGCGGAGGGCTCGCGGGCGGCCCTTCCGCCGATTGATGAACCACTTTGGAACCGGTAACAGCGACGGAAGGACCCCGCCATGAAACCAGCGGGTCGAGCCCCGGGGACGCCCCGGATGCCTTGACGGCTCCAAGCGAGCGGGCACCGAGACGCTGCCACCGTCGATGCATCTCCTCAACCAAGCGCCATTCTGGCTAACCCGGGTTCTCGGCGGATTGAGTCGAGAAGGGAACCGATCCTCGCTCCGGGATATCCCCTTGGGTGCCGCCGCTTCGATCGTGCGCCGAAGTGCCCCGGGGAGTCGAGTTCCCAACTCGGGAGGCGCTGGGGTCATTCAAGACGAATGGCTCCGGAGACGCGGGCCGTGGTGGGAGGCCCTTCGCGTTGCTCAGGGTGACAGCCCAGGAGTTGAAGGGTGGGGCGTGTGGCGGGTTCCGACTCCCGCGGGGAAGCCGGCGTGTCATCCGGACAAGCGCAGCGCCGGAATGACCCCGTCATGAAACCCAGCCGCTTCGCCGATCCCTGCCGCCGCCTACTCAGCATCAACGATCGGCGGCGCCTCGCCTACGGATGTGGTGATCCATCCGGGTTAGCCAAGCGCCAATCGGGCTAGGAGTGGCACTAGGCTTCAACTGGCGCCATTCGCCCTAGCCCGAATCGATCACCAAGCTCCGGGCTGCGGCTCGCCCTCGTTGACGCTGAGGATGTTGGCGTGGTGACCGGCTCGGGCAGGGTGTTCACCCAGCCGCTTCGCCTGTCCCTGCCGCCGCCTACTCAGCGTCAACGAATCGCAGCGCCTCGCCTGCGAATGTGGTGATCGATCCGGGCTAGCGCGAATGGTGCTCGGTTGAGGCGAGGCATCGATCTGCCGAAGCGGGGGTGGCGGGCTGCGATGGGATGGGCGCCACCATCGATCCCTGAAAGGCGTCCCGGCCGGGGGCGAGCGACTCCGCAACCACAGGCGGTTCGAATTGCGATCCGCTCCCCTCGCTGCCGCGGCGGAACGCTATGTGTTCCAGATCCTCGGAGTTCCGCTGGCGCTTCACTCGCCGTGACCCTCTCACGCGCCTCCGGCACTTCCCCTTCCCCAAACGCCATTCTCGCGAGGAAGCGCGAGGAAGCGCGAGGAGTCTGTCGGATTTTACCCGTCCAGATGTGTTCCGGCGCGAATTGCTTTACAATTTGCCCAAACGTCCCTGGAGGCTGGGTGTGGTGGCCTGCGGATCTGCCGAGGGGGATCGCTATTCCTGCGGGACCGCTACTCCTGTTCCTCGGGGTTCATCGCTTTGAGAACGGCCGTCTCGACTTCGGCGTAGAGCTTCTCGTCCGCCTTGAGGGCTTCCTTGGCGGCGTCGCGCCCCTGCGCGAGTTGCTCGCCGTTGAAGCTGAACCACGAGCCCCGCTTGAGGAGGATGCCATGCTCGAGAGCGAGATCGAGCAATGAGCCGACAGCGGAGATCCCCTCATTATACATGATATCGAACTCGGCTTCGGTGAAGGGCGGCGCGACCTTGTTTTTGACCACCTTCAACTTGGTGCGGTTGCCGCTGACGGTACCGTCCGTTTGCTTGATCGCGCCGATACGGCGGATGTCCACGCGGACGGAGGCGTAGAACTTCAGCGCGCGCCCGCCGGGGGTGGTCTCGGGGTTGCCGAACATGACGCCGATCTTCTCGCGGATCTGGTTGGTGAAGATACAAGTGGTGCGCGCTTTCGAGATCAGCGAGGTGAGCTTCCGCATGGCCGCGCTCATGAGGCGAGCCTGCGCACCGACCGTGGAGTCGCCGATCTCACCGTCGAGTTCCTGCTTGGTGACCAATGCGGCGACGGAGTCCAAGACGATGACATCGAGCGCATTCGAGCGCACGAGGGTCTCGACGATGCGCAGCGCCTCTTCGCCGGAACTCGGTTGCGAAACGAGCAGGTCATCCATGTTGACGCCGAGGCGCTTCGCATACTGCGGGTCGAGGGCGTGTTCGACATCGACGAAGGCGGCGAGCCCCCCGCGTTTCTGCGCCTGGGCGATGGCCGTCAGGGTCAGGGTCGTTTTCCCGGAAGACTCCGGCCCGTAGATCTCGACGATCCGCCCGCGGGGGAACCCGCCCACACCGAGGGCACGGTCGATCAGCAGGTTTCCAGTTGGGATGACATCGACATCGACGCGATAGCCATCTCCCATGCGGATGATCGAGCCCTCACCATAGTCCTTCTGGATCTGTTGGATCGCGAGGTCGAGGTTCTTGGCGCGGGCGGCGGCGAGCTTCGCGGCAGCGGGATCTTCGACCGGGCTCCCACCCGAGCCGTTCTTGCTCGATTTCTTGGCTGTGGCAGCGGCTTTGTTGTCTTCCGTGGCAGGTTTCGAAGGCATGGCGATAGCGGGCATAATCTTGTCTTTATTGCTTTTAGTTGAACAATTATACAGTGTTCAAAAAAGCAGACAAGCGGAATTTTGTGGGAGAGTTGGGTTTTGTCTCTGGGCGACGCTTCGGATTCAAGCGCGAACGGTCGATGATCGCACGCGCTTTTTGTTCGGCGCGCTCGAAGCGCTAGGGCTCTCGCCGAGCGCCCCGCGCGGGAGTGCAGGGCATGGATCTTCCGTCCAGCGAGCCCTCGGCCGTGCTGATCAGCGACGAAACTGCGGGGTGGCTCAAATAAAACGTTCGGGCTCGAAGGTCATCAGTCCGACCGCCTGCTAGGAGCCTGTCGGACTTAGTTTGCGGGGGCCACCGCGCGCGGGTTCTGGCCGGAGGGTGACGCGTTTTCTCCCCGCGGGCGGGGCCGGCTCGCGATATTGACCATGCCGGGCCCCCGGGGC
>JAUIGD010000584.1 GCA_030430255.1 Verrucomicrobiia bacterium
ATGCCCTCGTCGCCCGAGTAGTTGCCGTTGTCCTCGTCGAAGGGGTCGCCGGTGTCGAAGCCCGGGACGACGCCCCAGGTCGCGGGGTCGAAGGCGTAGCGGCTGAAGCTCTGGCCGGTCAGGACGCGGGCGAACTCGGTGATGTCGACGTTGTCATAGGTCGGCTCGGGGAGGCCGGTCTCCTCGGAGAGTTTGAGGGTGCCGTCGGTCCAGAGGTTGAACAGGCCGATGGAGAACAGCTGCATGTCCTCGCGGGCGAGGTTCTCGTCGGGGAAGACGTCCGGGATGCCGTCGCCGCTGATGTCGTAGGCCTTCTGGTTCTTGAGGCTGGAGAGCCACTTGCCCATGATGGGGTTGCGGTTGATGAAGGCGAATAGGTCATGGAAGTGGCCGAAGGCATGCAGGCTGAGCATGTCCTGGTAGTTCGCGGCGGCGATGTGGTGCGACCGGACGCGGGTGAGCGACTCGGAAACCACGAGGATCTGCTGGAGGGAGTAGCCCATCTTCTGGCGGAGCTGGTCCTCGGCGTTCGCCATGAGCAGCCAGTGGCCGCGGCGGCGGTTGCTGTGGTTCGCCTCGCCGAGGTCGAAGAAGGTGTAGTTGTCCTCGTTGCGGCCCCAGTTGATCTGCTGTTGGGAGAGCGGGTAGTCGGCGACCGGGAACCACTCGTTCGGGTCGGGGCGCGAGCGGTCGATGGACGGCCACGCCGCCGGGAGATCCGGGACATCGACGGTCGGGTTGGCGGGGTCGTCGCCGATGTGGGTGAACCAGCGTGAGGCGTCGAAGAAGCCGCGCAGCTTCCACTCTTGGTTGTCGGCGGCCAGGGTATAGTCGACGAGGAAGGTCTGCGGCCGGGCGATCTGGGAGTCGATCCACGCTTCGAAGGCGGCGATCCGGGGCACCGGTTCGGAGGCGTAGGTGGTGGTGATCTCGGAGATCAAGGCAGCGACCTCCGCGTCGGTGGCGCCGAAGGTGGCCTGGTTGAGGAAGCGCCGGACATCGCGTTCGAGTTCGGCGCCGGCCAGCGGGGTGATGCCCGGCGGTGCGGCGGGCGGGTCGGGTTCCTCGATGGAGCCCGACTCCTCGCCGAAGATCGCCCAGAGCTCGCCGCCTTGGTTGTCGTTGGTGTGCCAGTTGAGGTAGACCGGCGTCTCCCCGTTCTGCGCGAAGAGGCCGTCGATCACCTGGGTGCCGGTGGCGATCCCCTGGATGTCGTGGATCGGCCAGGGGTAGTCGAGGAGTTCGCCGAGTTTCGGGTCCGAGGCGGGGTCACCCGGGATCTCGGTGATCTCGTAGATGATCGGGCCGCCGGCTGGTCCGGGGTTGGCTTTGTGGATGTGGGAGTCGTTCTGTGGTGAGCTGAACGGCGCCATGATGAGCGAGTTCAGGCGCATGAAATCCTTGCGGCCGTTGAGGAAGCCCGAGACGACGGCGGTGCCTTTGGTGGCGGTGGTGTGGTTCGGGTCTTCGGCGGAGCGGCCGACGAAGAGGATCTCCTGCTGGGGGATGTCGCGCGCGTCGTAGATGGTCCCATCCGCTTGGTAGGCGGCACCGAGGTCGTAGTCGCCCGCACCCGGGCCACCGGGGTCGGCCAGCGTGAAGCGGAGCTTCTCGGGGTACTCGTGGATGGTGTCGGCGACGGGGGTGAGGACGACTTCGCCGGCGAAGGCGCCGAAGGGGAGCACCAGGGTGCCGGCGATGGGGGTTCCAGCGCCATCGGTCTGGGCGAAGTCGGCGCCCGGCGTCGCGGTGGCGCTCTGTTGGCCGGCGGGGCCGATCGTGTACTGCACGGCGAGCGGCTGCAGCGAACCGGTGCGGTGGATGCGCATTTTGAGGGGGTCGTCGACGACGTCGCCGATCGGGGTCTCCGCGCCCAACTCCGCCGCCGTGCGCGGGTCTTCGGTTCCCTCGAGATCGGTGACGGCGAGGCTGATTTCCTGGGAGCCGCCGGAGAGCGCGGCGAGCAAGGTGGTGAGGTCGTCGCGGCCCGATGCGGTCGCCGACTTGTCCGCGAAGTGGTAGTTGTAGTCGCCGCCCATCTGTTGCTCGGCCCAATCGGTGATGGTGTCGTCGTCCTGGTCGGAGTCCCGCGCGAGCACCTTGAAGAACAGGCGGGGGGGAGGGCCGGCGAGCAGTTCGGTCGGGGCCCCGTCGTCGGACCAGGGCTGGAGACACTCGCCCGGGATCAGCGTGATCGGAGGTTCGGCGACCTCCGCCTCGCCGGCGGCACCCGCGCCCCCGACGCCGACGCCGCCGACATCCACCGGGGTGGTGCTGAGCGGCTGCTGCCAGCCGACGGCACAGTGGTCGCCACCGGCGCCGTGTTGGTGGCGGATCTCGATGGGGTAGCGGCGTCCGGCGACGAGCCGCACCGTGTGGCGTCCGGCGTCCGGGTGCTGCCATTCCTCGGGATCGGGCAGAACGGAATCGACCTTGGCCACCGGGGCGTCGCCGGCGGCGATCGGGGAGTCGCCGTCGCCCAGGTAGAGCTCGGCCGAACCGCGGGCGGTGAGGTAGAAGGTGTGGAGGCCCGTCTTCTTGGGGAGCACCCAGCCGCGGATGCGCGCCCCGTAGTGGTCGGCGATGTTCACCCCGGCCCGTGAGGTGGGGAGGGCTTCGGTGCCGTCGGGCCGCGATTCGAAGCCTGCCGTCTTGGACGCCAACTCGGCGACGCTGGAGGCGGCGACATCGGTCCAGACCTCCTGCAGGAGCGCCCCTGTCACCTCGGGGGGGGCGGCGGCCGAAAGCGTGACGGTCAGCTCGCCCCCGCTGCCGAAGTAGCGCTCGCGCAACTCCGCCATGTCGCCTCCCTCGAGGTCCCCACCGGCCTGCAAGGCGTAGATCACCCCGCGCTGGG
>JAUIGD010000115.1 GCA_030430255.1 Verrucomicrobiia bacterium
GGGGGAACGCACCGAGTCCGCGGCGGCCGCACCGAGGCCGATCTCCTCCAGCCGCCCGGTCTCCACCCGTAGACCGCCCGCTCAGCGTGGTCGCGTGATGACGGTGCGGACGACAGCGTACAGCTGCGCGGAGAACGAGATGGGCGGGATCTACGGTTCGAAGAGTGCGGCGGGGACCCGTCTCCGCTACGGGGCGGTCCGCAGTGCGGCGGCCGACTGGTCCCGCTTCCCTTTGGGGACGAAGTTCCGCATCGCTGGTGAACCCTATCTCTATGTCGTGGAAGATTACGGCAGCGCCTTGGTCGGCACCAATACCGTCGATCTCTACCGCCCAAATCTGGCGCTGATGAAAGCTTGGGGGGTGCGTCATGTGGACATTCAGGTCCTTGAATGGGGCTCCTTCGAGGCCAGCGCGGCCATCCTCAAAAGCCGCACGCATGTCGCCCACACCCGGCGCATGTATCAAGAGATCACGGCGCGTTTGAGCGACGTCGCCACCCGCTCCGGGGCGGCCGCTGCGGCGGCGACCCGCGGCTGAGGTCCAGGCCGTCAACGACGATCCCGCTCGCCAGGTGACCAAGCCCGAGCGGTGTGCGTTCGTCCTCGACGAACTCGGCAGGCTCTACCCGGATCCGCCGATCCCGCTCGACCACAGCGATGCGTTTACGCTGTTGGTGGCGGTGCTCTTGTCCGCACAGTGCACTGACGCGCGGGTGAATACCGTGACCCCGGAGTTGTTCAGGCGGGCGCCGGATGCCGCGACGATGGCGACGCTCCCGGTCGGGGAGATCCAGGCGATCATCCGCCCCTGTGGCCTCTCGCCGCAGAAGGCCAAGGCGATCGCCGGCCTGTCGAGGATCTTGCTCGACGTGCACGGCGGCGAGGTGCCTCGCGACTTCGCAGCGCTGGAAGCCCTCCCTGGGGTCGGGCACAAGACCGCCTCGGTGGTGATGGCGCAGGCCTTCGGGGTTCCCGCATTTCCTGTGGACACCCACATCCACCGTCTGGCGCAGCGATGGGGGCTGAGTTCCGGCAAGAACGTCGCCCAGACCGAGCGGGATCTGAAGCGGCTGTTCCCGGAGTCGAGTTGGAACCGCCTGCATCTGCAGATCATTTTCTACGGGCGTGAGTATTGCACCGCACGGGGATGCGACGGCACGGTCTGCCCGATGTGCCGCGCCCTCTACCCGGACCGCAAGCGGGCGAAGAAGACCAAGAAGGCGTGACCGCGGGCCCCGGCCGGCGGACCTTGCAGCCGTCGGCTCAATGGCTTAGGCTCCCGCCGACCCGTTTGACCCGACCGATGGTGCGCTCCCTCTGCCCACGACCCCTGTCCTTCCTTGTACTGGCTTTGGGAACCCCGTCCGCCGCGCTGGCGGAATCTGAAAGGGACGTCGAGATCGTCGTCGATGGAGCGGCACTGGCGGGGATCGAAATCCGCGGGGCAGTGGATGCGGGGGAGGTGGTCTTGATTGCCGAACCGGAGGTCGGAGGCGAGGCGGAAGCCGCCGGCGCGGAGGCTGGAGAGAAGGCGGGTGCGGACGGCGAAGGGGGCGACGGAGCTTCTGCAGCGGAGAAGGCCAAAGAGGAGAGCGAGGCGCTTTTTAAGAGCCTGCCGGCGGGCCAGCAAATTTTAGCGCTGCTGGACTACGATCCGACGGTCGATTCGTATTCGGATCGCCTCGATGAACTGTTGCTCGACGCCGAGGGGCTGGCGGCTGTACGCGGGTGGATCGAGGATCTCGACTCCGACGATTTCCGCGCGCGCAACGAGGCATCCAAGCGGTTGGCGATGCGCGGCTCCGCGCTCGGGCACCTGCTCGGCGAAGCGCGCGCGGAGGCCGGCGTTGAGATGGGCCGGCGCATCCAAGACATCCTCAACGTGCGGGTGAAGGGGCGGCGGGTCGATGCCCTGTTCCACGCGGCTGAGAAGATCGCCGCGGAGGCGGGGTCCGGCTTCGCGGAGCGCCTTCTGACGACCGGCTCAAGCTTCTCTCCTGAGCACTACTGGGACCTGCTCCGGGTGATGGAACTGGCCTTGGCGAAGACCAGTGACGACCAGGCCGAAGGCTTGCTGCGGGCGGCGTTGGCGGGCGACTCTCCGGCGGCGGCAGAGATGGCGGCTTTCGCCCTCGGCTACCGCGCTCCGGACAGCGGCGACGGGCGCTCGGATCGGGGTGGCGAAGGCGAGTTGGCGGAGTTGGCGCGTTCGCGCGGGCGGGTCGCGGCGGGTGACCCGGAGGCGGCCGGTGCGCTGGTGGGCTTGCTCGGTGCCGATTCGCTGCGGGTGCGGCACGAGGCGGGTGCGCTCCTGCGCGCAATGTTTGGCGAGGACTTCGGATTCGCCGCCTACGATACGGGAGCGAGGCGTGCGGAGGCGGCGGGGCGCTGGGAAAACTACCTGGCCGGTGGCGAAAAGATCGCGATCCCCGCGGTGTTGGGTGCCGCTGGCAGGGGGGAGTATCGCGTCCTCGTCGGGCAGCGCCCGGGCAAAGGGCAGGCGGTCGCCGCGTTCAACACGAGCGGGCACGCGCAGGGGGATCACCCGCTGGCGGCAGCGATCGGCGAGATCCGGCCTGACCGCATTGTGTTCGACGAAGCGGCCGGGCTGGTGGTCGTCTCGGCCGGGGATGACGAGGGCGGGCAGGTGGCGGTGTTCGCCTCCAACGGCGCCGAGATCTGGCGCGTCAGCGGGCTGCCGGCTGGGGGCGGCTGCGCCCCTGCCGAGGGCGGGCGGTTGCTGATGGCGATCGGGCAAGAAGTGGAGGCTTTGAGCGTCACCGGCGACCGCGTCGGCGTGTGGAAGCTCGGCGAGGAAGTGGTCTCGTTCGGGCGCCTCCGCCCGGGGCGCTACCTCTGCGCCCACCCGGGGAGCGGCCGTGTCGCGGAATACGATGGCGACGGCCAGTTGCTCTGGGAGCGGGACGGACTCGAGCGCCCGTCTTGGGTCGAGCGGATTCCGAATGGCAATTTGTTGGTGGTCGTCGTGGCCGAGGAGGAGAAGGGCGGCGGTGGGAACAACGGGGGGCTCGGCGAGGTTGAACTCTCGGCGCTCGAGCTGTTGGAACTCAGCCCTGATGGCGGGGAGGTCCTCGCCCGCATCCGGCCCAAAGGGGTGAGCGAGATCACCTGCGCTGCCCGCCTGCCGAACGGGAACACCTTGGTCGGGACTGAGAAAGGCTTGGCCGAGTACACGCCTGAGGGGTATGCGGTGAAAGTCTGGGTCAAATCGGTCATCTCTTCGCTCCATGTTCGCTAGGACTTCCATCTTGTTCGTCGTGGCGTGTACCGCCTCCACCGGGTGGTTCGCCCCGCGCCTGCAGGCGGGCGAGACCTGGTGGGTCGAGGTCAGCCACCAGCGGGAGTTGCCGACCGCCATCGCCGAAGCGCGTGCGGCGGCAGCGGAGGAGGAGCGCCGTGCCGCGGAAGAAGCAGCGGCTGCCGAGAAGGCGGCCGAGGCCGACGAGGAGGAGGGAGAACCCGGAGACGCACCTGCAGGGGCCGATGCGGCAGAAGGGGACAAGCCGCCGGTCGCCGAACGCGTCAGAGAGATGCTCGACCGCTTGCCGAAGCTCGAAGCGGATGATGCGCCCGAGGCCGAGGAGGCGCCCGATGCCGAAGGGGGCGCCGAAGGGGGCGGAGAGAGCGCGCCGGAGGCGGACGGGGTTGCTGCGGACGATCCGGCTGAAGAGGAGGCAGGGGAGGAGGAGCCCGGCGGGGACGAGGCAGGCGGGGGGGAGACCGGTGAGGGGGAGATCGAAGCGGTGGATGCGGTGCCGGAAACCTTGACCCTATCGGTCGCCATGGCCGGGGAGGTGCTGGGTTTGGACGACCGGCATCTGCGGTTTCGGCCGTCGCTGCAGCCCGACCAAGAGCTGATCCTGCCCTTGGAAAAGGTCACTTCGCTGAGCCGTCGGGCGCCGGGGAGCGATGCCAACGAACCGGCGCCACCGGGCGAACTGGAGTATCGCGTCGTTCTCAAAGACGGCTCGGAGGTGCCGGGGCAACTGATGGCGGTGGGCGACGCGACGATGACGGTCGCCATGGTCGGCAGCGCCGCTCGGATCGATCTGCCGCTCGACGGGATCACCCGCGTCGAACGGCTGGAGCCGTTGGGCGAAGCTGTGGCGGGGGTGGCCTTGCCCGAGGCGCCGGGGCGCCACCTCGCGGTGTTGTCGACGGGCGAGATCGTCGCCGGGCAGCTGTTGCCCTCGCTCGACTCGGAGAAGTGGCTGCGGATCGCCAGCCCGATCCTCACCGCAGAGATCCCGTTGAGCCTGATCGACCTGATGGTGTTCCCCGACCCGCAGGCGGAGGTGGGCGCCGCAGAGGAATTGCTGGCGGGCGACGTCGAGGTCGAGGACGACCCCGGCAACAACGCCGTCGCCCCGGACACTCCCGCCGGCGGGGATGAGGGCGAAGCGGCCGACCTGCTCGACGCGGAACCCGAGGAGTTGAAGCATCTCGTGTCGCTCTCGCCGGGGGGGATGCTCTGGGCGGAGCGCGTCGAGATCCGCGGCGCCGACCTGCTGGTTTCGGCGCTGGGCAAGGACGCCTTCGCGGTCCCGCTCGATCGCGTCGATACGGTGAGTTTCAACCAGCAGGGGGTGGGGGCGACGGCGCCGGTCCTGGTCTGGGGCGGCTTCGCGGACGAGGACGACGAGTTTCGCAAGACCCTGGAGGCGTTGGAGCCGCACATCCCGCAACGGAAGCTGCTCAAGTCGATGGCGAAGACGCCCGATGCGGAGTTTCTCCGCGACCTGAGGCGCGCGCGCGTGCTGCTCGTCCCGGAGATGGAGAGTTTTCAGATGGCGCAATTGGAAGCGGCCGCCGGGGGCAAAGCGGGCAAGGCCGGGGGGTGGGCGGATGTCTTCCGCAGCTTCTTGCGCAGGGGCGGGAACATCATCTTCCTCAGTCCGACCTCCGGGGCGCAGCAGTTCTTCAACGCCTGCGGCCTCGGGCCGTTGCAGTCCGGCGGCGGTGGCGGAAGCTGGGAGTTCACGCCTGAGGGGAAAAAGCTTCAGGCGAAAGTGGACGGCGTGGTGGAGAACGTCAATGCTACCCACTTCTACCGCAAGACCGCCGGCTGGCAGATCTGGGGGCAGGCGAAGGATGGCGATGGGGCGGTGCTGATGGGCAAGCGCGTGCACCGCGGGTGGGTGATGGTGTTCGGGGCCGATTTCTACGCGACGAGCGACGACGTCACCGAGACCCTGGTGAAGATGATCGCCTTTCGCGGTCGCCGCTAGGAGACCTAGCCCGCCTAGCCCGCCTAGCCCGAATGGCGCTCGGTTAAGCCGGTTCCCAACGGTTTGGGTCGAGAACAGAGCCGATGCTCGCTCCGGGAGATCCTCGTGGGTGCCGCCGTCTTCGCCGTGCGCGGAACAGCCCCTCGGAGTCGAGTTTCCAACCGGGGAGGCGGTGAGATCGGTCAACACGAATGGCTCCGGAGACGCGGGCCGCGGTGAGAGGCCCTTCGCGTTGCTCAGGGTGACAATACTGTGGAGTTGAGGGCGGTGTGTGGGGATGGCCACCAGCCCTTCCGAGGAAGGGCTGTGTCATCCTGACAAGCGTAGCGCCGGAAGGACCCCGCCATGAAACCAGCGGGTCGAGCCCCGGGGACGCCCCGGATGCCTTGACGGCTCCAAGCGAGCGGGCACCGGGACGCTGCCACCCGTCGATGCCTATCCTTAAACGAGCGCCATTCCTCCTGGCCCGGATCGATCACCACGTCCGCAGGCGAGGTGCCGCCAGTCGTTGAGGCTGAGTAGGCGGCGGCAGGGATCGGCGAAGCGGCTGGGTGAACACCCCGCCCGGGGCGAACTCCACGCCAGCGCCCTCAGCATCGACGAGGGCAAGCCGCAGCCCGGAGCTTGGTGATCGATCCGCGCTAGATCCAACCGCCGCGCTCGAGGTATGCGAGCACCTCATCGCAGGCCTCGTCTGGGGTGCAGCCGGTGGTCTGGACGACCAGTTCGGCGTCTCCGGGGACTTCGTAGGGGTCGCTGATGCCGGTGAACTCTTTGATCTTGCCGGCGCGCGCCATTGCGTAGAGCCCCTTCCGGTCCCGCGCTTCGCAGGCTTCGAGCGGGGTGGCGACGTGGATCAGAATGAAGTCGCCGTGCGCGGAAACCGTCTCGCGCACCTGCTTGCGCACCGCGTCGTAGGGGGCGATCGGGGCGCAGATGGCGAGCCCGCCGTGCTTGGTGATCTCCGAGGCGACGTAGCCGATCCGCTGGATGTTGAGGTTCCGGTGTTCCTTGGAAAAGGTGAGTTCGGAGGAGAGGTTCTTGCGCACGAGGTCGCCGTCGAGCAGCGAGATGGTGCGCCCCCCGCGCTCGTTGAGGCGGACGCGGAGCAGGTTGGCGATGGTCGATTTGCCGGAACCGGAGAGCCCGGTAAAGAAGACGGTGAGGCCGCGGGCGGACCGCGGGGGATCGACCTCGGCGAGCAGCGCGGCGATTTCGGGGAACGTGTCGTCGGGCGTGCCGGGGTCGATCTCGATGACGGCGGCGGCGTTCGCGTTCGCCTCGACCGCGGCCCTGGTCTCCGCATCGCCGGGGGCGACGGGGAGCAGGCGTAGCTTGGTGCCGTCCGGCAGGTGCGGGAGCGCGGCCTTGAGCAGGCGGACGAGTGCGAACGGCTCGGTGCGCCCGCCCACCATGAGAAACACCGTGGGGGGGATGCCCGTCACCACCGCTGCCTGCCGTGCGGCTTCGATGCCGCTGCGGTGGAGGGGGACGCTGGTGAAGATCGCCAGCCCGCCCGCGGCATCGAGGTCTTCGCGGAGCTCGCGGTGGTCGTAGCGCAGCGGCAGTTCAAGGCCCTCGACCCGGCCGGCGATGGCGTCGCTCTGGATGGACGAAGGCGTGAGCGCGGCGAGCACGACCCCCTCGGGATCGCGCAGGGCGATCGGCTCACCGGTCGCGGCGCGCCCGGCGAGTTCGGCGCCCACGGCGAGCGGGCGTCCGGGCGGGTAGCCGTCTGCGGGCGCCAGTAGGCCGCGCAGCAGGAGCTCCAGGTGATCGACCTGGTCGGTGGTGAGGTCGTGGGATAGCCAGTCGCCCGCGAGCTGTTTGAGTTCGGCAGCGCGTTCTTCGGAGGCGAGGAGGGTGGTGGGCATCGGCGCGCCACGAAGCGCCATGTCGGGGTGCATCGCAAGCGCCGAACGTAGGGGGCTGGTCCCGGCCTATCCCGAATCGGTCACCGAGCCCCGGTCCGCGGCTTGCCCTAATTGTCGCTGCGGGCGTCCTCGGAATTCGGAGGGGGCGGGGGGATGAGGTCGACCGCGCTCTCGATGTGGAAGATCGCCTGGCCCCCAGAGCCGGTGCCCGCGGGCAGGGTGAAGGCCTGCATGACCGAGGGTGACTCTCGGTAGACTGCCATCTGGGCTTCGGAGAGGATGGGTTCGAGGAGTTCCCGCTTCCGCTCGCCCATGGCGAGCGCCGCCCCGAGATCGGCCCCTGCGGGTGGCCCGAACACGGGATCGGAGTCCGAGCTTTCGGCCGCGGCGGCGGCGAAGGCCTCGAAGGCCGCGTCCTTCTGTTCCTCGGACAGCGAGAACAGCGATTGCAGGTGGGCGAGTTCGCGGTTGGCGGTGGCCTCGGCGGCGTTGGCCCGCTGCCGTTCGAGGTAGCTCTCGTAGGCTTCGGTCTGCTCTGGGCTGAGCTGGGCGAGGAACGCCTCCTCGGCGGGCGCCTGCGCAGCGCCGTCGCCGCCGATGATCGCGGTGATGGCCTCGGCATCGCCGCTCCCCGCCGCGCCGATCAGGCTCGCGAGGCCACCGCGGCGGCCCTGGGCCAGATCCTTGAGCAGCGCCCGCAGCGATTCGGCCTGGCGGTCGTCCAAGGCGAGCGCGGCGCCGACCTCGGCGACTTTGAGTTCGGTGCGCCTCTCGTCCCGCTCCTGTTGTTGCTTCTCCATCGCGGCGATGAGGGACGTGGGGTCAAAACCCGCCCCCGCGCCGTCATCGATGCCGCGTGTGGCGGATGGGCGCGCGCCCCTGTCGGCAGCCCGGCCGCTCTCCAGCGCGGAGGGCGCCGAAGCGCCGGTGGTCGCCGCAGACGGAGGCTCCTCCCCCGCCGGGCCCGGGGCGGCAACCGCCCCCCCTGTCGTGTCGGGGGCGGTGGATGCTTCCGGGGAAACGAGCGGGCGGATGAGGAAGCCGAGCGCGATGCCCGCGACCAGCGCGGTTGGGGTGGCGATCTTGTGCACGCGGGTTAAGCGTCGCCAGCGGGCCGGGTTTTCTCGCGTTCGGGCGGGGTTGGGCGACGCCGCTTCAGCCTCCGGAGCGCCTGGAGCGCGGCGGCCGCGAGCGCCAGCGACCCGAGCGAAATGGAGAAGGCGTCGCCGATCCTCGCGTAGAGCGTCGTCGGCGGGTTCCGGGAGATCTGGATCTCGTCGGCGAGGCGGCCGACGCCGAAGGTGGAGCCTTCCCGGTCGGTGAAGAGCCGGGGCGGGGAATCCGGCGATCTCCCCCAGCGGTCGTGTAGGCTGCCGGCACTGTCGATGATGCAGGTGAAGCCGGTATTCGCACAGCGCGCCATCGGGCGGCGAAGTTCGATGCAGCGGAAGCGGGCGTTGGCGAAGTGCTGGGCCGAAGCGGCGCTCTCGCCGAACCAGCCGTCGTTGGTGACGTTGACGATGAGCTGCGGTTCGCCGTCGCGGACGAAGCGGCGGGCGAGGTCGCCGAAGGTGTCCTCGAAGCAGACCAAGGGGATGATGCCGTAAGGTTCCGGCTTCGTCATGGGCAGCGGCGCGGTGGTCTCGCCAGCGAGGAAGTCTTTCCCCAGCGCGTTGCTGGCGATCTTCTCGAGGAAGGGGAACCGGTCGCGCAGGGGCACGTACTCCCCGAAGGGGACGAGGTGGACTTTGCGGTAGGTGCGGGCGGAGGCGCTGTCGCCTCGCAGGGCGACGATGGAGTTGTAGTCGCCCCGGGTCGGAACCCGCTCGTTGAGCCCGAGCACGAGCTCGAAATCTTTCACCGCGAGCAGGTCGTCCAGGTAGTCGCGGTTGTGCGGATCGCCGAGCGAGTAGGGCAGTGAGCTCTCCGGCCAAATGACGAGGTCGAAATCGGCGAACTGGAGGAACTCGTTGGTCTGTTTGTAGTAGTGGTCGTAGATCGCCTGGATCGCATCGCGGTAGAGCACGCGCCGCTCCGCGTCGTTGGCGGCCGACATGGTTTCGACCTTGTCCGTCTGCGGGACACCACCCTGGACGAGCAGGGTGCGGATGCCGATCGTCTCGCCGGGGCGGGCGGAGAGTTTGCCCGAGCCGTAGAAGAAGGCGGCGACGAGAAGCACCACGGCCGCGGCGAAGTCGTAGTGGGGCCGCAGGCGGGCGACGGCGATCTCGCGCCGGAGACGGACGAGGACGGCGGCCAGGATGCTCCCCGGGAAGGCGACGAGAAAGGCGAGGCCGGTGACGCCGACGAGGTCGGCACACTGGGCGAACACCAGTTCGTCGTGGAGCGCGACGCCCAACCCGTTCCAACCGAAGCCCGTGAGGAACCAGCCGCGCACCCACTCGAGGCCGCACCAGGCGCCGGCGTTGAGGGCGGCGCAGGCGATGCTCTGCATGGCGGGGCGGACGGCGAACTCCCAAGGGTCATCGCTCTCTGCCGGTGCCGGGGCGTCGATGAACCCCGGCCGGCCGACGGTGGCGGCGAAGGCGCCCCAAGCGCCGAAGTAGAGCGCCAAGAACGCGGGCAGCAGGGTGCAGGCGCTCAGGTGGATGTGGCTCAGCCAAGAGAGGTTGAGCAGGAAGAAGCCGAGCCCGGCCAGATAGCCGAGGGCGAAGCCGCGCAGGGCCCTGCGCGGCGCCGGCTCCGGGGGGCGCGAGGGGAGCCACAGCGCCCACAGGAGGGGGGGCATCCACGCCCACACCAACCACCCATGATCGAAGCCGGGGAAGCTCATCGCCAGCAGGGCGCCCGCGCCGAGGGCGGCGGTCGGGGACGCGAGGCGGCGGGGCTTCATGGCTGCCGGAAGTGGACGCCGGAGGAAGGGGATTGCAAGCCCCGGTGCTACCGGCCGGCGGCGGCGGGCGCCGGCGCACCCCGCCCGAGGCGCCGGAGCGCCGCTCGTCCTAACAAAGCGCCCAAAAGCCCGCCGACGAGGTCGGCGACCCAGTCGCCGAGGTCGTTGCCGCTGCGCCCCGGGGTGAAGGACTGATGCCACTCGTCGAAGGCGCCCACCAGCGCTGCGGCGAGGAGGCAGGCCGAGATGACTAGCAATGGATTGGAACTAAAACGAGAACCGGGCCGCAGCGCGACCGCGAGGGCCAGCGCGGCGGAGCCGGCGGTGAAATAGGCGGCGTGTGCGAACTTGTCGGACAGCATGAACTGCGGCGTGCCGGAGGGCACTTTGGAGATGGAGCTGAGTCCGAAGAGCACCGCGAACCACAGCGCATAGCAACCCCACCAGAACGCCGGGCGGTAGGCGAGGGGAGGGAGGGTGAACCGGCGGGCGGACATCGGGGCAACATCGGGTCGGGCGGCCTTCGAGTCGAGGGCTCGCGAACCCCTTTTTTTAAAGGGTTTTCTGGTTTGACCCGGGCGTAAACCGCGTAGAATAGGCCGCTCGCCCATCGCGGCGTGACGACAACCAACCAAATCAAACCGAAATACCACATCGCTACCATGGCAGAAGCAAAGAAAGCACCCACCAAGACCGAGATCCTCAACGCCATCGCGGACGAGACCGGCCTTGCCCGCAAAGAGGTCGCCTCCGTCCTCGACTCACTCAGCAACCAGATCGCCAAGGCGCTCGCCAAGCGCGGCCCCGGTCAGTTCTCCATCCCCGGTCTGTGCAAGATCGTGCGCCAGCACAAGCCGGCCACCAAGGAGCGCGCCGGCACCAACCCGTTCACCGGCGAACCCACCATCTTCAAGGCGAAGCCGGCCAGCAATGTGGTCAAGATCCGCCCCCTCAAGAACCTCAAGGACATGGTCTAAACCCGGACCCCTGCGAAGTTTTTCAAAAAACCGCACTTGGCCGCTGGCCGGGTGCGGTTTTTTTTTGTGCCGATCGCGAGGCGGCGGTGGTCGTTGCTGCGGGTGCTTCTGAGCGAGAGGGGCGGTGGTCGAATCGGGCTTGGATTCGCGACCCGCCTTGGCTTTGGTTCGACCGATGACCATCACGTCGCTACAGACCTTCGTCCTCCACATCCCCGTCACCCGCGGTGGCATCGCCGACAGCACGCATGCGATCACGCACTGGGGGGTGCCGGGGGTGATGCTGGAGACGGATACGGACCATGTGGGCTACGGGTTCACCGGCACCCACGCGCACCTCGCAAGCGATCGGCTGATCGCCTCTTGCATCGCCGACTGTTACGGACCCCTGCTCATCGGTAAGGAGGCGTCGGAGGTCGGAGACCGGTGGCGGGATCTGGCCTACGACCCGCCGATGCACTGGGTGGGGCGGGCCGGGATCACGACGATGGCGCTGGCCGCCGTGGACATCGCGCTCTGGGATCTCCGGGCGAAAGCCTCGGGTGAACCGCTCTGGCGGATTCTCGGGGAGGGGCAGGCGGCGCCGGCGGAGCCGGAGCCCCTGGAGGCCTACAACACCGATGGCGGTTGGTTGAATTTCTCACGGGCCGTTCTGGTCGACGACGCGAAGCGCCTGGTCGAGGTCGAGGGGTTTCGAAGCATCAAGATGAAGGTCGGCAAAGAAGATCCTGATGAGGATCTGCGCCGCGTCGAGGCGGTGCGCGCTGCCGTGGGGCCGGGGGTGCGGCTGATGACCGATGCGAACGGGCGCTGGCGGATGCCGTCGGCGGCGCAGGTGGCCGGGCGCCTGGCGGACTTCGATGTGGCCTGGATCGAGGAGCCTCTATGGCATGATGACGTCCGCGGGCACGCCGAGCTGGCGCGTTCCATCGCTACCCCGGTGGCGCTGGGAGAGATGCTCTATTCGCTCGCCGCCTTCGAGGAGTTCATCGCCGCGGGGGCGGTGCACTTCGTCCAGCCTGATGCCACCCGTCTGGGCGGCGTCAGCGAGGCTTGGCAGGTGAGCGACGCAGGCTTGGCGGCAGGCCTGCCGGTGACCCCGCACGCCGGCGATATGGCACAAGTCCAGGTGCATCTCGGCTTGGCGCACCGCGGCATCAGCCTGTTGGAATTCATCCCGTGGATCCGCGACTGCTTCGTCGAACCGCTGCGGATCGAGGGAGGGTTCTTCCTGCCACCGGAGGAGCCGGGGGCCGGTACGACGCCCACCGCCGAGGCGCTCGAGCGCTTCCGGGTGGGATGATGCGAGCCGCTCGGGGCGGCGCGGAAATTTACCCCGCGAGAGGGAATCCTCGGTTAAGGTTCGCGGCCGAGCCTGCGCATTCTTCCCCCCGCGCGTCCGGTCTGCTCACCCCCACTCCCCACCCAACTCCCCGAATGTCCGAATCAGCCCCGTCCTGCGCGGCGTTGCTCGTCGCGTCTGCTTCCCTCGCGGGCGCCGCGCCCTTGATCTCCGAGATCCACTATCACCCCGCACATCCCGGCGGCCCCGAGCCGGTCGAAGCGGAGTGGCTCGAACTGCACAACCCCGACGAGACGGCGGTCGACCTCACGGCATGGCGCCTGAGCGCGGGGGTGGATTTCACCTTCGCGGCGGCGACGCTTCCGCCCGGCGGCTACCTGGTCGTCGCCGCAGACCCCGGAGCCTTCGCCGCGGCGCACCCCGGCGCCCCGGCGGCGCTCGGCCCCTGGCAGGGGAGGCTCTCGAACTCGGGGGAGACCCTGCGCCTGCGCGACGCGTCGGGGGCGGAGGTGGATCAGGTCGACTACGCCGACCAGGGCGATTGGGCGGTCCGCGCGCGGGGCGAGCTCGATCGCGGCCACCGTGGCTGGACCTGGGTGGCGCCGCACGATGGCGGCGGGCGGACGCTGGAGCTCATCAACCCGGCGCTGAGCAACAACAACGGGCAAAACTGGGCCGCTTCGGTTGCGGACGGGGGGACGCCGGGGGCGGCCAACTCGGTGGCGGCGGCTGACGTGGCCCCCCTGATCACGCGGTTCGGGCACACGCCGCTCATCCCCGGCTCCGGTGACCCGGTGAAGGTGGAGGTGGAACTGCGCGACGAGGCACCTCTCGCCGCCGCGTCGGCGACGCTCTACTGGCGCGCCGATGGCGGCGCCGGCTTCGCCCCGGTCGCGATGGCCGATGACGGCGGCGACCGGTTCGCCGCGCAGATCCCCGCACAGGCCGACGGGACGGTGGTCGAGTTCTACGTCGAGGCCAGCGATGGCACGAACGTGCGCAGCTGGCCGGCCGAGGTGGATGGCGGCGGGCACCTGGCGAACGCGCTCTATCAAGTCGATGACACCTACGACGCGGACGCCGCCTGCGTGCCCGGCGCGCAGCCGACCTACTACGTGGTCATGACCGACGCCGAGCGCGCCGAGCTGGCGCAGATCGGATCGACGTCCAACCAGGCGGACAGCAACGCCGAGATGAACTGCACCTTCATCAGCGCCGAGGGCACGGGGACGCGCGCCCGCTACCTGGCGAGCATCCGCAACCGCGGCGCGAGCAGCCGCCTCGGGCCACCCAACAACCACCTGGTGAAGTTCCGGGGCGACGACGCCTGGGAGGGCTTGGAGTCGATCAAGTTCAACGCCCGCTACACGCATTCGCAGGTGGCGGGCAGCTGGCTCTACCAGTGGCTCGGGGTCGAGGCCGCGGACACGATCCCGGCGCAGCTGCGGATCAACGGGGCCGACCTCGCCGAGCCAGGCGGGTCGCGCATGTTCGGCAGCTACGCGCGCACGGAGTCGCTCGATGCGGACTTCGCGGCGGCGCATTGGCCGAACGACCCGAACGGGAACCTCTATCAGGTGCGCGACGACGAGGTCACGGGTGACGAGGGCGACCTGAAGTACGAAGGGGCGGACCCGCTCGCCTACCAGAACACCTATTTCAAACAGACCAACCGCTCGCAGGACGACTGGTCGGACCTGGTGGCGCTGACGGACGCGCTGAACAACTCGCCGGCGGCCACCTACCTCGAGGACGTGTCGGCGGTGGTCGACGTCGGGCAGTGGCTGCACTACCTCGCCGTGGACGCCCTCGTCGGCAACCGCGAGGGCGGGCTGAACACGCAGAAGGGCGACGATTACGCCCTCTACCGCGGGGTGCTCGACCCGCGGTTCAAACTGGTGCCGCACGATCTCGACACCGAGCTCGACCAGGGGACGCGCACCGGCGGCGAGACGCTGTCGCTGTTCACCTACGACGGGGTGGACGGTCTGGAGGAGTTCCTCAACCACCCCGACATCGTCCCGCTCTACTACGCGACGGTGTTGGCCCTGCTCGAGGGCAAATACAAGCCGGAGCTGATCGGGCCGGTCATCGATCGTGCGGTGGGCGGTTGGGCATCGGCTGGCGTCGTCGGGGAGATGAAGGACTTCGTCGCCGCGCGGCGCGCCAACGCGTTCGCGCAGATCCCGCGCAGCTACTCGGCCGGCAGCAACCTGCCCGCGTCGGTCGAGGGCTACCGGCGAACGGCAAACGGGGCGGCGCTGTTCAGCGGCGACTTCCACGCGGCGTTCACGCGCTCGGTTATGGTCAACGGCCAGCCCGCCGCGATGAACGCGCGGGCGGGGACTTGGGCGCTGAGCGTGCCGGCCGGCGGCGGCTCCGTGTTGAACCCCGGCCTCAACCGCGTCAACGTCACCTTCCACAGTGACCGAAACGGCGCGGGGGAGCTGCTCCACGAGGAGTTCCTGATGGTGTGGAACGACACGGGGGCGGCGACCGCGGTCTCCGGGACACTGACCGGGAGCGCCTCGCAGGGCCAGCTGCGCCTGACGGCGCGCGACACCTATCTGCCCGGTGTGCCGTTCCTCGTCCGGGTCGACTTCCGCAACCCGGATGGCAGCTACGCCCGCGACGTCTGGGAGACGGCGGCGGCGCTGACGACGAACGTCCCCGGCGTGCTGCTGACGCCGAACACGGTGCAGGTCCGCAACGGCCTCGGCACCGCGCTGGTGACGGCGGGCGGCGGCGGCGCGGCGGTGCCGGTCACGGTGCTACCGGCGGGCAGCACTTGGAGATACCTCGACGACGGCTCGGATCAAGGGGTCGCTTGGCGCGCGCCGGCCTACGACGACAGCGGCTGGGGCAGCGGGCCGGCGAAGCTGGGCTACGGCGATGGGGATGTGGTCACGACGGTGGGTTTCGGGCCGAGCTCGAACAACAAGTACGCCACCACCTACTTCCGCACGACCTTCGAGGTCGCCGACGCCGCCGTGGTCACCGCGATCGACATGCGCGTCCGCCACGACGACGGCGCCGCGATCTATCTCAACGGCGTCGAGTTCTGGCGCAGCTCCAACATGGACGCCGACATGGCGTTCGATGAGTACTCCAACGGCGACACCAGCACCGAGGGGTTCCAAACCTTCAACGGCCTCTCCCCCGCGCTGCTGGTGTCCGGCACCAACACG
>JAUIGD010000585.1 GCA_030430255.1 Verrucomicrobiia bacterium
GATCGGCGCTGCGGCTGGGTGAACACCCTGCCCGAGCCGGTCACCACGCCAACACCCTCAGCGTCAACGAGGGCGAGCCACAGCCCGGAGCTTGGTGATCGATTTGGGCTAGCGCCGCCTGCGGCACAGCAAGCCGATGGCGCCCAACGCGGCCAGCGCCGCGCCGGTCGGCTCCGGCACGGGGATGATCTGCACACCGTTGATGGCCGAGCGCCCGTCGGCGAGCGCGTTGCCCGTGATCGTGAAGCTCGCCGAGTTCAAACCGGAGAACACCGCGAAGTTGGCCCCCTCCGCGAAGGCCGTGCCTGGCGTGAAGTTGGTGCCCGGGTCGACGATGGTCTCGGTCTGGCCGCCGATCGTGTAGTCCATCGTCCGGCCCCCCGCGACGTCGCCGTAGATGATGACATCATAGCCGCCGACGAGGTATTCGGCCGGGAGGTTGTTGACCGTGAAACTCTCCGCGTCCGCAAAGCCGTACCAGCCCTCCATCATCACGTTGTCCTGCGTGCCCGCGCCCCAACCGTTGCTGTTGAAGGTGGTGAAGCCCGAGCTCACGTCCAGCGTCGCCCCGGTGGCCGCACCGGTCGAATCGAGCAGCGCGAAGGCGGAGAAGCTCAGCCCCAGCCCGAGGTTCGGCGCCCCGGAGCCGTTGCGCGCCGGGTTGTTCCATGTGTCGGCGGAGGTATCGACGACCGTGCCGGCGGGGCGCGTGCTCATCGCGTTCACCGTGGTGCCGCCGTTGTGCATGGCGATGTAGATGCCCGCGGCGAAACCCGTCGGCGAACTGGCGAACAAGGCGATGAAGAGAAGGCGGAAAATGCGCATGGAGGGCGAAGGTTCTCGCAGGTCGGCGCCGTTCGGGCAAGTCAGAAACGCCCTATTCACCGTCGCGGACGCGGACGAGCAGGGTGCCGCCCTCGGGGCCGGCCGGGACGGCGTAGCTGGTCGTCGCGCCGCCGCTGGCGATCGAGTCCTCGATCTCGCCCCAGCCGAAACCCGGGTCCCATGCGTCGATGGCGTAGAGCCGCCCGGGGCGCGAGTTCCAGGTCAGGTTCAGCGTCCCGGCTTCGGCGTCGAGGGCGACCGCGGTGACGGCGAAGGGCCTGGGCGCGCCGCCGGTGGCGATCGCGTCGAAGCGCAGCCCGAGCTGCGCCTCGCTCAGCGCCCCGGAGAACACGGTGATCATCGCGATCTCGCCCGCGAACCCCGCCAGGTCGCTCACCTGCACCGCCGGGTCCTCGGTGTTGCCGCCGAGGTTCTGCAGGCCGGTGCCGAGGTTGGCGATGCCGGCCGCCCAGGTGAACAGGCCGGCGCTGTTGCCGCCGCGCGTCACATCGCCGGCGGCGGTCGTCGAGGCCGCCCCGCCCGCGGCGCCGCGGACGGAGATGTCGACCGTGTCCTCGGCGTCGTGCACCGCGTAGGCGATCTGCAGGAAGTCACCTGTGTCGACGCCGTCCAGGGGCAGCAGGACGTCCACTTTGCGCTCGTCTGGCCCGCCGGGGATCCCGCCGCCGTGGCCGAGGAAGCGCAGGCCGGCGTCGCTGACCAAGATCGCAGCCCCGTTTTGGCCGCCGCCGTTCTCGAACACCACCTGGTGCTCCGCGCCCAGCGCCCCCAGCCGCACCCACATCTCCACCGTGTAGTCGCCGGTCGGGAAGGCCGCCGCCGCGCCGCCCTGCGTCGCCGACACCGGATCGAGCTGCCGGTAGGCCGCGGTCAGGGTCGTCGCCGCGCTGTCGATCGCCGGGTCGCGCAGCACGCCCGCGAGCGTCCAATCGTTGCCGCCGACCTCGTCGAACCACTCGGTGTCGGTGTTGGCCGCGGTCGCCGCGTCGAAGTGGCTGGTCGGCGGCGGGTAGGGGAAGGTCGTCAGGCTCACCTCCGCGCTCACCGAGCCGGAGGCGTTGGTCGCGGTCAGGGTGTAGGTCGTGTCCTCGGTCGGCGTCACCTCGACCGAGGTCTCGCCGGTGACATCGATGCCGCCGGGGTCGATCGTCAGCGAGTCGGCGCCGAGCACGGAGAACTCCAGCGTCACGGGCTGCCCCGCCTCGACCTGCTCCCCGCCGGGCGCCGCGAAGGCGTCGATGCGCGGCGCGCCGACCAGCACGAACAGCTGCGCCTCGTCGGTGAAGCCGTCGCCGTCCGTGACCCGCAGCGTGAAGGTCACCGGCGCGGTCACCGTGAAGGACGCGCTGCCGATGCCAGTGCCGGCCGCCGTTTGACCCGTGAAGTCGGCAAAGCCCGAGCCGTCGTCGATCTCCACCGTGTCGAAGTCGCCGACCACGTCCCAGTTCAGCGTCACCGAGGCGCCCGGCGGCACGACCTCGGCGTCCGCGGTGAAGGCGTCGATCAGGTCGACGGGCGTCGGCACGATCTGCAGTCCGTTGATCGCCGAGCGCCCGTCGGCGAGCGCGTTGCCCGTGATGGTGAAGCTCGCCGCGGTCAAACCGGAGACCCGCACGAAGTTGACGCCTTCTGCGAACGCGGTGCCCGGCGTGAAGTCGGTGCCCGGGTCGTCGATGGTGACCGTCTGGCCGGCGACCGTGTAGTCCATCGCCCGCGCCCCGCCGATGTCGCCGTAGATGATCACGTCGTAGCCGCCCGCCGTCAGGTCGGCGGGCAGGTTGTTGACGGTGAAGCTCTCCGCGTCGCCGAAGCCGTACCAACCCTCCATCATCACGTTGTCCTGCGTGCCGCCGCCCCAGCCGTTGTTGTTGAAGGTCGTGAAACCGGAGTCCACGTCCAGCGTCGCCCCGGAGTCGTTGCCGGCGATGTCCAGCAGCGGGAAGCC
This sequence comes from Verrucomicrobiia bacterium, assembly GCA_030430255.1. GTDB lineage: Bacteria > Verrucomicrobiota > Verrucomicrobiia > Verrucomicrobiales > DEV007 > JAUIGD01. The sequence continues at coordinate 2,792 of JAUIGD010000585.1, forward strand.
GGAGAAGGCCAGCCCCAGCCCGAGGTTCGGTGCTCCGGAGCCGTT
>JAUIGD010000116.1 GCA_030430255.1 Verrucomicrobiia bacterium
GGCCTGTTCTACCTCATCGGCGGCATCCGCAAGATCACCGGGCTGGGCAAGGACGAGGTGTTCCTGCCGCGCTGAGGCGGTGCGGCGCTCCGATCGGGCTGAGTCGGCGGCGGTCGCTGTGGAGATCTCCGACAGGGAAAGCGTAAAGAAGGGATCGCCAGCAGGCCTGGGAGCCTATTGACGGGGTGCGGAGATCATGGCAGCGTCGCTCCGATATGAACGGGGTATGCATCTCTCTCTCTGAGTTTGGGTTCTGCGATTTGTCTGCTAGGGATCATGAGCGCCTCAGCGGTTGACCTCGATGGCGATGGGATGTCCGACATCTGGGAGCGAAAGTTTGGCGCGGAACATGTGGATCCGTTGAGCGATTGGGATGGTGACGGTTTGACGGCAGCCCAGGAGGCGACGTTCGGAACCGATCCGTTTGATGGCCGGAGCGCTGTCGACCTCGATGTCGTCCGGTTGGAGGATGGTTCCACTTTATTCACTTGGGGTGAAGTGAGCGGCAAAGAGTACGTGCTTGAGGGCAGCGGCGATCTGCTTTTTTGGGGTGCGTCGACGATCGTGGCGCCGCCTGCTCCGTCGCCCCTGCCGAGCGGCGGGGGTGGGGGTGGCGACTACCTAGATTCGTGGGTGCCTTGGGCTTCGGGGGGTGTTTGGCATGAGTCGCAGTGGTATGCGTTCTATGGGTTCGATGTTGCGGATCAAGGCGATCCGGACTTCGGCCCGGCTGCCGATCCGGACGGTGACGGGCTGAGCAATGAGGTGGAGTGCAGGGCGAACACGAACCCGTTCGATGCGAACTCGCGCTTCGAACTCAGTTGGGCTTCTGCGGCAGAGGCGATCGAGTGTCGCTACTTCGGCGACGATGGAGCGCTCCGCTATTCGTTGAAGGTGCCGGTGTCTCTGGGGAGTTTCGATTCGGAGTCAGCGGGGGAGTCCGGTTTCGACCCCGCGGCTCTGCCGGTATCGGGTGGCTTTGTCGGGCAGCCAATCGTCCCGTCGCATACCCCGTATCGGCTGGATGCATCGACGGGTGAGGTGCGGACGTCCGAGGGTTGGGTTGAGCCCCTTGGAGGTGGCCCCCCCCCTCAGCTTTGCGACCGCGCCTGCTCCCGCCGCCGGAGGGCGATTGGTAGCGGGGTGGGTTGACTCCGCTGGCGTCCCTTATGTTCTCGAGTTTGGCTTGCGCCTCGGCGATTGGTACTTCGGGCGGCCAGTTGTCGTGCAAAACAACGCGCCGCCACCAGCCGGCGGGAGTGGGGGCGAACATCCGCGGCAGTTCTACCGGGTGACGGCGAGCGATGTGGAGGCAGGGTTCTTGCCGGCGACCGCATATGCGATCAACCTTTGGGAATACAATGAACTCGCGTTCGGCGGGCTCGGCGATGCGGACTGGGACGGGGATGGGAAGAGCAACTTGGAGGAGATGCTCGGGGGCACGCCCTTCCTACCGCTGGACTCTGACGACGACGGCTTTTCGGACGAGTATGAGATGGCCAAAGGGACCGACCCGGCCTCGGACGCCTCGACGCCGCCCGCGGTCTTCCGGTTCCGCGTGCTCCCCAAAGAAGCCAGTTTCCTCCACGAGGTAGAGACTGTTTTGGATGCCGGCGGCAACCGTACGGAGGTTCCGGGGACGACGGGCGAATTGGGCTACTATGTCAGGAACCTCTATGATGGAGGTAGAGAGGTCTCCTATTCGGGCTACCCGATGACGTTCGCCGAGGGTGATCTCGATTCTCGAGGGTTTCCGACGGACCCGTTTTCGGCGCAGCACTTCACCACTGCGGGTGGAACGGAGACCTTCGGAAGCTATTCTTGGGTGCCATGGGCATATGGGAGCTGGTACTATTTCCATAGCGTCCGCCCGAGTTACGCTTCGACGCTCATCCACGAGCGGTACTGGCTCGAGGTGGCTCCAGCCCCACAGTTTGAAACGGGGGCGTTTTTCATCGCCACCCCGGAGAGGGAGGCGCCGTTCGCGACCGCCTCAGAGATCGAAGCGGCACGGGTGCATGGGTTTTCGGTCTCCGCGGGCAACCACTTCTCGGCCCCGGTCGATCTGGCGGTTGGGTTCGAGCACGATGCCCCGTTGCACGCGGTCGAGCCAGGTGAGCCATGGGAGTCTTTCATCGGCATCGAAACGATCACTTTGGACGCGACGGCTGCGATCCGGCTACCGGAAGTCATCCCCGCGAACACCGACTTCGATGAGGGGCGGGTCGATCCGGCGACCGGCTTCGCGATCCCTGACGCCCACGATGTGGGGGGGAGCCTCATCGCGGTTCGCGACCATCCAGTTGAGCCGGTGAGCGCGGGACAGATCGTCACCGACGACCTCCTCGAAGGATGGTTCGGGATACGGCCCCCAGATGTCGATCCGGGTCTATTCGATGGCGCTTCGGTCACCATCCGAAAGGTCCCGGGCGAGGATCCTGACAGCGGGCTGCCGCAGAGCGGGGACATCCGGTTCTATGCCCTATGGAGCGATGGGGAGACGCAGCACGCCGAGGCGATCCATCCCTACAACTTGGATACGCTCCAACCCTCGGAACTGGTCGGCAGGGTGTACGGATCGACCGCCACGATCCCGAGTGACGCCACGACTTACTACATCGAGGGCGTCAACCCCGGCCTCGTCACGCTCGAATTCAGGTTCACCCGGGGCGAGATCTCTCAGAGTTTCCGTCAGACAGTCTTGGTGGCTACGCAGCAGACGAAGGTGGCCTGGCTCAGGGAGATCCGCAGCCAAATCCTCCTGCAGACCTCCGCGGCTGGAGCGGCGGTCGATCTGGATCACTACGTTGGATATGGGGCGGATTGGGCGCCGCGAGTCGATCCGGTCTTCGGCGGGGACTCGTTCCAGTGGCACAAGGGGAGGGTGGCGGCGATCTATGATTACTACGGGCAATTGTTCGAGCAGCGCCCGGAGGAGTTTGACTGGATGGGGGCGGCCCGCATGGTCGGCGGTTCGGTTTATGGCGGACTGAGCGACCTCTTCAAGTCGGGGGCCCACATCATCAGCAGAAAGGTGATGGGCGGGCAGATCCTCATCTATCGGGATCTGGCTTGGCAGCACCGCGCCTATCAGGCCAGCGGGATCTGGGCGTTGCGGTGGGTGGACCAGAATGATCCCGCTTCGGTGAATGCGATCGCTGGCCAGTCCGCTCTGGAGCTAGAGGTTTGGGAAGATTACGACAACGCGATCTACACAGGCGCGTTCGATCATGTAGCTGAGGCTACAAGGAACTTGGTGCGGCGGGAGCAGGAAGAAGTCATCGAGCCGATGTGGGCGGAGTTGAGGACGGGGCACCCCCTATTTGTCGCGGCGGCGCCTGGGAAGGCGAGGAATCCGGTGGATTTCGGGTCGCCCACCTTCCTGCAAGTGGTGCCGGAAGGGAACATAGACCTCTATCTCGACCGCGACCGGTTTGCGTTCGGGTGGGCTGGCAACCCGAACGGCGTGTTTCCCGTTTGGTGGGGGACGGTCCAACACAGCGGCGGTGCGAGTTTTGGTCCGCCCGATCGCTTGAGCTTGGTGAGGGTTCCTCTTCGGGATCGCGCCACCCTCTACGCGGAACTCACCCCTGTGCTCTGATTCAATGATTGCGGCGCTGATCGAAGATGGTAAGGGGAGGCTGAACGGGATCGTTGGCTTTTGGGCGATCTCCTCCGGCTTCCTGCTAATGCCTTCCGCGGCCGAACCCCCGGTGGTGAACCTCGAAGTGGAAGATACCTATAGGGCGATCTTCGAGGCAGGCCTGCGGCCGAGGCGGGTTTGGTCAATGCAAGAGTCGATGTTGGAGATCCGACCGTCCAAGCCCATTGGGTTTCAAGTCGCGGGATTCTCGTTGCCGGCTATCGATGCGGTATGGAGTTTCGATATCGGAAATGTGGGGAAGGTGGGAATTGTGCGCGGTGTTGTTTATGACAAGTGGTCGAAGGAGGAGGCGTTGGAAGTGGTCGGGCCTCTGGAGGAGGCTCTGGGGGGGCAGGTCGAGGCACTGGAGCATTGGCTCGCGGGTTTCCCCCATCGAGACGAAGGCAGCCAGATGTATGGGCGCAAGGTGCGCTCGGAAGGCGGCAATGTGACGGTGGGCTACTACTTCCGGCACACGTTCAACGAGTTAGAGCCGCTCACGCTCACGGTGTCGATCGAGTTCAAAGCAAAGCGCGGCGAGCGCGGCTTCCACCGGGGCATCCTACAGCCTCCTCCGGGGTTCGAGCACGTGGATATCAGCTCAGATCCGATCTACACGACCGTCCCAGGCGAGGCGGACGAGGCGGTGGCGGATGACGGCGAATCGCCAGTGCCGGATCGAGGAGGTAGTGAAGGCGAGGCGAAAGAACTGACGGATGACGGCTCGCGATCTGATGAAGGGGCGGCCTGGTGGTTGTGGGCGCTGGGCTTGCTCGCCACGGCGGGGCTGGTTTTCGCGATGTGCCGGATGGGTCGCGGGGGGACTTCCGCTTCGCTCTGAGGAGGCAGGGAGTCACGCGAGATCGTCAGGCGATGGCCTTCCTGGGCGGCAAGACGGACAAGGTCGAATACAACGCGGCGGTCGGGAAGCTCACCTGGGTCGGGTTCATCGTCATCGGCGTGCCGCTGATGGCGATCATGATGGGCGGCCTGTTCTACCTCATCGGCGGCATCCGCAAGATCACCGGGCTGGGCAAGGACGAGGTGTTCCTGCCGCGCTGAGGTGCTGCCAAGGCGCGGTTTCGGCGCCTGACAATTTTCTTACAAAGCCCTGACCGACCGTTGACGACGCCGGACGCGGCCGGGTGTCTCTTGCGCCCACCATGAGAACCCATCTCCTCACCCTGTCCCTCGCCGCGGCTGTATCGGCAGCCCCGGCGTCCGCCAAGCCCGCCCAGCAGGTGCGCCTGCAAGCCACCCTCGCCGAACCGGTCATGCTGGCCGGCGAGAAGCAGCTCAACTACCTCAAAATCGGGCTCACCGGCTTCGAGTTCGCCGACCCCGAGCGCGGGCGGCCACCGGTCAATGTCGCCCTGGTGCTCGACAAATCGGGGTCGATGGGCGGCGAGAAGATCCGCCGCGCGCGCGACGCCGCGAAGATGGCGATCGAGCGGCTGAGCAAGGACGACATCGTCTCGGTGGTGACCTACGACAGCACCGTGCGGGTGGTCGTACCGGCCACCAAAGTGGCGGACAAAGAGGAGATCTTCCGGCTCATCGACGGGATCTCGGCCGACGGCAATACGGCGCTGTTCGGCGGCGTGTCGAAGGGTGCGAACGAGGTGCGGAAGTTCCTCGCCGAGGGGCAGGTGTCGCGCGTGGTACTGGTCTCCGACGGCTTGGCGAACGTCGGCCCGGACACCCCCGGGGCGCTCGGGGAACTCGGCGCTGCGTTGCGCAAGGAGGGCATCTCCGTCAGCACCGTCGGCCTCGGCTCCGGCTACAACGAGGACCTGATGTTCGCGCTCGCCGAACGCAGCGACGGCAACCACGCCTTCGCCGAGAGCGGCGAGGAGCTGGTGGCGATCTTTGACGCCGAGTTCGGCGACGTGCTTTCGGTCTCGGCGCAGGAGGTGCTGGTGCGGGTGGAGTGCGCGCCCGGCATCCGCCCGGTGCGCGCGCTCGGCCGCGAGGCCGAGATCAGCGGCCAGACCTGCACGGTCCTCCTCAACCAGCTCTACAGCAGCCAGGAGAAATACCTCCTGCTCGAGGTCGAGGTGCCGCCGGGCGAGGCCGGCGGGGACCGGGCGGTGGCGCGGGTCTCGGTCAGCTACGCAAACATGGCGACCGGCGTCACCGACGAACTCAGCGCGAGCGCCGGGGTGCGTTTCACGGGGGACGCGGAGGAGGTGGCCGCCAAGGCCGACCGCGACGTCAAGATCGCCAGCGTGATGCAGATCGCGACGCTGAACAACATCAAGGCGATGGAGTTGCGCGACCAAGGGAAAGTCGAGGAGGCGAAGCAGGTGCTGCTGAGCAACGGCCTGTTCTGTGAGGACAACGGCAAGGCGCTCGGGAGCAAGGACCTGGTCCAGTGGGGGGCGTTCAACACCATCGACGCCGACAACCTCGACGGGGCCGCGTGGACCAGGACGCGGAAGGCGATGCGGGCTGATCAGTACAAGAACCAAAGCCAGGTGCCTTCGCGGGGCTACAACACCCGCGGCGTTCAGGCGGACTGATCGGCGCCGTCGACGTGGGGGAATTCGCTCCAGAACTCGGACCCGCCGGGCCGCTCTCCGGGGCGCCCAGGCGGGTCCGTGCCGCTCTCTGGGGCGCCCCGGCGAGTCCGTGCCGGTGGGGGGGAGGGCGATCCTACCCTCGGGAGACAATCGCTCACGGAGAGGCTAGAGTTCGATCCCGCCGCCCGTGAAACCGCATCTCGCCATCATCTTCGCCCTGCTCGTGGTGACGCCGCTGGCGCTGCTGGCGTGGTTGGGCGTGCGCGAGGGCGAGGCGGAGGCGCGGCGGGTGGAGGACCGCTTCCGCGAGGTGTTCGCGGGGCACCTGGCGGACATCGAGTCGGGGATCGGCCGGACGGTCGGGGATGTCGAGCGAGAACTCTACGCGGTCACCGAGCGGGCCGGCGGCAGCGCCGAGGACATGCGGGCGATCGTGCGCGGGTCGCGGTTCGTCCGGCAGGTGTTCATCCGCGATGCCTTGGGCCATTTCTCCTTCCCCCCGGCCGACCCCTCGCAGAGGACGGAGGCCGAAGCGGAGTTCTACGACCGCACGCGATCGGTCTGGGAGTCGGGGGTCGAGTTCGGTGCCGGCGGCGCCAACTGGCAGGCCGACGACGTTGCGCAGGCGGTGCAACAGTTGAGCTACGGGCAGGTCGACTTCCAGCAACCGCTCGGGGGGGCGGCCCTGCAGGCGCAGCAAACCGAGCGGGGCGGGGGGCCGGCGGGAAACAACGACTATCAACAGCGGTCGCTCGTGGAGCCAGCCGATCCGGCCACCGGCTGGTACGGCTGGTTTTGGGGCGATGGGCTGAACTGGCTTTACTGGCGGCAGCCGTACCCCGGCGGGGCGGTGGTCGGGGCCGAGGTCGACCGCATGGCCTTCGTGGCGGAGATCGTCGGTGCCCTGCCGACGGACACCGGTGTGGCGGGCGGCAGGGTGGTGCTGGCCGACGCCCGGGCGCGGCCGATCTACCAGTGGGGCCGGTTCGATCCGGACGAGGGCGCCGCGCCCGACGCGGAGCGGGCCCTGGGCCTGCCGCTCGCCGGCTGGCGGCTGGCGTACTTCGCCGAACCGGCGGGCGCGCCCGGCAGCGGCGGGCGGGTGGGGCTGATCGCTGGGCTGGCTGCGGTCGGCATCGCCTTGCTGGGGCTGGCGCTGTATTTCTGGCGCGAGCACTCGCGGGAGCTGCGCGAAGCCGAGCAGAAGGTGAGTTTCGTCAACCAGGTGTCGCACGAGTTGAAGACGCCGCTGACCAACATCCGGATGTACGCCGAACTGGCGGCGGAGAAAATCGACCCGGAGTCGGCCGACCCCGCGCTCGACCGCTGCCTCGGCGTGGTGACCGAGGAGAGCGGGCGCTTGAGCCGGCTGATCGGCAACGTCCTCACCCTGGCCAAGCGTGGCAAGTCGGCACCGGTGCGCCCGACGCAGACCGACATCGATGCCGCGGTGGCGGCGACGGTCGACCTGTTCCGGCCGAGCCTCGAGCGGGCGGGGGTGGAGATCGAAGTGCGGGGGCGGGCCGGCGAGGGGGAGGTCGACCGCGATGCGCTCGAGCAGATCCTCGGCAACCTGTTGAGCAACGTGGAGAAATACGCCGCCTGTGGCGGGCGGGTGCGGGTCGAGGTGGGGCGTTCGGGCGACCGCCTGAGCGTGGCGGTCGAGGACGCCGGACCCGGGGTCCCCCGGCCGCAGCGCGAACGGATCTTCCGTCCGTTCACCCGCCTCGAGGACGCGGTGACCGAGGGGGCGAGCGGGACGGGGATCGGGTTGGGCATCGCCCGCGACCTCGCCCGTGCGCACGGTGGCGATTTGAAACTCGAGCCCGCCCGGAAGGCGGAGGGGTGTCGCTTCGTAGCGACTCTGCGTTGTTAGAAATCAGAGATCATGAAAGTGCTCATCGCCGAAGACGACCGCCACACCCGCGAGGGGCTGACCGAGATTCTCGCCGCCGAGGGTTACGAGACGCTGCCCGCGGCCGACGGCGAACAGGCGCTCGCCCTGTTCGAGGAGCATGGGCCGGAGGTGGCCTGTCTCGATGTGATGATGCCCGGGGCCAGCGGCTACGACGTCTGCCGCGAGATCCGCAGGTCGGCGCCCGGGGTCGGGATCCTCTTCATCAGCGCCAAGGGCGAAGAGATTGACAAAGTGTTAGGCCTCGAGCTGGGTGCGGACGATTTCATCGTCAAGCCTTTCGGGGTGAAGGAGGTCGTCGCGCGGATCCGGGCGGTGACGCGGCGGCTGATCGTGCAGAGGAAGGCGGCGCGCGGCGATCTGGGCGCCGCCGGTGGCGACGGGCGCTTCGCGATGGGTGACCTCGAGGTGGTGCCTGAGGAATTGCGGGCCTACCGCGGTGGCGAGGCGGTGGAACTGAGTTTGCGCGATGTGAAGATCCTGCAGCTGCTGCATCGGCAGCGCGGCAAAGCCGTCAGCCGCGACGCGTTCTTCGACGAGTGTTGGGGTTTCGACTACCTGCCGAACTCGCGCTGTCTCGACCAGCACATCAGCCAGTTGCGGCGGCGGGTCGAGGCGGATCCGGGGCAGCCGGCGATCATCCGGACGGTGCATGGCGTCGGGTATCGGTTCGAGTGAGGGTCCGGGTGGGGAAGTCGGAAGGGGGGATGGGGAGTGTCGGATGTTGGTGCGCGGGCGGGTTGGTTTGCCCCTAGCCCGAATCGATCACCAAGCTCCGGGCTGCGGCTTGCCCTCGTTGATGCTGAGGGTGTTGCCGTTGGGAACGGCTCGGGCAGGGTGTCTACCCATCCGCTTCGCCGATCCCTGCCGCCGCCTACTCAGCATCAACGAATGGCGGCGCCTCGCCTTCGGATGTGGTGACCGATCCGGGCTAGCCCGAATCGATCACCAAGCTCCGGGCTGCGGCTCGACCTCGTTGATGCTGAGGGTGTTGGCGTTGGGATCGGCTCGGGCAGGGTGTCCACCCAGCCGCCTCGCCGGTCCCTGCCGCCGCCTACTCAGCCTCAACGATCAACGGCGCCTCGCCTGCGGAGGTGGTGATCGATCCGGGCTAGCTCGGGCTAGCTCGGGCGGGCCGATGAGAGGGAGGACCGGGACACCTACGGCGGAGACGGAGCTCCGCCTCCAGTTGGGGAGGGGGCTACCGGAGCAACTCGACGACTTCCTCGTACTGCTCGCGGAACTGGGCGGTGAGCCTTTGGGCTAACTTCGATTCGCCCAGCTTGTCGAGGGGCTTGCCGTCGGCTCCGGTGAAGAGGTCGGCGGACTGAGAGTAGGAGAGGCCGTCGAGGCGGTCGAAGGCGGCGGTCGCCCCGGCGGGGAAGCCGGCTGCGGCGAGCGCCTCCCACGCCTCGCGCAGTTCGTCGTGGGGGTCGATGCACATCACGCGGACGAGGAAGCGGAGCTGGTTGAAGTGGCCGCCCGTCCAGCCGGGGACGTACTCGAAGGCGTCGCCGGTTTCGAAGGGGCGCTCGTCCGGGTCGGAGGCGTGTCCGATCGCGTCGGCGTCGGCGTAGAAGTCGCGGCGGATCGGCAGCCGGCGCAGGGCGGTGTTGGCGGGGCCGCCGGGGGTGCCGGGGCGCAGCGCCCAGATCTTCTGCCCCTCCGGCGAGAGGACGAAGTCGATAAACGCGCGCGCCATGTCGGGGTTCGGGGCGCCGCGCAGCAGGGCGATCGGGTCGACGCTGATCGACGATCCGCCTTCGGGGGTGAGGTAGTGGACGCGCGAGGAGCCGTCGGCTTTGCGGGTGACCTCGTTGTAGGTGCGCCCGTAGAAGTCGATGCACATGCCCGCGGCGGCCTCGCCGCGGGCGACGTCGTCCGGGATCTTCGTCGCCGAGTCGGTGAAGTAGCGGGCGTTGGCGCCGATGCGCCGGATCAGGTGCAGGCCGTCTGCCCAGCCCCTCTCGAGCGCCTCGTCCTCGGGCAGGCCGGAGGCGAGCGCTTCGCGCATCTTCTGCTGCACGAGCATCTCGAGCGCCTTGGTGACGGAACCGGACTTGGTCGGGTCGGCGAGGGCGATGTGGCGGTAGTACACCGGCGCGCCGAGGTCGTCCCAGGTCTGTGGTGGGCCGGCGGCGCCGATGCGCTCGAGCACCAGCGGGTTGTAGCAGATGCCGAAGGCGGAAAGGCTGGCGCCGACCCAGCGCAGCTCGGCGTCGTAGTAGACCTCGCCGCTGAAGGTCGCCGGGATGCCATCCCGCCCGTCGAACCAGTCCGGGTGCCGCCGGCGGACCCCGGAATCGACGAGGTAGCCCATGCTGGCGAAGCGTTTGAACGGGTAGTCGCCGCCGCCGAAGAAGACGTCGACGCCGCAGCCGACCTCGGAACTGAGGAAGGCGCGCCGGGCGGACTGCCCGAGGCTGTCGTCGGCGGGGTCGGCGGGGAGGTCGAGCTTGCGGTTGTCGAAGTTGCCGCCGACTTCGCTGTCCCGCCACTCGCCGCCGCGCCCGCGCCAGAAGAGTTCGAATTTGGCGCGGAATTCGGACTGCAGGAACCGCTCGAGGTCGCTGGTGCCGGCGCCGGGCGTGCGCCAGTCGACGTGGACTTCGATGCCGCGTGTCGCGCGCATGTGCTCGGCGAAGGCGCGGGCAAACTCGGCGCGGATCGACTCGTTGTGCGGGGTGACGACCGCGACCGTGGTGTCGGCAGATTTCGCCGAGGTGGCGCCCTCCGGCCGCAGCAGGAAGGGGGCGGCGAGGACCGCGACCAGCGCGAGGGCGACGATGAGGAGGGGTTTCACGGGAGCAGGGGGTTGTAGGCAATTCCCTTCGCCCAATCCGCCCTCAGGATACCCTTGTCCAAGGTAGCGAAATCCAGTTGATGGGTGGCGGCCAGTTTCACGAGGTAGGCATCGGTGGTGTCTTTGTAGCGGGTCACCGCCGGGACGTCCACCGGGTTGACGTCATCGTCGAGCCTCCCTGCGTTGCTCCGGCTCTGAAGCAGTGAAAGGAAGCCGACCGCGTCCTCATAGCGGGCTGAGTAGGCCGGGCTAATGCTGACGCGTATAAAGCCGAGTTCGGTAATCGGGCAGGTGAAGAACCCCGTCCGCAGGAGCCAAGCTCGCGCTTGGTTGTGTTCCGCGTGCGTATCCCACGCCGCGGCGAGCAGGAGGTTCACGTCGGGGAGGTTCCCCTTCATTCGGAGAGGATCGCTTTGACTCGCCCAGGGGTCATTTCTGGAGCATCCGGGGATGCGGAGAGTACGGGGAGACCGTCATTCCCCATCCGGCAGGTGGCGACATTCGCCCGTTCGGGAACCAAGACGAGATTTCCTTCCTCGATCGCACATCGCAGTCGATCACCGGGATGGAGTCCGAGTATCTCCCTGATTTCAAGGGGGATTACGAGCTGACCTTTGGTGGATAGGGTAGTCGAGGACACAGTGAATCTTACCGGGCTTACCATGGTTTGCAAGCCGGTCGCCCCTTCACTCCGCCCCGGCGCGGATGAGGACGACGTCGTCGGCGTCGGCGGCCGCATAGACGTTGTGTTCACCGGGCTGGCGGGGTTTCTCGGGGTTGAGTTCGGCGATGCGGAGGGGGGCGTGGCCTTCAGGTTGGAGGACGTATTGGGCGATCTCGCCGAGGTAGGTGGATTCGGTGACGCGGCCGGCGACGCCGTTGATCGGGGGGCGCGTGTCCGCGAGCGAGAGCGCCTCCGGGCGCACGGAGATTACGGTTTTGTCCCCCGGCTTGGGGTTCCAATCCGGGTCGGCGACGCGGCCGGCGAAGCGCCCGTGCGGGGTCTCGACCTCCCAGTGGCCTGCGAGGTCGGCCTCCTCGACCGTGCCTTCGATGAAATTCGTCTCGCCGATGAAGTCGGCGACGGTCTCGGTGCGCGGGGAGCGATACACCTCGAGCGGGGAGCCGACCTGGGCGACGCGGCCGGCTTTGAGGATGGCCATGCGGTCGGCGATCGAGAGGGCCTCCTTCTGGTCGTGGGTGACGTAGACGGCGGTGAGGCCGGACTCCTTGCAGATGCGGCGGATCTCGGTGCGCATCTCGAGGCGGAGTTTGGCGTCGAGGTTCGACAAGGGTTCGTCGAGCATGAGGCAGCGGGGGCGGACCACGAGGGCGCGGGCGAGGGCGACGCGCTGCTGCTGGCCGCCGGAGAGCTGGTTGATCTTGCGCTCGCCGTATTCGGCCATCTTCACGTTGTCGAGGGCGGCGGCGACGCGCTCGGCGATCTCGGGCTTGGGCACCTTCCGCTCCTCGAGGCCGAAGGCGACGTTCTTGGCGACGGTCATGTGCGGCCAGAGGGCGTAGCTCTGGAACATCATGGCGGTGTTGCGCTTGTGCGGCGGGGTGCGGGTGACGTCGTCGCCGTCGAAGGAGATGCTGCCGGCGTTCGGCTGGTAGAAGCCGGCGACATGGCGCAGGAGGGTGGTTTTGCCGCAGCCGCTCGGGCCGAGGAGGAAGAAGATCTCGCCGGCGGCGATCTCGAGGGAGACCGAGTCGAGCGCGGTGACGTCGCCGAAGCGCTTGGTGAGGTTTTGGATCGAGATGGAGACCATCGGGTGCGCGGCGATGTGAAGCCGCAGCACCCTTAACAGTCCGGCGGACCGGTCTGCAAGCCCTGGTTCAGGTCGGTGGTCGGACGCGGAGCGATGGGGCCGGCTTTCCGGCAGCCTCCCCGCGCGGGTCAGCCGCGGGTCAGGGCCTCATCCATATTGAGCACCATCTGCGCGAGGACGGTCCAAGCGGCGTGCTCGGCGGCGGGGATGGACTCCTCGCGTGCGGATTCGCCGATGGCGAGCAGTTGCTCGGCCGCCTCGGGGGTGGCGGTGAAGCGGGCGTGCTCCGATTCCAGGGTGCGGGTGAGGATCGCGGCCTCGCGGTCGGTGGCGGGCCGCGACAGGGTGAGGGTGAAGGCGCGGTCGATGCGGGCGCGCGGATCGGTGCCGGCCTCGGTGATGACGCGGGAGGCCAAGTGGCGGGCAGCCTCGACGAACCCGGGGTCGTTGAGGGTGACGAGCGCCTGCAGCGGGGTGTTGGTGACGGGGCGCTGGATGAGGCATTTCTCGCGGGTGGGGGCGTCGAAGATGAGCATGTTCGGCATGGGGGCCGAGCGCTTCCAATAGGTGTACATCGAGCGGCGGTAGAGGTTTTCGCCCTTGTCCTGTTGGTAGCGGAGGCCGCCGTTGAGGGAGACTTCGTTCCAGATGCCGGGCGGCTGGTAGGGTTTCACGCTGGGGCCGCCCAGCTTTTCGACCAGCAGGCCGCTGGCGGCGAGGGCGCCATCGCGGACAAACTCGCCCTGCAGGCGGTTGCGGTGGGCGCGCCAGAGGAGTTGGTTGGCCGGGTCGACGGCGGCTTTGCCGTCATCGACGCGCGATGATTGCCGGTAGGTCGCGGAGGTGACGATGTTGCGGACCATGCGTTTCACGTCCCAGTTGGAGGCGACGAAGTCGACCGCGAGCCAGTCGAGGAGTTCCGGGTGGGTTGGGGGTGCGCCCTGGTTGCCGAAATCGGCGACGGTGCTGACGATGCCGTTGCCGAAGAACATCGACCAGTAGCGGTTGACGGCGACGCGGGCGGTGAGCGGGTGGGAGGGGTCGACGAGCCAGCGGGCGAGGCCGAGGCGGTTGTCGGGGGCGCCTTCGGGCAGCGGCGGGAGGAAGGCCGGGGTGCCGGGTGCGACTTCGGCGTCGGGGCCGTCTTTGATCGGTTGGTCGTATTGGCCCCGGTTGAGGACGTAGGTGACGCGGCGTTTGTCGGGCGCGTTGTCGCGCATGATCATCGAGGTGAGCTTGTTCTTGCCGCGCAGGTCGGCCTCGCGCTTGGTGAGTTCGGCGCGTTCGGCGGCGAGTTTACGGTAGGGGGCGTCGTGCTGGGCGAGGTAGTGGGAGCGGAGGGCGGCGGTCTGTTCGGGGGTGCGCTGATCGTCCGGGAGCGCGAGCATGCCGCGCAGCGGATCGCCGCTGAAGCTGCCGATCTCCGCGGCGTCGAGGGCGCGGTCGTAGATCCGGACATCGTCGGCGGCGCCGTTGAAGTTGGCGCCCTGGGAGCGGCTGCCGAGGCGGAACGGGGTATCGGTGGCGAGGGTGCCGCTCAAGCCGTCCTGCTCGACGACGTTGCCGACCGCCTGGCCGTCGATGTAGATCTTGACCCCGGCGGCTTTCGCGGAGCCGTCGTAGGTGATGGCCACGTGTTGCCATTTGCCGGGTTCGAGCGGTTGGTCGGAGACGACCTTGAGCGCGTTGTCTGGCCAGGCGTGGATGATGTGGGTGCCGACCGCGTTGTTCTGCACCCAGAAGTCGTAGCCGCGGTAGGCCGAGCCGACGTCCATGCGGGCGAAGACGGCGCCGTTGCCGTTCTTCGGCAGTTTCAGCCAGGCGGCGAAGGTGAAGGGTTGATCGCGCTCGCGCGGCGCCCAGTCCCCGAACGCGGCGCTGGTCTTGCCGTCGAACTGGATGCCGTCGCCGCCCTCGCGGCCGGCGGGCTGCAGATTGCCGGCCACGGAACCGGGGGCGCTGCCGCCGAGCGTGGCGTGTAGCTGTTTGGCGCCGGCGGCTTCGTCGAGCGGGAAGAAGTGGGTCAAGCCGGCTGGCTCGGGGGGGGCGGAACCCGCTTCGGCACGGGCTGAGGCCAGCCACGACGCGAACGCGTTTTCGGCGGCGGCGGCGCGGGCGTCGAGCTCGGCCGACTTCGTCTCGAGCTGAGCCACCACCTCGGCGATCGCGGCGTCGTGCGCGGGGTCCGGGACCTCGACGACCGGCGCCTGGTTGCCGTTGCGGGTCTGCATTCCCGGGTCGGCGGTATTGTTGAAGTAGGCGAACAGTTGATAGTACTCGCGCTGGGAGAGCGGGTCGTATTTGTGGGCGTGGCACTGCCCGCATTCGAGGCTCAGCCCCATCCAGACGTTCGACGTCGTCTTGACGCGGTCGACCACGTATTCGACCCGTAGCTCCTCCGGGATGGCGCCCCCTTCGTCGGAGGTGGCGTGGTTGCGGTTGAAACCCGAGGCGACGAGCTGGTCGACGGTCGGTTGGGGCAGGAGGTCGCCGGCGAGCTGCTCGACCGTGAACTGGTCGAAGGGCATGTTGGAGTTGTAAGCGCGGATCACCCAGTCGCGCCACGGCCACATGAAGCGCGGGCCGTCGGCGTGCATCACCGACGAGTCGCCGTAGCGGGCGGCGTCCATCCAGGCGAGGGCCATGCGCTCACCGTAGCGGGGGGAATCCAGCAGACGGTCGACGACCTTGAGATAGGCCTCCGGTGAGCCGTCGGCCAGGAAGTCGGCGAC
>JAUIGD010000117.1 GCA_030430255.1 Verrucomicrobiia bacterium
TGAGTAGCCGGCGGCAGAGATCGGCGAAGCGGCTGGGTGGACACCCTGCCCGAGCCGTTCCCAACGGCAACACCCTCAGCATCAACGAGGGCAAGCCGTAGCCCGGTGCTTGGTGATCGATTCGGGCTAGCCCGAAGGGAGGGGGCGCGGAGGCGGGACGCCTCCGGCACGGACATCGGCGGGACGCCGATGCCACGCCGATGCCACGCCATGCCACGTCGGGGGGACACGCAGTTCAAGCCGGACGCCACGCCAACGCCCTCAGCGTCCACGAGGGCGATCCGCAGCCCGGAGCCCGGAGCCCGGTGCTTGGTGCTTGGTGATCGATCCGAGCCGTGAGGGCCAGGAGTCGGTCGGACTTAATGCTTTCGAGACCGAACGTGTTCGCATTTCGAACCGGCACGTCACGAGGGTGGAGCGCTGTGTGTGGATCGCCATTCCTCTCAAGCCGCGCGGAGCAGGTTCCGTGCGTGTTTCTTGGCGCTGTTCTCGGTTCCGCCGAGCATCCGCGCGAGTTCGGCGATCCGGCTCTCGCCGGTCAGCTCACGGAGTGTCGAGCGGGTGCGATCGTCTTTGCCGAAGGCCTTCTCGACGAGGAAGTGGCGGTGGGCGAGCGAGGCCACGCCGGGCAGGTGCGTGATGGCCAAGACCTGGTGGCTGGCACCGAGCGAGGCCATCTTGGCGCCGACGGCGCGGGCGATTTCGCCGCCGACGTTGGCGTCGATCTCATCGAAGACCAACAAGGGGATCGAGTCTTCGCGGGCGAGCGCGCTCTTCAGTGCCAGCATGACCCGTGACATCTCGCCGCTGGAGGCGATCAGGCGCAGCGGCTTCGGCGGTTCCCCGGGGTTGGGTGAAAACTGGAACTCGGCCAGTTCGGACCCGCCCGCCGCCGGCTTCTCGACGGGTTCGAGGGCGATGCCGAAGTCCGCCCGCGCGAAGCCGAGGTCGGCGAGGTGGGCGGCCACCGCTTCCCCCAGCTTCGGCGCCGCCTTGCGCCGCTTGGCACCGAGCTTCTTGGCCGCCTGGCGATAGGCGTCCTCCGCCTCCGCGATGGCGGCGGCGAGGCGCTCGAGTTGCCCGCCGCGATCCTCGATGTTAGCGAGTTTCTCCTCCGCCTCGTCGCGGAAGGCGATGACTTCGTCGAGGGTGTTGCCATACTTGCGCTTCAAGGTCTCCACCAGGTCGAGGCGCGCCTCGATTTCGGCCAGCTCGGCGGGGTCGATCTCCAACCCGTCCGCATAGCGGCGCAGGTGGTCGGCGAGCTCTTCCAATTCGACGAGCGCGGTGTCGAAGCAGCCGGTGAACTCGGCGGCGGCCGGATCCTGTTTCTCGAGCTCGCGGATCGAGCGCGCCAGCTCCGCCAGGGTGCCGAGCACCGAGCCGTCCTCGCCATCGAGGGCGGCGCTGAGACCCGCGGTGAGTTCGAGGAGCCCGCGGCTGTTGCTGCCGATGCGGTAGCGCCGCTCGAGTTCCTCCGCCTCACCGGATTCCAGAGCGGCGGCGTCGATCTCGGCGATCTGGTGCCGGAGAAGATCGATCTCGCGTTCGGTGGCGCGCTCCGAGTTGGCCAGCGTCTCGTATTCCGCCTTCAGATCCCGGAGCGTGCGGAAGGCGCGGCTGCAGGCGGCCGCCTCCCGCTCCGCGCGGGCGAAGGCATCGAGCATCGCCAGCTGGCGATCGCGCGAGAGCAACGACTGGTGGTCGTGGGGACCGTGCAGATCGACGAGGTGCTCGCCCAGCGCCTTCAGCACGCCGAGCGTCACCGGCGAACAGTTGACGAACTGTTTGTTCTGACCGCCTTTGCCCCCCGCCGCAGCCACTGAGCGACGGAGCACCAACTGGCCCCCCTCGCAGGGCCCGAAGCCGAAGCGCCCGAGGACGGCATTGACCTCGTCCGGTCGCTCCAGTTCGAACACCGCCTCGACCGAACAGGCGTCGGCGCCCGTGCGGACGAGACCGCGGTCGGCGCGTTCACCGAGCAGCAATTTCAACGCGCCGACGATCACCGATTTGCCGGCACCGGTCTCGCCGGTGATCCCGACCAAACCGGGACCCAGCTCCCAGACGAGGCTTTCCACGAGGGCGAGGTTTTGGATCTTGAGCAGCGAGAGCATGGCGGATTCTTGAACGGATGAACTGTTCAAATATACGCCATTCTGTAATTGTTCAAGCGAACAATTGCATGCGGTCTCTCGGTTCGGGAAAACGCCGCGGGTGGGCTCCCCGGGAGCCGGGATCGGCGGGCGCCGATGCTTTCGGGGCAATGGGCGATGGGCTACTCCGATCGGAGGTGCTTCTCGCGCATCTGCACGATCTGGTCGAGCACCGCTTCCGCCTCGATGCGGGAGGCGCTGTCGAGGCTGGAGGCGAGCCGATTGTAGCGGCGGAACATCTTCGCCAACTGGGCTTTGACCTCCGCCTTGCCCATCTCCGGCGTGATGCCCAACACCTCCTCCGGCGCCGCCGCCTCGGGTTGCGGTGCGGGCGGGGCGACCGGCGGCTCCGGGGCGGCCACGCCACCATGATCCGGCGTTTCTTTCCGGCCGGCCTCAGCGCCCGCCTCCCCGCGCCCGACCTCCCCCGCGGGGGCCTTCTTGGCACCGCGCCGTCTGAACAGCTTGTCGAACATCGGCATGGCTTCAGGCGATCCGCACTTGCTTCAGGTAGCTGGCCTTGCGCTCGACCTGCCGGTCGGAGAGCACGCCGCGGCCGTGGAAGTCGATGGCCACCTCCTTCTTCTTCCCGGTGTCTTCGTCGCGGACGAGCGCGCGCACGCGCTGATCCTTGTCGTAGCTGTAGGTCACCGCCACCTTGCAGCCCGCCTTCCTGCCGGGCGGGACTTTGAGCGACAGCTTGCCGATGATGTCGATGAAGCGCGGGTCGTCGTCCTCGCCTTGGGTGATCTCGACCTCGATCAGTTCCTCGCCGTCCTCAGAGGTCTGGTAGACCTGGGTCATCGAGCACGGGATGGGGGTGTTCTTCGGGATGACGATCGAGTTGCCGACCTTCGATTCGCCGGTCTTGGCGTCCTCGAGGAGGGCGACCGTGCCGTAGCCGGTGTTGCACACTTCGTTCACCTTGCGCGCGTGCTTGGCGAACAACGCCGCGCCCAGCGCGACGCATTCGTCGACGTTGCCGCAGGACTTCGGCGCGTAGCCGAACTTCTCTTTGAGCAGCTCCACGACGCGGGGGATGCGGGTGCTGCCGCCGACCAGCACCACGTGGTCGATCTCGGACTCGCCCAGCCCCGCCGAATCGAGGGCCTGCTCCACCACCATCACCGTGCGCACCAGCAGGCGCGAAACCGCCTGGTCGAAGACCTCGCGGGTCAGCTCGATGCGGGCGATGCCGTTGCTGTGGTTGCCGATCGTATCGGTGACCTTCCTCAGCTTCGAGAGCATCTTCTTCGAGTCCTCGACCGAATCGAGCACCCGCAGCCTCCCGGCTTCATCCTGGTAGAGCGAGGCGCCCGCCGCCTCGAGGTACTGTTCGGCATACATGCCGAGGAGGAGGTCGTCGATATTGGCTCCGCCGAGGTGGCGGGCACCCTCGGAGGTGAGGATGGAGATCGAGTCGCCGTCGACCTCCAGGATCGTCACGTCCAGCGTGCCGCCGCCGAGGTCGTAGACGAGGATGCGCCCGGATACGCCCTGCGAATGCGCGTAGTACATGGCGGCGGCGGTGGGTTCGTTGACCAGCCGGGTGACGTTCAGCCCGGCGATCTTGGCGGCGGCGACCGTCGCTTTGCGCGCCAGCTCGTTGTAGTTGGCGGGCACCGTGATGACCACGTCTTCGAACTCGCCGATGATCCGCGCGCACTCGCGGCGGAGCTTCGCCAGAATGAGCGCCGAGATCTCGGTCGGGGTCCACGACACGCCGTCGATGTCGACCTCGAAATCCGGGTCGTCCATGTGCCGTTTGACGCGGAAGACGGTGCGCTCCGGGTCGCCGCCGTCGCGGGCCGCCGAACCGACCAATTTGACGTCTTCGTGTTTGTCGAAGTAGACGACGGACGGCGTCAGGCGCTCGCCGTCCCCGTTGGGGACGATCTCCGGGTTGCCGTCGCTACGGAGATAGGCGAGGCCGGAGGTGGTCGTACCGAGGTCGATCCCTACATATTTGCGCATGGCTGAGGAGCGTGGGGTGGGTGGTGCTTGCGCTGTGATGGCGTGTTCGAGTACGCCTCGCGGCGCCATTTTTTGAGCGGGGATGAAGTGGCGGCCCCGCCGGGATCGGGTCGCCGCTCAGCGATCCGTCTCACCGCACGCTGCGTTGTGGCCCGGCCGCGGGTGTTCACCCGAGGCCTCGCCCCGTCCCGCCTGCGGCAAAACCTTTCGCTGTGGCACTCACGGTTCGTTTTCAAACAAGCCCTAGTCTGTGATGGTGTGGGTAACTCCTCCTAACGCTCCTTCCTGTTCGGTGGTTTTGTCCGTTCGCTCACGAGGCGGTCGCTTTGACCTCAGCTTTGCGGAGAATGGTGGGCGTCGCTCCGGCGCCGCCGCCGTTGCGGCAGAGGAAACCGGTGCGGAGGGTGGCGAGGATCTGGGGCTTCCCGTCGCCGCGCTCGACCTCGACGATCTTGATTCGCGCACGGTCGGACAGGGCGATCTCGGCCCCCGGCGCGTAGCTGAACTCCTCGACGTCGTGTTCAGCGAGCGCGTCGACCAGCGAGCCGCGCAGCAGCTTGAGCTGGTCGGGCACATCCGTGTCGCCGGCGACGCGCGAGTAGCGGGCGATGAGGTCGTCGACCAGGTCCACCCGCTTGAACAGCGAGCGGCCCAACAGGTGCACCGTGCCCCACTCCGGGTCGGGGGCCTTCTCGAGCGATTTCTTCTTCTCGCGCAACCGGTTCACCTCGGTGCTGAGGTGCTTCTCTTCGGTGCGCGCCTCCGCGAGGCGCTCCTCGATCCCTTTGAGCTTCGCTTGCGCGGACTGCAGTTCGCCGGCGCGCGAGTCCAGCTTCTCGACCTCGGCGCGCACCGTCTGGTAGCGCTGGGCGCGCGCCTCGAGGTCGTGCGTCTCCTCGCGCAGACGCGCCGAGGTGGCCTTCATCCGTTCGATGTCCGCCTCGGCCGCGGCGCGGTCCGCCTTCGCCTTCTCCAGGGCCGCCGCCGCCTCGTCGAGGTGCGCCCGCAGCTGGTCGAGGCGCCGCGATTCGGCGCTCAGGTTCTGCAGCGCGGCGCGGGTGTTGCGCAGTTCCTCCCCGGTCGCCTCCAGCTCCTCCTTCTCGCGCCGCCCGCGCAGGGTCACCTCGCCGAACTCGCGCAGCGCCGTCGCCAACTTGCTCTCGGTGTGCGCGACCTCCGCCTTGCGACCCTCCAGGGCGTCGAGCTGCTCGCGCAGGCCGTCGAGCTCCGCCTGCGCGGCGTCGCGGTCGGCGCGGAGCTCTTGGAGGTCGGCGACCTGGGCGCTGAGGTCGGCGACCTCGGTGCGCCGTTCGCCGATCTGGTCGCCCAGCCCGCGCAGCTCCGCCTCGAGCTCCACGCGCTCGGCCCGCCGCGCCTCGAGCTTCTCGACCGCAGCCGACAATTCTTCGTGGCGCGCCCCCAGCTGAGCCTCGGTCCTCCCCAGTTCGGAGCGGCGTTCCTCCAAGGACTCGTCGGCCTCCGAGTTGGCCGCCTTCAGTTCTGCCGCGCGGTCGCTCAGCGCGGCGACGTTCTCCTTGAGCGCCTCGTACTCGCCGCTGCGCTCGATGATCTTCGCCGTCAGGGCATCGTGGTCTTCGCGCATCTCCGCGAGCTCGGACTCGATGTCCGCCAGTTCGCGTTCGCGCTCACCCGCGGCGGCGGCGGCGCGCACGGCGGCCTCTTCGCGCTCCGCGATCTGCGCCGCGACTTCCTCGGAGCGGCGGTCGAAGTCCTCCTCGAGCTCTGCCGCGCGGTCGGCGGCGGCGTTGATCGACGCGGCGAGATCACCGCTCTTCTGTTCGAGCTCCGCGTGGTGGGCGATGGCCTGCGCCTCGCCTTCGCGCGCCTTCGCCTGCGCCTCCTCCAGCGCCGCGAGGGCCGCCTCGGCCTCGGCTTTTGCCGCCTCCCCTTCGGCGATCGCCCCGTCCAGCGCCGCCTTGCCCCGCCGCGCCTCGTCGAGCTGCCCCTCGGTATCGTTCAGGTGCCTCGCCAGCTCCTCCAACCGGCGCTCGCGCTCCGCCACCTGGGCGGCCAGCTCCTCGGCGCGCAACGCCTCCGCATCGGCAGCGGCGGTGCGTTCGGCGAGCGACGTCTCGACGCCTTCCAGCTCCGCTTCGGCCGCCTCCCGCCGCGCCACCGCCTCCGTGTGCCGGGCGGTCTCGCGCTCGATCTGATCCAGCAGCTCCCGGTAATCGGCGTAGGCCTTGCGCGCCTCCAAGACCTCTTCGTCGAGCCCCGCCTTCTGCTCGCCGAGCGCCCGCACCTTCGCCTCCAACTCCTCCGCCCGCCGGCCCACCTCCTCCAGGCGCCCCTCTTCGGTGCGCAGCTCTTCGACCCGTTGGCGCAGGTTGTCCCGCTCCTCCGCCAGCTTCGCGCCCTCCGCGGTGGCGGCCTCCGCCTCGGCGGCGGCCCGCTGCGTCTGATCGGCGATCCCCGAGAGCTCCGCCCGCGCCGCCTCGACCGCGGATTCGGCTTCGCTGCGCTCCGCGGCCGCCTCGTCACGCAGGCGCGCCGCCTCCTCAGCCTCGGCGGCGATACGCTCCGCCTCAGCCTTCGCCGCAGCGACCGCATCGGCCAGCCCGTCCCGTTCGCCCTCGAGCGAACCCCGCTCCGCGACCAGGGCGGCGATGGCGGCGCCGATCGATTCCCGCTCGGCGGCGGCGGCGTCGCGCTCGGCGATCGCTTTCTCGATCTGTTCCTTCGCCGCCAACCGCGCCGCTTCGATGTCGGCCGCCGCCGCCTCGCGCCCCTTCGCGATCTCCTCGTCGGCCGCACCGCGCAACCGCTCGACCTCCGCCTTCGCCGCGGCGAGTTCGGCCGCCGCCGCCTCGCGCCCCTCCGCGATCTCCTCGTCGGCCGCACCGCGCAACCGCTCGACCTCCGCCTTCGCCGCGGCGAGTTCGGCCGCCGCCGCCTCGCGCCCCTCCGCGATCTCCTCGTCGGCCGCACCGCGCAACCGCTCGACCTCCGCCTTCGCCGCGGCGAGTTCGGCCGCCGCCGCCTCGCGCCCCTCCGCGATCTCCTCGTCGGCCGCACCGCGCAACCGCTCGACCTCCGCCTTCGCCGCAGCGAGTTCGGCGTCGGCCGTTTCGCGCCGCGCCGCCAGCTCCGCCTCGAAGGCCGCCGTCGCGTCGGAGCCGGCGCTCTCCGCCGCCTCCCGCGCGTTGGCGATCTCCTCCTGCGCTCTCGCCTTCGCCTGCTCGACCGAGGCGGTCAATGCGGCGACCTCCTGCTCGACCGCTTCGCGGCGGGACGCGAGCTCGGCCTCGAGCGCAGCCTTGGCCTCGGCCTCGGCGGCGGCCGCCGCCTCCTTGGCGGCGGCGATCTCGCGGTCGGCTCCCGCCTGCGCCTCCTCGGCGGCCGTCTTGGCGGTGGCGATCTTGGCCTCGGTCTCGGCACGCATCGCGGCGAGGTCCGCCTCCAGGGCCTCGCGCGCCGCGTCGAAGCGCTCGCGCGCCTCGGCGCGCGAGGTGGCGATGTCATCGTGCTCGGACTTCAGCGCCTCGACCGCCGCCGCCAGCTCATCGCGCTCGCGCTGCAGCCTCGCCTTCTCGTCGCCGAGCGAATCGAACTCCTCCACGGCGCGCCGCTGGGCGTCGCCCAGCTGCTTGCTCCCCTCGCGCAGTTCGTCGAGCTCGCGCCCCGCCGCCTCGATCTCGGCGCGCCTCTCGTCGCGCTCGCGCAGCAGCTCCGCCAAATCTTGCTTCGCGCTGTCTCGTGCCCCCGCGGCCTGGGCGAGGGCGGCGCGCAGTTCGTCGGCCTGCGAGCGGGCGTCGAGACCCAGCCGGATCGCCTCCTCGCGTTCGATGCGGGCGTCGGCCACCTCGCTCCCCAGCGCCTCGACCTCTGCTTTCAGGGCCGCCAGCTTCTCGCGCTGCGCTTCATTCTCCGCGGCCAAAGCCTGCGCCTCGCGCTCCGCTTCCGCCCGCCGGGCAGCGGCGGTTTCGCGCACTTGGGCGAGATCCTGACCGACCACCTCCTCCGCCTTCCGCACCGTCTCGTCCGCCCTCGCGTTCGCCTCGGCGATGCGCTTCTCCGCTTCCGCCTCCGCCGCCTCCGCATCGGCCTCGATCCCCCGCACGGCTGCCTCCGCCTTGGCGCGCGCCTCGGCGATGCGCCCCTCCGCCTCCGCCTCCGCCGCCTCGCCCGCGACCAGGGCTTCGGCGCCCTTCTTCTCCGCCGCTTCGCGCACCCCGACCAGCGCCCGCTCGACCTCCGCATCGGTCTCACTGACCGCCGCCTCCGCCTTCGCGCGCGCGGCGGCGATGCGTTTCTCCGCTTCGGCTTCAGCCTCCTCCGCACGCTGTTCCGCCGCCGCCCGGGCGCTCGCCAGCTGCCCGTCCAGCTCGGCCAGCGAAGCCTTGACCGACTTGCGCTTCTTCTTGATCTCGGCGAGTTCGGACGCCGCCTTCGCCAACTCCGACTTCACCTCGGCCAGCTTCATCCGCTCGGCCTTGTCGCTCTCCACACGCAGCCGCTGCGCCTCGTCGCGTTCCGATTTCGCCTTGGCGAGCGCCTCGGTGGCGCGCCCCGCCTCGGCCTCCGCCGCCGACCTCGCCTTCTCGAGCGACGCGTTGGACTCCTGCAGCTCCGCGACGCGGGCGCGCGCCTCCTCCAGCGCCTCCTTCGCCTCGCCCAGCAGCTCGGCGCGCCCCTGCGACTTCGCGCGCTCCTCTTGCAAGGCTTCCAGCTGCGCCTTCAACCCGGCGATCTCCGCAGCCGGGGGCGCTGCGCGCACCTCCGCCTTCGACTCCGGGGCCGGGGCCGGGGCCGGGGCGGCCTTGCGCGGCACCATCGACGCCCCCTGAGGCGGGGCGGCGGCGACCTTCTCCTGCGGAGCCGGGACGGCCTTGGGCTCCGGCGCCGACGGCTGCGGCGCGCTCGGCTGGATGCGGTGCGCCGGGGCCGGCGGCACCTGGCGCGTCGTGTCGCGGTGATCCGCCGGACGCGGCTTGATCAAGGTTCCGCCCGGGGCCGGGCCGCGGGCCGCGGGCGCCATCTCTCTCACTTTGACCGGTCTTGCCGCGCCAGCGGTCCCGGCGCCCGCGCTCCGCGGCCGGCTCGGATCGATGACCAACTCGGCGACGAGCTGCCCGAAGTGGACCAGGTCTCCGTCCTCGAGGTGGCAGCGCACGATGCGCTCGCCATTCACCCGCGTGCCGTTGTACGAGTCGAGGTCGACGACCTCATACTTGCCCGCCGAAGAATCGAAACGCAGCTCGGCGTGAAAGCTGGAGATGTAATTGTTGTCGATGACGATCGAGTTGTCGGCATCGCGACCCAAGGTGGTCAGATTCCCCTCCAGTTCAAAGGGGAGAATCTGGGAGTCGGAGAGACGGAAACGAAGCTCGGCCATACGTCAAAGGGAGAACTCAGGGGCGCTGATCTTTTGGATTATCGAAATTCTCACCATCGCTGACCATTGCAGCGCACGCGCTCTCCCACCGTTCCAGACAAACTTCCTCCGCACCCCGCAGGAAGATGTTTTCAAAATTTCCCGATGTGCGCGTTGATCGCATAAAGCCTTCATTTCAAGCGAGATTGTTCAATCGCCCGAACCGGGTTAATATCGCACGACCGCTCGCAATCTGGTAATTATAAAATACGGAGGGCGAATTTGCAAGCCATTATTTATCATGTGTGCTTCGCCTTTCACAAACATGAATCAAATTTGCGAACAGGGTCCTCTCGGGGGTGTGAACAACTTGGCCCAGCCCGGATCGATCACCACATCCGCAGGCGAGGCGCCGCCGATCGTTGATACTGAGTAGGCGGCGGCAGGGATCGGCGAAGCGGCTGGGTAGACACCCTGCTCGAGCCGTTCCCAACGGCAACACCCTCAGCATCCACGAGGGCGAGCCGCAGCCCGGAGCCTGGTGAGCGATTCGGGCTAGCCCGTTCCCACCGCCAACGGCTCCACTCCGCGCCCCGACGGCGCGGGCTGAAGGAACCCGCTCGCCATGCGCTGGGACCGGCGCTACGGGGCGGTCCCCGACTTTGGAGAGCCGAGGGAAGGCTCGGTCACCCGCTCGTCCAAAGTCGCGACGAGGTGGGTCGCTGAGCCGAAAAAATAGTCGTGTGCGCGAACCGAGAAGCCGTGCTCGCCGAGGAGGCGGGCGAGCCTGTCGCAGTTGCCGAACGATTCGGTGTAGCGCCAAAGATGGCGGTAGTTGTCAGGGTTGCCGAGCAATAGCCAGCCAAGCAGCGGCACATAGTAGGCGACGTAGAGCTTGAACGGGAGGCGCAACAGTCGGCTGCGGGGGATCGAGAACTCGAGCAGCGAAGCCGTGCCCCCAGGGCGGAGCATCTGGCGCAGCGCGCGAACCAAGCCGACCAGTTCAGATTCGGAGAGGGTCTTCAGGCCGAAGGTCGAAACCACCGCATCGAAACACGCCGGACCGGCGGGCGCTACCGTCGCATCTGCCTCGAGCACCCGGCAGCCGTGGCAGCCGTGGCGCACGATCGCAGCGCGCGCCCTCCGGCACATCGCGGGCGAGAAGTCGACCAACCGAACGTCGATGCCGGCTCCAAAACGCCGCTTCAGATGGGGGAGGCATTCACCGCCGCCCGCCATCAGGTCACCCACCTGACGCGCTCCCTCAGGGATCGCCAACACCGCCCGCCGACGCCACCAATAAGCGAAGCCCAACGAAGAGAGGAGATGGACGATCCCGTAGGTCTTCGCCATCTCGTCGAAGAGGCGCCGGACGTATGGCGCCCCGTGCAAATCGGGCCCGGTCGATGCCACGGCGACTCACCAGATCGGGTTCAGCTCCGCGAAAATGGCGGAACCCACCCCGGGTGCGGGCCGGTCGCCGCTGCGGAACAGTTCCAGCCGGTAGTCGCCGGGAGCGGGGAAAAACCGGTCGCTGAGCACCACCGTTCCACCGCCGGCGAAGACTTCGATGGAAGAGGTATCGAGCAGCAACCGCAGTTCGAGCACCCCGTCGGGCGCCGCGGGGCACGGTGCCGTGTGGACAGCTGGGAAACGCTCGTGAAAGCCACCCTCCCCCGCGCGGGTGCGGTCGAGGGCGAGCCCGTCGTCGCGGTGGCGGAGCTCGAGCACGCCACCGCCGGCGCCGTGCACCCGCAGGCCGAACTCCGTATCGGCGCCGACCCCGTCGAAGCGCAGCGCCAGATCGATCAACGCTGCGCCGGCGCGCGCCGCCAACCAGGCGTTCGCTTCGGCGAGGGTGCCCCCCGCGAAGGTCGCGGGCGCCTCTTGCAGCGAGCCCAGCTCGCGCACCGGACGCTGGACGAGCCGGAAACCCGCCGGGGTGTCGCGCAGGGACAGCGCCCGCGGCACGGTCATGGCGCTGCGCCAGGGCGCGGTCGGGAGATCCTGCGCGTAGGTCCAGTTGCTCATCCAGCCGATCCAGATGCGGCGCCCGTCCTCCTCCGGCACGTCCGACCACGAAACGGCCGCATAGAAATCGGCACCGAAATCGGCCCAGAGCGCCCGCTCCGGCCGGCTGGCGGCCGCGGCCGCACCGAACACGATGTGGTCGATGTTCACGTGCCCCCAACTCCCCTCGGCGGCATCGACGATCTGCAGCTGCGCGCGTCGGCCGCGGAGCTCCCCGACGTCCCACCCGTGCCAGGCCGGGCGCTCGGCCTCGTCCCCCGTGGCGGTGCGGACGACCTCGCCGCCGACCAATAGGTTCATGCAGGTGCGGCCCTCGTGCGCGCCGCCACCGATGAGGAAATGGATCGACGGGGCGGCGATCTCGAACTCCGGCGAAGTCAGGGTGCCGGTGCTCGCGTCGCCACCGTGGAAGCTATTCACCAGCGCGCCGCCGAGGAAACCCTCGACCGCCATCTGCCCCTCCAGCGCGCCGCGCGCGGGCGCATCGCCGAACGCCTCTCCGGTGGCGATCCAGCCACCGTAGCCGGCCTCGAAGTCGGCGAACACCTCGCCCTCGGGCACCGTCGTCTCGGCCGCCAACCGCGGGTGGGTGCGGGCGTCGGCGACGAACTCGCGGCCGTCGAACCCGCCGACGAAGTACTGGCAGCCCGACCCGCCGGCCGGCGCACCCGAGCCGACGTTGACGACCAGGCACCACTTCTGGGCGCCGCCGCCGTCATCGACAGCCAGGGGGAACAAGTCGGGGCACTCCCAGATGCCCTCGGTCGATCCGGCGGGCCCGAAGGTGCTCAGCGGCCTCCAATGCTTGAGGTCGGGCGATCCGTAAAAGCCGACCTGGCGGTCGAGCGGGTGCGCGACCGCCATCACCCACTGCCCCGAGCCGGCGTGCCAGAAGACTTTCGGGTCGCGGAAATCGGCCGCGCGGATGTCGAGCACCGGATTGCCCTCCCACTTCGTCCAAGTGCGACCCCGGTCGTTGCTGTAGGCGATCCTCTGGTCCTGGCGTTGGCGGCCGGCGTGGTGGCCGGTGTAGATCGCCACCAGCGGCGGTCGGCCGCCGGCGCCGAAGCCGCTCGTGTTGTGCCGGTCGACGACCGCGCTGCCGGAGAAGATCATGATGTCGTCGGCCTCAGCGAGCGCCACCGGGAGATGCTCCCAGCGGACCAGGTCGCGGCTCACCGCGTGCCCCCAGCTCATGTGCCCCCAGCGGTCACCGAAGGGGTTGTACTGATAGAACAGATGCCACTCGCCGTCGTGAAACACCATCCCGTTCGGGTCGTTCATCCAGTTTTCCGCCGGCGTGAAATGGAACTGCGGCCGGTAGCGTTCGCGATAGGTTTGGGCCGCCGCGGACGGGGCGCAGGCGAACAGGAGGAGAAGGGCGATCGCTCTCATGGTGGTGCGGCGGCAGAAACGGGCGCGGCCACATCGATAGCGGGTCACCCGCCCGATGTCACGACCGCTCGCTCGCGGCCGATCGGGCCCGTCCCGTCCTACCGATCCCGCCGCGGGCCTGCCCTGCCCACGCGGGCGACGTCGAAAAACCACCCGCCGGGGAAATTCGATTTTGAGAACGGTGCTTCCATCGCTAGGATTCTTTTTGGAACCCAGAATCCCACCCACGAGCCGTTCCCGGATGCCCCAACAGAGCGCTTCGCCCCCCCAACGGGTACAGCCCGAAGACCTCCCCGTCGTGCGCCCCGCACGGGTGAGCGACGACGGGCGGTTTTTGCGTTGGCTGGACTACGCCAAGGAGGCGCTGCCGGTGGAACCCAAAGTCGCCGCTGCGGCAGCGGCAGAGCCGGAGGGCGCGGACGCACCGGCCGCCGAAGCGGAGGCGACCGCCGCTGAGAGCGACCAGTGGGATGCGATCCCCGAGGCGATCGTCGTCAAGCGCCCGTCCGGTGGAACCCCCGTACCCGTCCCCGCCGGCGGCGGGAGGGGCGCGCTCAAGCCCATCAAGGACAAACTCCCCCCGGCGCGGCCGCAGGGGGAGCGCCCGAAGCAGATCAGCAAACCGCCACCGAGGGAGGAGCCCACCACCCCGGAGCCGCCCGCGGCGAAGCGCCCAGCTGCCAAGACCCGGCCCAAGCGCGACGACACCGAGAAGCGCACCGGCCCGCCCATCGACCTCTCCAAAGTCGTCAGCTTCGACGATTACAACGAAGGCAAGACCCGCATCGCCCCGCTCGAGCGCGGCAGCGCCATCGACGGCAAACGCGCGCTCAAGCGACCCAAATTCCTCGACGGCAAGCTCCCCCGCAGCGTCGAGCGCGGCGTCTTGCACCCCGAGCCTGTGCGGATCGTGCTCGCCGCCATCGCCCTCCTGCTGGCGAAGCTGCTGCTGCTCGCGGTCATCATCGTCTTCCCCATCGCCGCCATCGGCGACACCCAGGTGGAGATCCCGGAAGACCGCCATTTCGTCCGCGACTCCCTGCCTCTGCTGTTGGTGTTCCTCGTGACAGGGATCGTGTTCATCTTCCTCGCCAACAAGGCACGTTGCCGCGTCTGCAGCTGCCATTTCTTCTACAACCGCCGTTGCCACAAACACAAATCCGCACACCGCCTGCCGTTGGTCGGCATGGCGGGGACGAGCGCCTTGCACCTCCTGTTCTTCAAGTGGATGCGTTGCATGTACTGCGGCACCGCGATCCGGTTGCGCGGCAGCACCGGTGTCGGCAAACCCGTCAAGGATGGCGAACTCCCCGACGCGGACGAAGAGGAGGGCTAGCCCGAATCGATCACCAAGCTCCGGGCTGTGGCTCGCCCTCGTTGACGCTGAGTGTGTTGGCGTGGTGACCGGCTCGGGCAGGGTGTTCACCCAGCCGCTTCGCCTGTCCCTGCCGCCGCCTACTCAGCGTCAACGAATGGCAGCGCCTCGCCTGCGAATGTGGTGATCGATCCGGGCTAGAACAACGACGAGACAGCGGGGCGATTTGGGCAAATTGGAAAACGATTCGCGCCGGAACGGGTAAGTCCGACAGGCCGAAAGGCGCCAGTTTGAGGGGGAAGCGCCGGAGTCGCGAGAGAAGGCCGCGCGGAGTGCAGCGCCAGCGGAACCCCGGGGCTCGCCGCCGAGCCGAGTTCGCAAGCTAACCAGGGGGGCTCGGGTCACCGAACCGCGGAGGGCTCCGCAGACGCGGACCGCGGGGAGAGGCCCTTCGCGTTGCTCAGGGTGACAGCTCCGCGGTGTTGAGGGCGGTCAGGGCGGTGTGTGGGGATGGCCCGTCAACCCTCCCAAGGAAGTGCGGTGTCATGCTGACGAGCGCAGGACGACGGAAGGATCCCGCGCTGAAACCGGCGCGCCGAGCCACCGGCACGCCCCGGACCGCCTGCCGGGGGCGGCGCGGGCGGACAAGGAGACGCTTCCCCATCGATACCTCCACCCTGAAACGGGTGCCATTCGGGCTAGCCCGGGCTGCGGCTTGCCCTCGTTGAGGCTGAGGGCATGGGCATGGCGTCCAGTTTGAACAGCGTGTCCCTCCGACGTCGCATGGCGTGGCCTCGACGTGGCATCGGCGTCCCGCCGATGTCCGTGCCGGAGGCGTCCCGCCTCCGCGCCTCCCTCCCTTCGGGCCAGAAGGGAATGGCGCTAGATTGAGCCTCATCTTCGGCGGATGGAGTCGGGAAATGGGGATCAATGCCCGCTCCAAGAGACCCTGACTGCGTCCGTTGCAAGCGCGCCCTGAACTGCCCCGCCGAGGCGGGTTCGCAAGCTAGCCCGAATCGCTCACCAAGCTCCGGGCTGCGGCTTGCGCTCGTTGATGCTGAGGGTGTTGCCGTTGGGAACGGCTCGGGCAGGGTGTCTACCCAGCCGCTTCGCCGATCCCTGCCGCCGCCTACTCAGCATCAACGAT
>JAUIGD010000586.1 GCA_030430255.1 Verrucomicrobiia bacterium
GCCCGTCTCGGCGGCGTGGTCGCTGAAGTTGAGCCCGATGCAGAGCAGCTTGCTGGGGCGGGCCACCGGCGCACCGACCCGTCCGCTCAACTCCGGGGCCGAGGCGGCGCCGTCCCGAGCCCAGTCGGCGAGGCGGGCGAGGCCGCCGCCCGCGAAGAAGGCTTCGTCGAAGTCGGGCGCGACGGCGGAGGCGTCGACGTGGCGGCCATCGTCGAGGAGCAGTGCGGGTTTCTCTTGTCCGGGTTCTCCGATGCGGGCGAGTTTCATGGTGGTCGAGGAAGTGGGAGGTGGAATGGCTGCAGGACGCGTTCGCCTGAAACCGGCGCCGGATCAAACGGGGAACTCGCCCGGATCGATACCAAGCTCCGGGCTGCGCCTCGCCTGCGGTGGTGGTGATCGATCCGGGCTCGGGGGGGCTCGGGGCGGTCGCGGACGGCCCGGGTGGGCCCGGCAGAAAAAAGGCGCCGCGCGGGGACCGCGCGGCGCCGTGAAAGGATGGAGGATGGGTCGTTGCGGTCGCGGCGCTACTCCGACTTCTCGACGTCTTCGCCCGCTTGGAGCCAGCCGGAGATGCCGGCGCCGAGGTGCTTGATGTTGGTGAAGCCGAGTTCTTTGGCGGCGCTGGCACCCGCGCGATAGGCGCCGCAGGAGGGGCCGCCGCAGTAGGCGACCACTAAGGTGTCCTTCGCCTTGTCCTTCACCGCATCGGCGAGCTTCTCCTTGCCGGCGGCGAAGTTGATCGCCTTGGGGATGTGGCCGCCGTTGTAGGAGCGGTGCCCGTTGACGTCGATCAGGATGACCTCGCCCTCGGCGATCGCGGATTTCAGGTCGTCGATGCTGATGTCCGGGATCTCGTCGGCGACGCTGAAGGAAAGAGCGGCGATGGTGGAGGCGAGGAATGCGAATACGCGTTTCATTTTGTCGTTTTGGTTTGGTTTGATGGGCCGTTTGGCCACGGGCCGCCCCCTCCGTCGTGGTGGGAAAAGCGGCTGCCGTGGGAGGCGGCAGCCCGCGATTTATTCCGGCGCGGGAGCGCCCGCCCACGGGGCGTAATCGTCACGCAATGTGCTCCTCGCCCCCGGCGATCTTGCGATGGTCGCGGAGCGCGATCTGAGGTAGGGGTTCGGGCATGAGGATACGATTCGCCATCGCCGCCTGTTCCTTGGTCCCCATCGCCCCCGCGGCCGCCGATTGGCCGGCTTGGCGGGGGGCGGACGGGATGGGGCACGCGCCGGGGGCGGTGGTGACGGAGTGGGGCGAGGGCGAGAACGTGCTGTGGCGGACGGAGCTGCCGGGGCGCGGCTGGTCGTCGCCGGTGATCGCCGGGGCGCAGGTCTGGATGACGGCGGCGCACGAGGTCGAGGCCTCGGAGGAGGAATCGGAGCGCCGGCTCGAAGCCAACACCGGCGGCCAGCCGGTGACGGTCTTGGAGCGGGCGACCTTCCATGCGCTGTGCGTCGATCTGGACTCGGGGGAGCTGCTGGCCGACGTGGAGTTGTTCGAGGTGGAGGAGCCGCAGTGGGTGCACCGTTTCAACAGCTACGCCTCGCCGACTCCAGTGATCGATGGCGGCAAGGTGTTCTGCCACTTCGGTGACTTCGGGACGGCCTGCGTCGATGCGGCGAGCAAGCGGGTGGACTGGGTGAACCGCGAGCTGCGCTGCATGCACGAGAACGGACCGGGCGGCTCGCCGCTGCTGGTCGGCGACCACCTGATCGTGCACATGGACGGCAGCGACGTGCAGTTCATCGCCGCGCTGCACCGCGAGACGGGCGAAGTGGTGTGGAAGAAGGAACGCAGCGGCGAGCTGCATGAGAACCCGCAGCTGAAGAAGGCGTACGGGACGCCGGTTTTGAACGGCGCCGAGCTGTTGTCACCGGCGGCCAACTGGCTGTACGCCTACAACCCGGCTTCCGGCCAAGAGAAGTGGAAGGTGAGTTACGAGGCGCTCGGCTTCTCCAACGTGGCGCGCCCGGTTCTCGGCGAGGGGATGGCCTTCGTCTCGACTTGTTTCATGCGGCCCGAGATGCTGGGGATCCGGCTCGGGGAGGAGCCGGAGATCGTCTGGCGCTACCGGAAGTCGGTGCCCAATTCCCCCTCGCCGATCTACGTCGACGGGCTGCTCTATTTCGTCGGTGACTCCGGGGGGCTGGTGAGCTGTCTCGAGGCGGCGACCGGGGAGCTGGTATGGAGCGAGCGCATCGCCAGCGGCAAGTACTGGGCGGCGCCGCTGCACGCGGACGGGAAGCTCTATTTCCACAGCGAGGAGGGAGTGACGACGGTGCTGCAGGCCGGGCGCGAGTTCGAGGTGGTGGCCGAGAACACGCTGGACGGCAAGCTGATGGCTTCCGCGGCCGTGGAGGGCAAGGACCTGATCCTGCGCACGGACAAAGCCGTCTACCGGGTGGGCGAGCGCTAGTCAGTCACGGCGGAGACGGAGCTCCGCCCTCCAACACCGGAGGGGGAACGTCTTGGTTTCCGCGCGCCGCGGCGCGGGTAGGGCGCTCTCGCCGAGGGCGCCGCTAGCCCTCGCTCCAGGAGGCGCTGGGGTCATCGAACGGCGAGGGTTCCGGAGACGCGGGCCGCGGTGAGAGGCCCTTCGCGTTGCTCAGGGTGACAGCTCTGGGGAGTTGAAGGCGGTGGGTTGAGATGGCCACCAGCCCTTCCAAAGGAGTGCGATGTCATCCTGACAAGCGCAGAAGTTCTATCGGTTGCAAACTGCGTTTTCGGAGAAGTTGTTCGCATGGTGTGAGGGTGGTGATGTTCAGGCGGGTTCGATCTGCAGTACCCACGAGCCGTGGGCGAG
>JAUIGD010000587.1 GCA_030430255.1 Verrucomicrobiia bacterium
CCCCCGCTCGGGCCTGCCGCTGAAACGCTTCCGCCCACCCCTCCCAGTCGAGGTCGCGACCGAAGCGACACCGGCCCCGGATTCCCGGGATCCCCAACCCTCCGCACTGCTGACCGGCCCGGTCCGGGGAACCATCGCCGCAGCGCGTGGCCCGTGGAACGCTTCTGGCGATTGGTGGCAACACGACACCCGCTGGACCCGCCAGGAGTGGGATATCGAACTCGCCGGAACCGGCACCCTCTACCGCCTCGCCCGGCAGGACGGCCGCTGGCTGCTCGACGGCGAGTACACCTAACCGGCCTCCGACACAACGCCACCGTGCCCACCACCATCAGGAGGGCAGCCCCCAAAAACCTTGTGAACCCCATTGAGCCCCCCCAGCTACATCGAGCTCCACGCCCGCTCGGCCTTCAGCTTCCTCCACGGCGCCTCGCAGCCTGAGGGCCTGGTCGAGCGCGCCGCCGCACTCGACATGCCCGCCATCGCCGTGGCCGACCGAGACGGCTTCTACGGCTCGGCGCGCGTGCACTACGCGGGGGGAGAGCACGGCGTGCGCGGTATCGTCGGCTGCGAACTCACGCTGGAGGACGGCACCGTCTTGCCCGTCTTGGTCGCAAAACGCCCCGGCTACCAACAGCTATGCCGCCTCATCACCACCGCCAAACTCCGCGTGCCGAAAAACACGCCAGCATCTGACGGCGGCATCCAGCCCCTCCAGAGAAAGGCGGCAGCCCGCACCCGCCACGCCCCCAAGCCCACCTACGGCATCACCTGGCGCGAACTCGCCGGATGCGCCGAAGAGGCCGGCCGCGGCGCGCTGGTCGCCCTCACCGGCGACACCGCCGGCCCGGTAGCAGACGCATTGCTGCGCGGCGATCGCGGACTCGCCAACCAACGCACGGAGACACTGGTCGACCTCTTCGGCCGCGAGAACGTCCGCGTCGAGATCCAACGCCACAAGGTGCGCGGCGAGGACTTCCTCACCCGCGAACTGCGCGACCTCGCCGAACACCACCGCCTCCCCTTGCTCGCCACCGGAGGGGCCGACTTCGCCACCAAGGACCGCCGCCCGCTCGCCGACGCCTTCACCTGCCTGCGCCACCACACCACCCTCGACGAAGCGGGAAAACTGCTCGCCCAGAACCCAGAGCGCTACCTGAAGGACGCACCGAGCATGGCCGCGCGCTTCGCCGATTTGCCCGCGGCTTTGGCCGAGTCCCTCCACCTCGCCGAGCGGCTGGAGTTCGGGCTCGAGGACCTCGGCTACGAGTTCCCCGCCTACCCGTGCCGGGGGGGCAACTCCATGGCCGACGAACTGCGCCACGAGACCTACCACGGCGCGCGCTACCGCTACGGCACCATCACGAAACGCATCCGAGACCAGCTCGACCACGAGCTCGCGCTGATCGAGAAGCTCGGCTTCTGCGGCTACTTCCTCGTCGTCTGGGACATCGTCAACGCCGCCCGCGACCTCGGCGTCTTCGTGCAGGGGCGCGGCTCGGCCGCCAACAGCGCCGTCTGCTACGCGCTCGGCATCACCGCCTGCGACCCCATCGGCTTCCGCCTGCTGTTCGAACGCTTCCTCAGCGAGGGGCGCTCGTCGTGGCCGGACATCGACCTCGACCTGCCCAGCGGCGAGCGCCGCGAGTCGGTGATCCAACACGTGTTCGAGAAGTACGCCCCGCGCGGCGCCGCCATGTGCGCCAACGTCATCACCTACCGGGGGCGTTCCGCCATGCGCGAGATGGGCAAAGTGTTGGGCATCCCCGAGGACACCCTCAGCCGTTTCTCCGACCTCTACGCGAGCGGCGACTTCCCCCACACCATCGACCTCGAAGAACAGATCGCCAAAGCCGGCCTGCCGGCCGGACACCCACGCCTGCCGGCCCTGGTCCACCTCTTGGAGGCCGTCCACCGCATGCCCCGCCACCTCGGCCAGCACTCCGGCGGCATGATCATCTCCGACAAGGGCCTCGACACCGTCGTGCCGCTCGAGAACGCCAGCATGGAGGGGCGGCGCGTCGTGCAGTGGGACAAGGACGACTGCGAAGACCTCGGCATCATCAAAGTCGATCTGCTCGGGCTCGGCATGATGGCCGCCATCCAAGACACCGTCGAGCTCTGCGCCGAACGCGGGCGCGGACGCGAGTTCGACATCGCCAAACTCCCCGACGACGATGAGAAGACCTACGACATGATGTGCGCCGCCGACACCGTCGGCGTGTTCCAGATCGAGAGCCGCGCCCAGATGGCCACCCTGCCGCGCATGAAGCCGCGCAAGTTCTACGACGTGGTCGTCGAGGTCGCCATCATCCGCCCGGGGCCCATCGTCGGCGACCTCGTCCACCCCTTCCTGAACCGCCGCGACGGCAAGGAGGAGATCGATTACATCGACCCCCGTTTCGAGGAGGTGCTCGACCGCACGCTGGGCGTCCCCCTGTTCCAGGAACAGGTGCTCAAGATGGCCATGATCATCGCCGACTACTCCGGCGCCGAAGCCGACGAGCTGCGCCGCGCCATGAGCTTCCACCGCTCCGAGGTGCGCATGCAGAAGGCCACCGAGAAACTGCGCGAGCGGATGGCCTCCAAGGGCGTGCGCAGGGAGGCGCAAGACAAGATCATCAAGTCGATCTGCTCCTTCGCCCTCTACGGCTTCCCCGAGTCGCACGCGGTCAGCTTCGGCATGCTGGCCTACGCCAGCACATGGATGAAGGCACACCGGGCCGTCGAGTTCTACGCCGCCCTGCTCAATAACCAACCGATGGGTTTCTACTCCCCAGCCACCCTGCTCA
>JAUIGD010000118.1 GCA_030430255.1 Verrucomicrobiia bacterium
CACGCTCATGGTCGCTCCGCATTCCCCGAGCGCGCGCAACTCGACAGTGACCTCCCAGAGCCGCGCTTCCCGGATCAGCCAGATGGCCGACGCCGCGTCGTCCATCGATCCCGCGAGTTCGTAGTACGTGTATTCGTTGAAAAAGTGGCCCTTCAGGAAACGCAGGTGTTCGCGCATGAACTCCACCGCCTTGGCCACCTTCTTTTTCGTCGCCTCGTCGGCATCGGCGCGGTAGCCGAGTTCCGGTGAGGAGATCGCCGCCGCCAGCGGGAAGGCGTCGGAGGCCGCGAAGGCGAGGAGGAGAACACAGGCAAAGAGAGCGCGCATACAGGGAGGATGCGGGAACCGCGTCCTTGTTAGGGAATCGTGCCGCTCAAGTCAAGATCCCTCCCACGACATCGCCGAACACATCGGTCAGCCGGAAGCGCCGCCCTTGGAACCTGAAGGTGAGCCGCTCGTGGTCGATGCCCATCTGGTGCAGCAGCGTCGCCTGGAGGTCGTGGACATGGACCGGGTCCTCGACGGCATTGAACGCCAGATCATCGCTCGCCCCGTAGCTCATCCCCGGCTGGATCCCCCCGCCGGCCAGCCAGACGGTGAAGGCGTAAGGGTGGTGGTCCCGCCCCCAATTCGGGCGGTCATCGAGGTTCCCTTGGATGAACGGCGTGCGGCCGAACTCCCCTCCCCACACGACGATGGTGTCCTCGAGCAGCCCGCGTTGCTCGAGGTCGCGCACCAGCCCGGCGCTCGGC
The DNA here is from genome assembly GCA_030430255.1 of Verrucomicrobiia bacterium. Classification (GTDB taxonomy): domain Bacteria; phylum Verrucomicrobiota; class Verrucomicrobiia; order Verrucomicrobiales; family DEV007; genus JAUIGD01. Next base: position 753 of record JAUIGD010000118.1, read on the forward strand.
TGGTCGGTGTCCTTGCACTGCGTGTACAGTTCGGTGGTCAGGCTGCGGTGCTGGTCCCAGCCGGCGTGCATGACCTGGACGAAACGGGTGCCGCGCTCGACGAGGCGCCGCGCCATCAGGCAGTTGTAGGCGAAGGTCCCGGGCTCGTGCACCTGCGGCCCGTAGAGGTCCAAGGTGGCTTTGGATTCGCCGGAAAAATCGGTCAGCTCCGGCACGGACGCCTGCATTTTGAACGCCATCTCGTACTGGGCGATGCGGGTCTCGATCTCCGGGTCGCCGAACTCGGCGGCGCGCATCTGGTTCACCTCTCCGACGGCGTCCAGCCAGCGCCGGCGGTGCTCGCGGCTCATCCCGGGCGGGTTGCCCGCGTAGAGGACGGGGTCGCGGCTGCCTCGGAACCGCACCCCCTGGTGCTTCGACGGCAGGAAGCCGCTCGACCAGTAGAAGTCGTAGAAGATCTGCCCGCAGGTCGTGCCTTTGCTGATCGAGGTCATGACGACGAAGCGGGGGAGGTCTTCCGTCTCGGCGCCGAGGCCGTAGGAGAGCCAGGAGCCCATCGTCGGGCGCCCTGGGATCTCGGCGCCGCTGAGGACGAAGTTGATCGCCGGGGCGTGGTTGACCGCCTCGGTGTGCATCGACTTGATAAAGCAGAGCTTGTCGGCGATCCCGGCCGTATGGGGCATCAGTTCGCTCACCCAGGCCCCGCTCTCGCCGTGCTGGGCGAAGGGTTCGATCGGCGCGAGCATCAGCTTGCCATCCGCCTTGCCGGTCATGGTGCTGAAGCGCTTGCCACCGATGTACGACTCCGGCACCGGTTGGCCGTGCAGTTCGCCGATCTTCGGCTTGTAGTCGAACAGGTCGACATGGGTCGGCGCCCCGTTCTGGAACAGGTAGATGATGTTCTTCGCCTTCGGCGCGAAATGGGGGAAGCCCGGCAGCCCCCCGGTCGCCGGCGAGGCGGCGAGCCCGGAATCGCCGAGCAAGGTGGCTAGCGCCCCGGTGCCGATCCCGGTGGCGGCGCGGCCGAAAAACTCCCGGCGGGTGGTGTGGAGGGGATGCTGCATGGGCGGGCTACTCTTTGGTGAGCGATTCATCGAGGTTGTAGACGGCGAGGCACAAGGAGGTCCAAGCCGCCAGTTCAGCGGGCGCCAATGCCGGGTCGCGCTCCTGTTCACCCACCGCCAGAAACGCCTCGGCGGCAGCGGGATCGGCTTCGAAGGTCGCCCGCGACCGCCGGAGCTGGCCGAGCAATACGGAAGCCTCCCCCCCGCTCGCGGGCCGACCCACGACCCGCCGGAACGCGGAGTCCAAAACGTCGCGGTCCGCCTCGGGCCCGGAGTTCAAAAGCTCGCCCGCCAGCGCCCGCGCCGACTCGACGAAGGTCACGTCGTTGAAGGTGTAGAGGGCGTGCAGCGGGGTGTTCGTGCGGAACGGCTTCACGCTGCAGACCACGCGGCCGGCGTTGTCGAAGAAGGCCGGCGGCGCCACGATCCTCCGCCAGAAGGTGTAGAGGCTCCGCCGGTAGAGCGCGTCGCCGCCGTCGCGCCGGTAGCGCTTGTTGCCGAAGCTGGCCTCCTCCCAGATCCCCTCCGGCTGGTAGGGGTTCACCGGCGCACCGCCGACCTGCTCGACCAACAAGCCGCTGGAGGCCAGCGCGCTGTCGCGGATCATCCAGGACGGCATGCGGAAGCGGGGCCCGCGCGCCAGAAGGCGGTTTTCGGGGTCGCCTGCAAAGTCGCCACCGCGGGCGCTGCGGCGGTAGGCATCGCTGGTCACGATCGAGCGCAGCAGCGCCTTCACATCCCACCCCGACTCGCGGAACTCGACCGCCAAGTGGTCGAGCAGATCGCCCATCGGCGGCACCTCGCCCTGCACCCCGAAATCCTCGGCGGTCTTCACCAATCCGATCCCAAACAGCATCTGCCAGTAGCGATTCACGGCGACGCGGGCCGTCAGCGGGTGCGCGTCCGCGACCAACCACCGCGCCAGCGCCAGGCGGTCGGGCCCCGCCCCCTCCGCAACCCCCAACGGCGGCAGCACCGCGGGGGTCCCCATCGCCACCTCCTCACCGCGCTTCGAATAGATCCCCGTGTCCAATACGTAGGTCGGCCGGAGCTTTGGCCGGTCGGCCATCACCATCACCTTGGGCGCCGCCTTCTCGATGTCGCTGCGGCGCTTCCCCAGTTCCGCGACCCGCGCCTCCAACTCCGCGAGGACGCGGTCTTCCGGCGAATCCTCCAGCGTCGCCTCCGGATCGGGGCTGACCGACACGCGGAAGTGGCCGAGATGGTGGCTCTCGTGCTTCGAGTCGTGGCGCAGCACCACGCTCAGCACCGCGCCCGCGCCGACCTCGGCCGCCTCCCGGAACCGGAAGACCGCCGCGTGGGGCCGGTCGACGGTCCGCCCCTCGTGCACCGCCCAGCCGCTGTCCGGGTCGCCGTCGAAGGCCTTCGTCACCGCCAGCCCGCCTTGCTCGTAGGTCGCGGCCGCCGACCCGATCTCCAGCCGCCGCGCAGCGCCCCCGGACTCGACCGAGACCTCGATCTCGGTGAGGACGAAGTTGCCGCTGTTCGAGCGCGCCAGGCCACCGCCCGTCATGCTCGGGTGCATCAGCGCATCGAGCCGCAGCGCCGCCAGCGCCCCGCCCGCCGCGAGCGGGAACCGCAGCGTGTAGGTGTCCTTCGCCGGGTTCTCCCCCGCCGCCAGAACCGCACCGTCGGCTTGGACGGTCAAGGTTTGCCCGTTCGCGGAGCGCAGCGTTTGCGGCACCAGAGGGCGCCAGGTGAGCGGTGGCGCGTCGGGCTCGGCGCCGGAGGCGAGCGCCCGCCGCCGGGCGGCGGCATCGCTTCGCGCCTCCTCCAGCTCGGCGGCGACGGATTCCAGCTCGGCGCGCTGCCCGGGCGACGGCGCCGCCAACACGGGCGGCGTCTGCGGGTTGCCCCCGCCCCCATCCACCGGCGTCTGGTTGAAGAAGGCCGACAGCTGGTAGTATTCGCGCTGCGACACCGGGTCGAATTTGTGATCGTGACAGCGACAGCAGTTCAGGGTCAGCCCCATCCACACGGTCCCCACCGTCTCGGTCATGTCGAAGACGTACTCGACGCGGTTCTCTTCGGCGATGCGCCCGCCCTCGCCGTTGATCGGGTGGTTGCGGAGGAAGCCCGTCGCCAGGCGCTGCTCGAAGGTGGCCTCAGGCAGTAAGTCGCCAGCGATTTGATAGATCGTGAAGGCGTCGTAGGGCAGGTTTTCGTTGAAGGCCCGCACCGCCCAGTCGCGCCACGGCCACATCGTGCGCTCGTTGTCGCCCTGGTAGCCGTTGGAGTCTGCGTAGCGGGCGGCGTCCAGCCATTCCCACGCCATCCGTTCGCCGTAGCGCGGCGAGGCGAGCAGGCGGTCGACCAGAGCCGCGTACGCGGCGTCGGAGGGATCGGCCACGAAGGCGGCCACCTCCTCCGGGGTCGGCGGCAGCCCCGTCAGATCGAGCGTCACCCGCCTGACTTGGATCGCCGCGTCGGCGCGCGGCAGCGGCTCGACCCCGGCCGCCGCGTGGTGGCGGCCGACGATGGCGTCGACCGGGTGTTCCCCCTGCCCGACCTCCGACCGCGCGGGCGGCACGAAGGCCCAGTGCTCGGCGTAAGGGGCGCCCGCTTCGACCCAAGCCCTCAGCAGGTCCTTCTCCGCATCGGTCAGGCTGATCTTCGCCTCCGGCGGCGGCATCATCTCGTCGGGGTCGGACGACAGGATCCGCGCCAGCAGTTCGCCGGAGTCGAGGACTTCCGCAGCCCCCTCGGCCGTGTCGAGCCGGAGGTCGGCCTTGCGGTCCGCCGCGTCGGGCCCGTGGCAGAAGAAGCAGTTCTCCGACAGCAGCGGCTTGATGTCGCGGTTGTAGTCGGGTTCATCCGCCGACGCGGAACCGAGCGAAACAACCACTGCCAACAGGGCGGTTATCGGGGTGGTAACTGAGGGCATCGGGGAGTGTACCGCCATCGGAGGGCAAGGTTGCCCCATCCTGGGGCGTCGCTCAAGCCCTGCGCCGGGTCATGCGCGACCGGATAGACGGCGCGCGGGCGCCCCGCTCGCCTTGGGGTCAGGATGCCCCCACCCCGACACTTTGTTGAAATCGCGTCGAACCGCCGCGCCTGGAATCACCCGAACCCGCCACGCCCTCGCACCTGCTTGCCCCCTGGCGATCTGATCCCTGACACCTGCCGCGCAGCGGCCTATCCGCCGATCGCGATCATCTTCCGCCCGGGCTGGTAGTTGTCGCGGAAATCGTGCTCCTTCGGCTTGCGGTCGACCACCATCTGGATGAACTCGGCGATCTCCCGGTCGTCCGCCCCGCGGCGGATCTCCTGCAGCAGGTCGAACTCCAGGTGGCTGCCCAGGCACGGCCGCAGCTTGCCGTCGCAGGTGAGGCGGAGCTTGTTGCACGACTCGCAGAAGTGGAGGTCGGACATCGCGCCGATGAAACCCACCAGCTGCCCGCGCCCGGGTACCTCGAAGTAGCTGGCCGGGCCGTTGGTGCGAAACTCCGGACGCCGCTCGAGCGGGCCGAACTCCGCCTCCAGCAGGCGCCGCGCTTCGGCGCAGGGCAGGAAGTTCGCCTCGGTCAACACATCGCCGGTGCTGACCGGCATCAGCTCGATGAACCGCAGCAGCAACCCGCGCTCGTGGGCGAAGTCCGCCAGCGGTCGCAGCTGGGCTTCGCTTTGCCCGCGCATCAGCACGGCGTTGAGCTTGATCTTCTCGAAACCCGCCGCCCTCGCCGCCTCGATCCCCGCCAGCGCCCGGTCGAGGTAGTCCCGCCCGGTCGCCGCGGCATAGGTCTCACGGTCGAGTGTGTCCAACGAGACGTTGGCGGTCCGGACCCCGGCGTCGGCCAGCGCCCGCGCCGTGCTGCGCCCGTCCGCCAGCGGGTTCGCCAACAGCGTGCCGTTGGTCGAGATCCCCACGTCCTCCAATCCCGGGATCGCGCATAGCGCCTCGAAGAAGGGTACGATGTCGCGCCGGACCAGCGGTTCGCCGCCGGTCACGCGGATCCGCCGGACGCCGAGCGACACCCCCACCGCAGCGACCCGGAGGATCTCCTCGTAGCTCAGCACGCCCTCACGCGGCAGCCACTCCTGCAGCTCGACCGGCATGCAATAGCGGCAGCGCTCGTTGCAGCGGTCGGTGACCGAGATGCGGAGGTAGGAGATGCGGTGGCCGAAGCGGTCTTCCATCGGGGCGTGTTGCGGGCGGAGGTTCCGGGCGTATCCTTGGCTGAGAATCCCCGCCCCGCCACCATGAAACACCGCCGCCCCCTCTCCGCAGCTGCTCGACCTCCACCCCGCAGGGCCGCATCGACAAGAACCCGGCCATGTACGGCGCCCTCCCCACCGACCAGAGGCAGGCCGTCGAGCAAGGGCGGCTGGTCGAGGGCATGGAGCGCGATGCCGTCTATCTTGCCTGGGGACGTCCCGCCGGGGTCAAAGAGGGAAGCTCAGGGGGGCGCCAGGTCGAGAAGTGGCGCTACGTGAACTATCGCCCGATGGTCACGAACCACTTCAACATGGGTTACGGATATGGCTATGGTCGCGGCTGCGACTACGGGTACTACGACTTCGGGCCGACGGTCGATTACATCCCCTACACCGCCGCCGTCGTCGAGTTTCGCGACGGCAAGGTCACCGGCTGGGAACAGGAGCGGTAGATGTCGCCTCGCCGCCCCCTCAACGGTCGCAGATCTCCGCCACCGCCGCCGCGATGCCGCGCACGGCTTCCGTGAACCTCGGGAAGTCGATCGTCTCCAACGTATCGCCCGCCGTGTGGTAGTGCGGGTTACGGAAAGTCGCGGTGTCCGTGACCATCAGCGCCGGGTAGCCGCACTCCCAAAATGACCAGTGGTCAGACCAGCCGATGCCCGGGAGGGCCGCCGGCAGGGACGCCTTCTCCACCGGGAGTGCGGTGGCGGCGCCGAACGCGTCCGCGAACTGGTCCACCAGCCGCCGCGAGCGCACGTTCCCCACCACCCCGACGAAGTTCCCGACGTCCGGGTAGAAGCGCCGCACGCCCGGGGGGTAAGCCTGGCTGCCGGGCGCGTCGCTGAAATAGCCCAGGCTCTCGAGGCTCACCATCGCCACGATGTCCTCGCCGCGCTCCTTGCAGCCCTTGGCGTAGACGAGGCTCCCCATCGTCGGCGTTTGAAAGTGCGGGGGCTCCTCGTTGGCGAAGGCCACGAAGCGCAGGGTCCGCGCGTGCTCGGTGTCGACGAACGCTTTCGCCAAGGCCAGCAGCGCCACCACCCCGGTGCCGTTGTCATCCGCTCCCGGACAGTCGGGGACCGTGTCGTAGTGCGCGCCGACGACGACGATCTCCTCCGGCTTGCTCTTGCCGGGCAGCTCCACCGCCAGGTTCTTGAACACCTCCCCGGCGGCCTCGAACGCCTGCTCCTCCACCCTCTCGTAGCCGGTGTTCAAGGGGCCCAATTCACCCGCGATCCATTTCGCCGTACGCCGCGTGGCGAGCGCATCCGAAGCCGGTCGCGGCCCGATCTTCACAGTCAGCACTTCCAGCGACCGGCGCAGCTCTGCCTCGGAGATGTCTTCGCGCAGCGAAACCCGCTCGCCCTCCTCCGCTTCGCCGAGCATTTTCCCCTTCGGCGAGGCCACCGTCCACGTCACGGCCGCCGCGCCGATCAGCATCAGGCCGAGCGGCACGCCAACGAGCGCATACTGGATCAGTTTGGCTTGCGTCATGCGCTCAATCTAGCCGCCGTCGCCGGCGAGACAAGAGGACACCCCGGCCGCCGCCCGGGCGTAGGCACCGGGCTCGGCCAGCGGCGCGGTGACCGCCTGCAACTCCGCCGCCAGCGCCGCGGCGCCCTCGCGATCGGCGACAAAGTCGAGCAGCGCCGCCGCCACGCGTCCCGGGGTGGCGTCGCCCTGCAGCAACTCGCGCACCAGCTCCCGCCCGGCCAGCAGGTTCGCCATCCCGAGGAACTCCACCGCCATCACCAGCTTCGCGACCCCGTAGGTCGCGGGCGCCACTTTGTAGACCAGACAATAAGGCAGCCCCAGAAAGGCCGCTTCCAGCGAGGCCGTGCCCGACGCGACCGCACCGCAGCAAGCGGTGGCCATCAACTCGCTCGAATTCCCCACCCCCACCTCACACGCCACCCCTGCCTCGCCCGCCAGCTCCCGCATCCGAGCCGCCAGCGCCTCGTTCGCCGCCGCGCTCGCAAAACGCAGCTCCGGGCGGAGCCGAGCCATCTCCGCCGCGGCGCCGAGCAGGACGGGGAAAATCTTCTCCACCTCGCGCCGGCGGCTCCCCGGCAGCAGCGCGACCAGCCCGGGGTCCCTCCGCCGCGCCTCCCCGCGCAGCGCCCCGAGCCGCTCGCCCATCGGGTGCCCGACGAACTCCGCCTGCAGCCCCGAGCGCGCGTAGAGCGGCACCTCGAAGGGGAACAGGCAGAGCATCCGGTCCAGAGTGCGCGCCATCTCCGCGATCCGCCCGCGCTTCCACGCCCACACCTGCGGGCTGATGTAGTAGACGACCTTGGTCTCCAACTTCCTGCTAGCGACCGCCTTGGCGAAGCGCAGGTTGAAGCCCGGGTAGTCGACCAACACCACGGCGTCCGGCCGGAACCCGGCGGCGGCCTCCAAGGCGCGGTCGAACTCCGCTTTGAAATACGAGTACTTCTTCAGCACCTCGACCAGACCCACCACCGCCGCCTCCTCCAACCAGTCGCGCACCCCCTCGGCCAACACGGCCATCTGCGGCCCGCCCAGCCCCGCGAACTCGACCCCCGGCTCGCGCTCGCGCAGCGCCGCCATCAGGCCGGCCCCGTGCGCGTCGCCGCTCGCCTCGCCGGCGATGATGAACACCCGGCGCGCCATCACCCTATCCGCCGTGGCCGATCAGCCGGGTGACCTCGATCGCCAGCTCCAGCGCCGCCGTCGCCTCGCGGCCCGACACCGCCGGCTGGCGGCCCGCTTTGGCGCATTCGATGAACGCCCCCAACTCGCGCTTCAGCGGCTCGCCCTTCTCCACCGGGACCGGCGCCCGCTTGATCTCCATGCCCTCCTTCCAATACAGCTCCCCCTCCTGCGCACCGTAGTCGAGCGACAGGTAGCTGTCCCCCTGGAACACCCGCAGCTTGCGCATCTTCTCCGGCGAGATCCGGCTCGAGGTGATATTCGCCACGCAGCCCGACGCGAATCGGATCCGCGCGTTGGCGATGTCCTCCCGCGCCGTCAACACCGGCACCCCGACCGCATCGACGCTCTCCACCTCGGACTTCACCAGGTGCAGCACGATCTCCAGATCGTGGATCATCAGATCGAGCACCACCCCGATGTCGGTCGAGCGGTTCGGGAAGGGCGACAGCCGGTGGACCTCGATGAAGCGCGGGTCGTCCAGCCGCTTCTCCAGCTCGCTCATCACCGGGTTGAAGCGCTCGATGTGCCCCACCTGCAAGATGCAGTTCCGCTCCGCCGCCAGCTCCACCAGCGCCCGCGCGTCCTCGGCGTTGGCGGCGATCGGCTTCTCGACCAAGACGTGCTTGCCCGCGCCTAACAACGCCTCGCCGACCTCGCGATGGGTCACCGTCGGCGTCGAGACCGAAACCGCGTCCGCCATCTCGCAGAGCTCCGCCAGCGAGCCCGCGACCTCTGCCCCGTACTGCCCAGCCACCTCCGCGGCCGCCGCCGCATCCGTGTCGAACACCGCCGCCAGCTCACAGCCCTCCAGCTCCGAGTAGATGCGCGCGTGGTTGCGCCCGATCGCGCCGACGCCGACCACGCCGGCTCTGTAGGGTTCGCTCATGACGCCAGCCCCTCGCCCAGCATCCCGAACTCCGCAACCGGCAGCACTCCGCACTCCGCACTCCGCATTCCCCACTCAAATAACTCCGAACTTGCCCCGCCCCGCAGCTCCACCCAGCTTTCCACCATGCGAAACTCCCTCGTTTTCTCCGCCCTCGCCGCCGCCATCCTCACCCAGTCCGCCCGCGCCGAAGACCCCGCGCCCGGCGAGCAGGTCGAGCAAAGCTTCACCGCCTCCTCCGGCGCGTCCGTCCCCTACCTGCTCTACCTTCCCGAGGGCTACGCCGCCGACGGCGACGGCAACGGCCCGGTCATGCTCTTCCTGCACGGGCGCGGCGAGAGCAACGGCGCGCTCTCCATCGTCGCCAAATGGGGTCCGCCACGCATGGCCGCCCGCGGCGACTCCCTGCCCTACATCCTCGTCTCGCCGCAGTGCCCAAGGGAATCGTTCTGGTCGAAGGAGGACCAGCAGGCGCTGCTGATCGAGCTGCTCGACCACGTCGCCGCCACCTACAAAACCGACCCCGCCCGCACCTACCTGACCGGCCTCAGCATGGGCGGCTTCGGCTCCTGGCGGCTCGCCGCCGACCACCCCGAGCGCTTCGCCGCCGTCGCCCCGGTCTGCGGCATCGGCGACCCCGCCGACGCCGAGAAGCTCAAAGACGTCCCCATCTGGGCCTGGCACGGCACCGAAGACGGCGCCGTCCCCTACTCCGGCTCCGCCGAGGTCGTCGAGGCGATCAAGAAGGCCGGCGGCACCAAGGTCCGCCTCACCACCCTGCAACACATCGGCCACAATTCCTGGTCCGCCGCCTACGCCACCCCGCAGCTCTACGACTGGTTCAACGCCCACACCAAATAGGCACTGGAGGGCGGATCTCGGCCCCAGAAAACTGGAGGGCGGATCTCCGCATCCGCCCACTTCGACCCAAATCAACACCGCCTACCAAATCCTGCCGTGGGCGAACCAAGAGACGCCCAACGGACTCAGACCGTAGATGGCTTCAAATTGCAGCCCCTCCGAATACGCCCGCAGCCATGAGTGGGAGTTCGTGATTCGCTTCTGCGATCACGACCTACCGCCGGCGATGTGCTACGTCGATGTTGCCGCCATGTATGGCTACCTCCCGGACATCCCAGACGAGACCGGCGAGTGGATGTGGGCTTTCACCATTTGCAAGGGCAGAGAGCGCACGGCGACCGGCCAAGAAGTCCAAACTCACTGCGGCCTACTCCTCGACCTCATGAATGCGAACTACCAAGACCTGGTCAATGCCCTGCTCCGCACCGGGCGAGATCGCGAGGAAGTGGAGAGAGCCTGCGCCCAATGGCAGGATGGCCTCACCAAAGTCGTATCCTTGGCGAGGGCCCACGAAACCTGCACTTGGATCGAGGGGGAGATCTGATCGATCCACATCTATCCAATGAAAACCCTCGCTTCGATTGCAGCCGCGTTGACCCTCGCCTCTCCGGCGACCCACGCCCAGTGGGGCGCTCAACCCGAAATCGCCAAAACGGCAACCGCAGACATCGATGACATTTGGGAACTCCGACAAGCAGTCGATCTTTGTGGCGAGATTTCCGACAAACTCGGGCCGTCACTAACTTTGGCTAATTTCAACCTGCCCGTTATTCTGGCTGCTGAGCAGCCCGCATGGATGCTCCATTCTCCAAGGTTCTTCGTAGCCGAATCGGGCAACTTGTTTTTCGTAATCCCGGGGCATCTACCCCGCCGTTGGGTCCAGGGCTTGCCATACACTCCGTCCATCATCGAGGAAGTTCCCATTCCCGCCCTCTTCGGCGGCGACGCACCATTCACCTTCGAATCCCAGTCCCAAGGCCTGCTCGCCTATGCCATCCAACGAATCGCCGAAGCGAAAGTGGATCGAATTCTATCCAACTTCAGCGACCCATCCGCGTCCCTCCTCTCCCTAGGCCTCGCATACGACCACTGACCACTGACCACTGACCACCGATCACTGATCACTGATCACTCCAAAAACGGTGCCCTACGCCCCAACACTCCCCGCCCTCCTGCTCGCCGCCATCGGAGCCCTCCCGGCACCCGCGGCCCCGTCCTACAACGCCGACATCCGCCCCGTCCTCTCCAACGCCTGCTTCCAGTGCCACGGTCCCGACGAAGCGGAGCGCAAGGGCGACACTCGGCTCGATGTCCCCGGCGAGGCCGACCTCGACGAAGTCCTCGCCCGCATCACCTCGACCGACCCCGACGAGGTCATGCCGCCGCCCTCGGCGAACAAGGACCTCTCGCCGGAGCAAATCGAGGCGGTCCGCGCTTGGGTCGCCGGCGGCGCGGAGTACGAGCAGCATTGGGCCTTCGTCCCGCCCGCGAAGCCCACCGTCCCGGAGGGCGCGAACCCCATCGACCACTTCATCGGCAGGAAGCTCGCGGAGGCCGGTGTCGACCCCGCCCCCCGCGCCGATCCCTACACGCTGGTCCGCCGCCTGCACCTCGACCTGGTCGGTTTGCCCCCGGCTCCGGAGGTCGCCGACGCCTTCGCCGCCGACCCGAGCGACACCGCCTATCAAGCGCTTGTCGACCAACTCCTCGCCGATCCCGCCTACGGCGAGCGCTGGGCTCGGCGCTGGCTGGACCTCGCCCGCTACGCCGACACCAACGGCTACGAGAAAGACCGCGACCGCTCGATCTGGCCCTACCGCGACTGGGTGATCCGCGCCCTGAACGCCGACATGCCCTTCGACCAGTTCACCGTCGAGCAGCTCGCCGGCGACATGCTGCCCGACGCCGCGCGCGACCAGCTCGTCGCCACCGGATTCCACCGCAACACCATGCTCAACGAGGAGGGCGGCATCGACCCGCTCGAGTTCCGCTACCACGCCTCCGTCGACCGCATCAACACCACCGGCACGGCCTGGCTCGGACTGACTTTGGGTTGCGCGCAGTGCCACACACACAAATACGACCCCGTCACGCACACCGACTACTTCGGCATGATGGCGTACCTCAACAACGCCGACGAGCCGGACCTGCTGCTCCCCGACCCCGGCGCCGAGGAGCGCCACCGCGCGAACCTCACCGAGGCCGATCGCTTGCTCGCCGAGCTCGAGTCGCACTGGCCCGCGGACAAAGGCTCGCCGGACGCGGCCTTCGAGGCCTGGCTGGCGGCGGCGCGCGAGGGCGCGGTCGCTTGGCAGCCGCTCGAGCCGACCGAACTGAGCGCCAACGTCCCCTACCTGACCCACGAGGGCGGCGGTGTGGTCTTCGTCGCCGGCGACACCTCCAAGCACGACGTCCTGACGCTCACCTTCCCGCCCCGCGATGAACCCACCGCCGCGCTGCAGCTGGAGGCGTTACCCGACGACCGCCTCCCCGACCGTGGCCCGGGCACGACCTTTTACGAGGGGCGCAAGGGCGACTTCTTCCTCACCGAGTTCAAGGTCGGCGGGGCCACGGTCGAGGGAGCCACCGAGAGCTACGCCAAGAACCGCTTCGGCAACCACCCCGTCAGCGCGGCGCTAGCAACCGATGGAGACATCCAGACCGGCTGGTCCGTCGCCGAGGGCATCGGCGCGCGCCACGTCGCCGTCTTCCCCTTCGCCGAAGCCGTCCCCGCCGGGACGCCGATCACGGTCGAGATGCACTTCGGCCGCCACTACGCCAGCACGTTGGGCAAATTCCGCCTGTCCGCGACCACCGCCCCCGGGGCAAAGGCCAGCCCGCGCGCGGCGGACGTCGCCGACGCCCTCGCCGCCTCGACCCCGGACGCGGCACAGTTCGCCCTGCTGCGCCGCACCTTCCTGCTCGAAGCGCCGGAGCTCGCCGAGCAGGCGAAACGCATCCGCGAGCTGCAGTCCCCGCCCGCCGCGCCGCACACGCTCGTCCTGCGCGAGCGCCCCGCCTCGCACCCGCGCCCCACCCACCGCCACCACCGCGGCGAATACACCCAGCCGGAGGAACGCGTCACCCCGCGGCTGCCCGACGCGATCTTCCCCGCCGGTTCCGAGCCTCCGGCCGACCGGCTGGAGTTCGCCCGCTGGCTGGTCGCGCCCGAAAACCCGCTCACCCCGCGCGTCGTCGCCAACCGCCACTGGGCGGCCTTCTTCGGCACCGGTATCGTCCCCACCCTCGACGACTTCGGCATGCAGGGCCGGCTGCCGTCCCACCCGCAGTTGCTCGACCACCTCGCCGTCTACCTGGTCGAGAGCGGTTGGTCGATCAAAGCCCTGCACCGCCACATCGTCAGCAGCGAAACCTACCGGCGCGCGAGTTCCGCCGGCGCATCGAAAGCGCCGCCGGCCCTGCTGGCGACCTTCCCCAGGCAGCGCTTGGAAGCCGAGATCATTCGCGACAGCGCCCTCGCCGCCGCCGGGGTGTTGAACGCCGAGCGCTTCGGCCCGCCCGTCCGCCCGCCGCAACCCGGCGGCGTCACCGAATCCGCCTACGGCAAACCGAAGTGGAACCCCAGCCCGGCGCCAGACCGCTACCGCCGCAGCATCTACACCTTCATCAAGCGCACCGCCCCCTTCGCCATGTTCACCACCTTCGACGCCGGCTCCGGCGAGGCCTGCATCGCGCGCCGCGACCGCTCGAACACCCCGCTACAGGCCCTCACCTTGATGAACGACCCCATGTTCGTCGAGATCGCCGAACGCTATGGCGAGACGGTCGCCAAGACGGAGGGCGACGACGCCGCGAAAGTCACCGCCGCCTTCCGCCGCCTGCTGACCCGGCCACCGACCGAAGCCGAACTCGCCGCCCTGCTCGCCTTCCACGAGAAGCATCGGAGCGACGCCGCCCTCGCGCGGGCGCTGCTCTCGCTCGACGAGGCGGTGACGAAAGAATAGTGGCGCAAGCATCCCTGCTTGCAGCCCAGAATCCGAATCCGACCAACCCCCACGCGCTTATGCCCACCGACACCGACGCCTACCTCGCCATCAAAGGCCACGTCGTCTGCATCGAGAAGGCGACCGGTGCCGAGCGCTGGCGGACCAAGATCAAGCGCGGCTCCGTCACCACCCTCAGCGACGCCGGCGACCTGGTCCTCGCCTACGGCGGCGGCCACCTGTTCGGCCTCGACAAAGCGGACGGGCGGATCCTGTGGGAGAACACGCTCCCCGGCCTCGGGCACAGCTACTGCATCATCGCCGGCGCCTCCGCCGAGCAGGCGGCGACCGCTGCCATCGCCGCCGCGATCCAGGCCGCCCAATCCAGTTCGGCGGCCGCCGCAGGATGATCGCGACCCGCCTCCCCATCTCGCGCGGCCTGATCCAAACCCGCTCGCCCGGATCGATCACCACATCCGCAGGCGAGGCGCCGCCGATCGTTGATGCTAAGTAGGCGGCGGCAGGGATCGGCGAAGCGGCTGGGTAGACACCCTGCCCGAGCCGTTCCCAACGGCAACACCCTCAGCATCAACGAGCGCAAGCCGCAGCCCGGAGCTTGGTGATCGATTCGGGCTAGGGGTAAGCCGGCGCCACCGTGGCATCGGCGTCCCGCCGATGTCCGTGCCGGGGGCATCCTGCCCCCGGACCCATCTGCAGGGTGGCGCTCCGTCGCCACGCCTTTCCGCGCCACCCGGCGAATAGAATATCGCCGTGACCTATCGTCACCGCGGCATCCAGT
>JAUIGD010000119.1 GCA_030430255.1 Verrucomicrobiia bacterium
CGGTGGATCAGGCCGGCGTCGTGGGCGGCCTTGAGCCCCTGGACGGTCTGCGCCGCCAGCTCGAGCACGTCCGCCTCCGGCATCGCCCCCTTGGCGACGATGCGTTCGTCGAGGCTGCCCCCCGGCACCAACTCCATGGCGATGAAGTAGTGGTCTTGGTCTTTGCCCGCGGAGTAGACTTTCACCACATTGGGGTGGCTGATCGCCGCGGTGATCTTCGCTTCGCGCTCGAACTCCGCGGCGCGCTCGGCGTCCTTCGCGAAGTCGGGGTTGAGGATCTTGAGCGCCACCTGCCGGTCGAGCGTCTTGTCGACCGCCCGGAACACCCGGCTCATCCCGCCCTCGCCGATGCGTTTCTTGATCTGGAAATGGAGGAAATCGCCGCGCACCCGGATGGCCGCACCGCAGGCCGGGCAGAGCACCTTCGAGAACGGCTCGCAGGTCGAGACGTCGATCACCCCCGCGCAACTCGGGCACGCGTTCATCAGCTGCCCGGAGCCCGCCGGTGGCGGCGCGCCTGGCGTGTTTTCGGGCTTTGGGGGTGATGTCTCGGATCCGCCCATCGCCGTCAGCCTACCACCTGCCCGGCACCGGAGCAAAACGCGGGGTCGCAAATCCGCAGAAAATCCCCCGGCTTGGCAAAGCGTCAGCCCGCCGCCAGATTGCCGCTCCCCGTGAGCGACGACCCGCCGCCAGCCCCGACCCCGACCCCGACCCCGGCACCCACCACCGTGCGCGCGGAGCCGGCCGACGCGGGCTCCCGGCTCGATCGCTTCCTCGCCGCGCGGCTGCCGCAGCTCTCGCGGGCCAGGATCCAGGCGCTGGTGCGTTCCGGCCACATCCGCCTCAACGGGGCCGGGGCGAAGCCGAGCCAGCTGCTGGCCGCCGGGGATGAGATCGCGGTGGAGGTCCCGGTCGCGGCCGCGCCGGCGGAGGCCGTGCCCCAAGCGATCCCGCTGAGCGTGCTGTACGAGGACGCGCAGATCATCGTCGTCGACAAGCCGCACGGGCTCGTCGTGCACCCCGCCGCCGGCAACCCGGACGGCACGCTCGTCAACGCCCTGTTGCATCACTGCAAAGGGTCGCTCTCGGGCGTCGGCGGCGTCGAGCGGCCGGGGATCGTCCACCGGCTCGACAAGGACACCAGCGGCTGCCTCGTCGCCGCCAAGACCGACGCCGCGCACCGGGCGCTGGTCGAAGCCTTCTCTGGGCGCCGCGTGGACAAGACCTACCTCGCGGTGGTCGACGGCCGCCCGCGCGAGGCTTCCGGGAGGATCGTCACCCACATCGACCGCCACCCGGCCGACCGGCAGAAGATGGCCAACGTCGACCCGCCGCGCGGGCGCGAGGCGATCACCGACTATCGGGTGCGCGGCGGGCGCGCCGATGCGAACCTCGTCGAGTGCCGCCTGCACACCGGGCGCACCCACCAGATCCGCGTCCATCTGAAGAGCTTGGGGACGCCCATCTTGGGCGACCCCATCTACGCCAAGCCGGCGCGGCAGCGCCATCCCTCCACCCGGTTGATGCTGCACGCGTGGAAGCTCGGTTTCGCCCACCCGACGACCGGCGAGCCGCTCGCCTTCGAAGCCCCCGCGCCGCCGGAGTTCGGCCCCTGGCTGGCGGATGGCTAGCCCGAATCGATCACCGAGCTCCGGGCTGCGGATCGCCCTCGTTGATGCTGAGGGTGTTGCCGTTGGGAACGGCTCGGGCAGGGTGTCTTGGCTAACCCGGTCCGATCACCGAGCTCCGGCTCACCGAGGGGCAGCGGTCAGCGGGCCAGCACGGCGCGCAGGTGGGCGAGCTCGGCTTCGATCTCCTCGTCGTGGTCGCCGACCGTCTCGGCGACGACCTCGCGGAGCAGCTGGCGGAGGCGGGAGCGGAGCCGGTGGGCGGTGACGCGGGCGTTGCCTTCGCTGAGGCCGATGCGGGCACCGACCGCGGCGAAATTGACCTTGCGGCCGGGGTTGGCGAAGATGTCGCGCAGGGCGTCGAACGCGGCGAGCTTCCCTCTGGCCGCGCACTCGGCCCGCAGGCGATCGAAGGCGGCGTCGAGCTGGGCCACGGCCCAGGTGCGCTCGAACTCGCTCTCCGGGGTGGCGTCCGTCGCCGGCTCAGCCTTGAAGAGCCGGTCGGCCTCTTCCGCGTCGAGCGACACCGGGGTCGCTCCGGCGCCGCGCTTGAGCGCCTGGGCCTTGCGCCACTCGCCGGCGAGGTGCCGCTGCATCGCGGTCAGCAGGTAGGACCGGAGCTTGCCGGCCTCGGCGGAGAGGTTCAGGGCGCTGAACGCATCGGCATCGAACAGGCGGGCGAAGAGGCTCTGGGTGAGGTCCTCGGCATCTTCGCGCGTGCGCCCCTGGCGGCGGGCGTAGGCGTAGAGCGGGTACCAGTAAGTCTGGCAGAGCTGCGCGAGCGCCGGGCCGGCGGCCGGGTCGCCGTCGCGCTGGGCCTCGATGACGAGGGTCCAGCGGGTGGGCGGGAAAGCCGGGGACGCGGATGGGGTCTCTTCGGGTGGGTCGCTCAAAAGGGGGGGCGGCTGCCGCCGGGTGGTTGGGCTGTGCCGGCGACGGGACGGCGGGATGATTCGTGGAAGTATCGATCTCGGTTCGCGCCGGGGCGGGGGCGTCCGACAGGCTCCTAGCCGCCGCGATAGATGCGGGCGACTTCGTCGGCGATGATCTCCAGCCCTTCGCGCACGACCTCCTCCGGCTGCGAGAAGGTGACGCGGATGCACTCGCTGCTGTGTTGCCAATGATTTTCTAGACCGAAGAAGAAATACTCGCCCGGCACCACCAGCACCTTGCGCGCTTTGAGCCGGGCGTAGAGCTCGCGGCTGGAGACGGGCAGGTCGGGGAACCAGAACCAGAGGAAGAAGGCCCCGTCGTGGACGTGCAGCCGGTACGGGGCGCCGCTCCCGGCGAAGGCCCGGGCGGCGTGGGCGCGGGCGCGGGCGCCGCGCTCCCGGTAGAACGGGGCGACGACCCCGCGCGAGAGCTCCAGCAGCGAACCGTCCTCGAGCATCGGCCTGGCGATGGCTTGCCCGAGGTTGCCGTTGGCGAGCCCGGCGACCGCGGTGAGGGCGGCGATGCCCTCGATGTAGGGTTCGGCGGCGACCACGATCCCGGTGCGCGTGCCCGGCAGGCCGACCTTCGACAGGCTCATGGTCAGGATGACGCCCTCGTCCCAAAACGGCCTCGCCTCGGTGAAGATGGCGCCCGGGAAGGGGTGCCCGTAGGCGTTGTCGATGATGAGCGGGATGTCGGCGCCGCGCGCGAGCTCGGCCAGGCGGGCCACTTCGTCGTCGGTGAGCACGTTGCCGCTCGGGTTGGTCGGCCGCGAGGCGCACAGGGCGGCGATGTCGGGGCCGACCTCCAGCCCGTCGAAGTCGATGCGGTATTTGAACTCGTGGTCGCCCCGCTCCTCGATGTGTGCGGGGCGGGCACGGAAGAGGTCGTCGGCGATGCCCTGGTCGGCGTAACCGATGTATTCGGGCGCGAGTGGCAGCAGCACGCGGCGGTGTTGGCCGGTGTCGGCGGCGGGGCCGGCGAGCAGGTTGAAGAGGGCGAAGAAGGCCGTCTGGCCGCCGTTGGTGACGCAGACGTTGCGCTCGCTCAAAGCCCAGCCGTACTCGCGGTTGAGACAGTCCGCGAGCGCGCGCCGGAAGGCCGGGCTACCGGCCGGACCGTCGTAGTTGACCAGCGCACGGTCGAGCTCGCCGTCGCTGGCCATGGCCTCGACACGCCGTCGCCAGGCCTCGGCCGCAGCGGGGATGTAGGCGGGGTTGCCGCCGCCCATCATGCGCATGTCCGGGGAGGTGGTCAGGGCTTCGCCGAGATCGTCCATGAGCTCGAGGATGCCAGGGCGCCCGAGGAGGCGCTGACCGAATTGCGAGGGGCGAAATTCCATCGCTCAGCATTCAGCGGGAGCTCCGTGCGAGCAAGCGTTCGCTTGGGCCACCGGATCAGAGTTGCGGCGGGGCCCGGCCGGGCGGCAGGCGGCGGCGCGCTCGCTCAGTCGGCTGCGGAAGAGCGGTCGAGCACCTGGAAGAAGCAGTGCGGCATGTCTTCGGGGAGGTCGAAGGCGCCTTCGGAGGAGCTGGCCATGATCGCTTCGCCGCCAGGGGCCGCGTGCCAATGCTGGAGGTCCTCGGACACCATGACCGCGTAGCGCCGCCCCGCGACGGCTTTCCAGCTCAGGGCGAGGCCGGTGCCGTCGGCCGTCCGGGCGATCGAGATCGACCCCGGTTTGGTGAGCATGGACGGCGCGTCGTCGTCGAGGATGGTGACGGACGCGGAGCGGTCGGCGAGTTGCGCCCCGCTCGGCGAGTCGAGCAACACGGTGAAGGTCTCGTCCGCCTCGGCGAGGTCGTCGTCTTTGAGCTCGATCTCGAACTGGATGCTCGTCTCGCCAGCGGGGATGGTCAGCGACCCGCCGAAGGCGGTGAAATCGACGGAGGCGGCGGCGCTCCCGGCCGCCGCGTAGCAGTCCACCCGCACCGGGTTGGGCGCGGGTTCCGAGAGCGAAGCGGTGAGGACGACACATTCGTCCTTCTCCGATGCGGTCGCGTCGGCGATGGCCAACAGGGGGATGATGGGTGTCCCCGAGCCGCCCTCGGCCGAGAGGGGAACGGATTCGAAGCGGACCCCGCCACTGTGCAGTTCGCCGACGACGGTCGGCGCCAGCACCCCTTGGGCGATCCACGAATCCCAGGTCTCGGTGAACGCCGGGCCGCCGGCTGGGTCGTGTTGGGGCACCAGATGCTTGGGATTGGCGATCAGAATCCACTGCCCCTCGCCGCCGCCCCCGCGGCGGTCGAAGCCCCACAGGTAAGCCTGTGTCCCTTCGGCCAGTGGCGCGTTGTTGTGTTCGAGTTGGAGGCTGCCGTTCGCCAGCGGATAGCTGCCGAACGGAGTCGATTGGAGCACCAATGCGGCGGTTGCCTGCGCTGAGGCTTCGCCCCCTGCATCGGTGAACGGGCGCCAGTGCGCGAGCCATTCGTCGCGGTTCTCCGCGGTCGGGGAGAAGCCGCCGGCAAACACACCCACTTCCAAGGCGAAACTCCCGTCGAGGGGAGCGGGCGATCCGTCCGAGAGGGTGTAGTCGGCGCCGAGCCAGCCCAAGCCGAAGTTGATCTGGACCGCTGCCCCCAGCGGACTCTGGAGAGCGAAAATTGCGGCGAACGCTGCGGTCAAGACCGGGGCGGTTGCAGGCCTGGCGACGGTCTTTGAGTTCATGGTCATCGTTCGGGCGGATCTGGCCTCAGCCAGTGGATGCGCAAGCTAAAGAGCAATGGCATATAATTACCATAAAATCAATAATTAATTGAAACAAGTCCCCATCCAAGCCGCGGTCAGGGCATTGATAATAATGCAATCCAGATCATTAAGTATATTAAAATATATTCACGGAGCGGCTGGTTTCGTCTCGCCCGGGGACGCTAGTAACCAAGCGCCATTCGTGGTGGGAGGACCTTCGCATTGCTCAAGGCGACCGGCCGGGAGTTGGATGTGGGGCGTGTGAGCCCCGCTCGCTGCGCCTCCCACGCTTCGTTCGTCACACCCGCCCCAACACGGAGACGGCGATGCGCCGCGTGTGCGGGGCGCGCCGGTGCTCGAAGACGAATAGACCCTGCCAGGTGCCCAGCGCCATCCGCCCTCCGAGGATCGGGATGGTTTTATCCGCGCCGGTGAGGCACATGCGCAGGTGGGAAGGCATGTCGTCGGCTCCCTCGTAGGTGTGGACGAAGTAGGGTTCGTCCTCCGGCACCAACCGGTCGAAGTAGGCGTGGAGGTCGGTGCGGGCGGAAGGGTCGGCGTTCTCCATCAGCACCAGCGAGGCGCTCGTGTGGCGGATCAGCACCGAGACCTGACCGTCGCGGACGCCGCTCTCGCCGACGATCGCCCCGACGTGGTCGGTGATCTCGTAGGTTCCCTTGCCGCGCGTGGCGATGCTGAATTCAGCCGTGTGGACGTTCATGGGGAAGGGGGGTGCAGCCCACCGGCGCACCTGGCGCCGCGCGGCGCCCCAACCTCCCCGGTGGGGCTGACCCCGGGGGCCGCGGCGCGGGATCCCTACGGCCGCACGCCGGGTTCGAAGCTGTGGCGCGTGGTCTCCTCCCAGTCGTCGGTGCGGAACACCGAGGCCGGCAGGCCGGCGCCGTTGACGAGGTTCGCGGTGACCGGGTTCGCCGCCCAGGCGTAGCGGACGCTGGCGGGGGCGTCGATGCCGTCCGCCCACACGACGACCGACTCGCCCTCCACCTTGGCCTGCGCCCAGACGAACTGCTTGTCCTCGCCGGCGATCTCGAAGCCCAACACCGGGCCGCCCTCGCGCGCCTTCATCCCCCGGCCGTGGTCGAAGTCGATCTTCACCTTGTTGCCATCGACTTGATAGCCCTTGTAGAGCGGTCCGCTGACGGCGATCTCGCCGCGCCCGTAGTCGCGGTTCAGCGCCCAGCGGGCCAACCGGCGACCGACGCTCTGCTTGTCTTTCGGGTGGATGTCGCCGGCGTTGCCGACGTCGTTGATGACCGCCATGCCGACCTTGTCGAGCTTGCCGAGGGTGAGTAGCTGCGCCTCCTGGAGCTCGGTCCAGCCGTCCTTGTTGCCGGGCGCGGTCTGCGGCGCTTTGAAGTTCGCCAACTGCACGAAGTAGAACGGGAAATCCTCGCCCCACTGCTGGCGCCAGTCGGAGATCATGCCCGGGAAGATCGTGCGGTATTGCCACGCGCGGCCGGCGTTCGACTCGCCCTGATACCAGATCGCGCCGCGCATCGCGTAGGGCACGAGCGGGTGCAGCATGGCGTTGTAGAGGGCGCTCGGGGAGTGGGGGGAGAGCGCCGGGCTCTTGCCTTCGGGTTTCTCCTCGTGGGCCGCGATCGCCGCGTCCCACTGCTTCAAGATCGCCTCCGCCTCAGGCATCGCCGCCAGGGCCTCGCGACTGGTCCAGGCCTCGCTGCGGGTGCCGCCCCAGGAGGTGTTGACCAGCCCGATCGGCACGTCGAGCACGCGGTGCAGGTCGCGGCCGAAGTAGTAGCCGACGGCGGTGAAGTTGCCGACGCTGTCCGGCGTGCAGACCGCCCACGAGCCCGGGCATTCGGCCTGCGGCTCGGCGGCCGTCACGTGCGGCACTTTGAAGTGCCGGATCAGCGGGTAGTCGCCGGCCGCGCGTTCGATGTCGGGATCGAAGGAGCCGTTCACCGTCCATTCCATGTTCGACTGGCCGGAGCAGACCCACACCTCGCCGACCAAGACGTCGCCCACCGCCACCTCGTTGTTGCCTTTGACCGCCAAGGTGCGCGGCTCGGCGGAGGCGGGCATGGGGTCCAGGGTCACGCTCCACTTGCCGTCTTCTCCGGCCTTGGCGCTCTTCGACTGGCCGCCGAAGCTCACCGCGACCTCTTCGCCCGGCTCCGCCCAACCCCAGACGGGCGCCGCTTTGTCCCGCTGCAGCACCATGTGCTCGGCGAAGATCGACGGCAGGCGCACATCGGCCTGCGCGGCGGCACAGAGGGTGAGGAGGGTGGCGAGCGCGGGTTTGTGGATCTTCATGGTGGCGGAGTAAAGCGGAGTCCGCCGCGATTGAGAAGCACGATAATCGCTGCAGACTGAACGCCCGGAGGTCCGCGTTGTCTGAGCCGCCGCCCATGTTTGCCCATCCCAGTTCCGCGCGCGCTCCCGCGACCGCCCTGCTCGCCTCCATCGCGCTCGTCGCCTGCGGCCAGCTGGAGTACGATGCCCGGGTGGTGCTCGGCGTGTCGGTGCCGAGGGCCGAAGCGGATGCCGAAGCCTACATCGAGAGCCGCGTGGCGATGGTGACCTCGGAGCCGGTGTTGGGCGCGGTGGTGGAGATGCTCGACCTCACGGGGCGTTGGGGCAGCGCCGACGCCGATGCTGCGGTGGCGAAGCTGGCACCGATGATCACGGCACAGCGGCTCGAAGCCCGGGCGGAGATCGAGATCGTCGCCGCCGGCTTTCACGACGCCCGCGAGGCCGCCGATGTGGCGAATGCCGTCGGGAGGGCATTCGCCGCGGCGGCGAACACGGAGGCGAGGCTCGAGGCCGAGTCGGCGATCGCGGCGCTGAGCGAGCAGATCGCCGCCCAGGAGGAGAAGCTCGAAGCGTCGCGGAAGGCGATGGAGGCGGCGCTGGTGGCACAGGGCGGTGAAGGCGATGTGCCCCAAGACCTCGGCGGCGAGGGGCTGGGCGAGGAGAGCGACGGGGAACTGAGGGCGATCTTGGCTGCCAGGCGTGTCGAAGCCGAAGAGGCGAAGCGCAAGATGTTCGAAATCATGGAAGAAACGACCATGGGCAAGGCAGCGATGGCAGACAACCTGTTGTATCTGCGGATGATGTGCTGGGACGAGGACTTGGCACAGCACCGGAGCAACGTCGCATCCCTTCGGAATGTGCTCGACCAGCTCGACGGCGACGCGATGGAGTCGTCACCACGAGCTGGAGCCGAATCGACCGTTCGGGGGATTCGCTTCATCCCCAGCAGGACTGGAGAAAAATTCGTTGCGGCGTTCGAGCTTCAAGAGGAGCTCACTGAACAGCGCGACAGTAGGGGAGCTGGAGCAGGGGATTTGGAATCTCGATATGCCGCTTTGAAGGAGGAGTTGATCGAGTTGACCAGCGCCTCGCAGAGGAAGGAACTGCGCGCGGTGACAGATCAAATCTTGCGCGATGCGGAAGCGGGGGTGATCGGCTCCCAAGACATCGCTGCTTGGGAGCGGCTCTGTGATTTCCGGACTAGGTATCGCAGCACCAAGCTGGAGTTCGAGCGGGCTAGGGAGAGGGAGGAGGCGGTTCGGATCGAATTGGATCGACGTCACAAATAGGATTTCTGCACGGGAAAAGGGCAGGGGTTTGTGTCTTCCGAAGGGGCTCTCCCGCCGCCTTGAGAACGCGTGGACTGGGGCGATTGTTTCGAGATGCCGTCCCGATTGTCCCGCGTTTGCTGCTGGCTGCTGCCGCTGGCCGCCGCCAGCGCTGGGGGGTCTGAGTTGAGCGATGCCTCGGCCGCGCGCGCGCGGGGTGGGGCGTTGTTTTACTTCGGATCCGCAGCCGAGCGGGCGCACGACCGGGAGGGGGCGTTGGCGGCGTACGGCACGCTGCTGGGGTCGGTGCCGGGCGATGCGGCACTGGCATTCCGCGCCGCGCGGCTGGCGGCCATGGGCGAGAACCTGCCGCAGGGGCGGCGCTGGATCGACGGCGTGATCGCGGCGGCGCCGGATCGGCCCGAGGGCTACATCGGTCTGGCGCGCTATCTGGACCTCTACCAACCGCGCGGTGGGCGGGAAGCGTTCTCGGCAAGGGCGCTGGATGCTGCGCAGCTGGCGAGCGAGCGGTTCCCGGCGGACTTGGCGGTCTGCGTGTTGAATGTGGACTTGCTGTTGGCGCGCGGCCGGGCGGGCGACGCCTTGGAGGCGGTGCGGCGCTGTGCCGCGGCGAGAGCAGATGGGGTGACCGATCCGGGCGGGCGCTGGTTGGGATTGGCGAGGGAGGCCGAGCGCATCGCGGGGCACGGGGCGGCGGAGGCGGCAGAGGAGGTGGCGGCGCTCTATGCGCGGGCGGTCGAGGTGGACCCGACCGACCCGGCGGTGGTCGATCCGGCGGCGAACCACCACATCGGGGAGCGCCGCTACGGGCGGGCCATCGAGGTGCTGGAACCGCTGGTGGCGGCGCATCCGGAGCTGGCGTTGCCGCGCGAGAAACTGGCCAGGCTCTACCGGATCGCCGGGCGGGGGGGCGACGCCTTGGCGGCGGCGCGATCGATGGTGCGCGCGTTCCCGAACGAGGCGCGGACGCAGCGGCTGTTGGCGGAGCTCTGCGAGGAGGCGGGCGACTTCGAGGGTGCGGTGGCGGCGCGGTCGCGGGCGGCGCAGCTGGCGGGGGTGTCAGAGGAAGATGCGCTGGCGATCGCGGTGGCGCTGGCGGACGAGATCGACCCGCCGCGGCGGGGGGAGGCGCTGCGCTGGATCGATCGCGGCCTGGCGGCCGCACCGGCCTCGCACCGGCTGCACCACATGCGGGCGATCGTGCTGGTCCAGGTCGGGCGGGACGGCGAGGCGGCGTCTTCCTACCGCCAAGCGGAACGCATCGCTGCGGCGGTGGCACCTGAGGTTCTGGATCCCGCCTTCTACTACCGATGGGGGGCAGCCGCGGCGCGCGCGGGGGAGGTCGAGGAGGCGCGGCGGCTGCTGTCCCGTTCGGTGGAGGCCGTGCCGGAGGGGCGGCCGGAGCTGGCGGCGCCGGCGTTGAACTACCACGGTTACCTTTTGGTCGAGCGCGGGATCGAACTGGAGGCGGCCGGCGAGATGCTGTTGCGGGCGGTGCGGTTGGATCCCGACAACCCCGACTACCTGGATAGCCTCGGCTGGCTCTACTATCACGAAGGGCAGCTGCGCAAGGCGCAGGTGGAGCTGCGCCGGGCGGTGCAGCTGCTGGGGGGAGAGGCGGTGGCCGACCCGCGGGTGGTCGAACACCTGCGGGCGGTGCGCGAGGCCTTGGGTGACCCGCCCTCGTAGCCCGGAGCTTGGTGATCGTCCCGGGCTAGCCCGCATCAAAGTGGGACGTCGACGGCGTACTCGTAGTCGTCCATGACGAAGCCGCCGCCGATGTCGGCGACGAGTTCGCGGGTGCGGCGCATGCCCCACCGTTCGTAGGCGGCGATGGCGCCGGCGTTGCCCTTGTTGACGGTCAGGCGGAGCCGGGGCAAGGCCAGCGCCCGTGCGCGGTCGAGGGCGAACCGGTAGGCGGCGAAGCCGTACCCGCCGGTGCGGGCGCCGTCGGCGACATAGATCTTGCTCAGCAACAGGGCTCCGGGTTCGGGTTCCAGCGCGAGGTAGCCGCCCAGGGAGTCACGGCTGCCGAGCAGGTAGTACTCGGCACCGCGCCCGCTGATGGCGGCGGCGATGGCGACCTCCGATTGCAGCTCGCGCAGCATGTAGCGCACCTGCTCGGCGCCGATGAGCGGGGTGTAGTGTTCGGTCCAGATCGTCTCCGCGAGGTGCGCGACGACGGCGATCTCGGCGGCGCTCTGGACGCGGGTGAACGGTGGCCGCAACGGTTCGCGCAGCTCGGCGAACTCGCGCAGCAGGGTCGTCGCATAGGTGCCCTTTGGCAGGTCGAAGCGGAGCGTGATCGTGCCGTCGGCACCGAACCCGCCCGGCTCCGAGGCGAGCGGTCGCAGGCGGGTCACGCGGCGTTCTTGGCGGAGGCCGGCCGCCTCGAGGCCGGCACAGAGCTCGGGGAAGCGGGCGGCGACGTCGTGTTCGAGCTCGCGGCAGGCGCCGGTGGAGAGGGGGGCGCCCGCGCCCCAGAGCGGCGCGGTGAGTTCGAGGTCGCCGCGCGAGAAGCGCTCGGCCTCGTCGCCCCGGTGGCGGTCGGGGAGGACCAGCGAGCGGTTGTCCGCGAAGCCGAAGACCTCGCCCTCGAGGGGGGTCTCCCAGAGCTGGCGTCCGAGGCGTTCGGCGACCACGGCATTGAACAGGTGCGCCCGCGCGGCGGAGATCAGCAGCCCGCGCAGATGGCGATCGCGGGTCGAAAACTCACCGCGGAACAGGGCGAGGGCTTTCAGGACGTTGTCGCCGCGGGCGCCGAACCGCTGGGGCCCGAAGTAGTTGGGGGCGCCCGTCTCGACCACCTCCGCCCACCGGGCGCGCGCCGCTGCCGGGGGGAACTCCGCCCCGCGCAGGACGATCGAGAAGCGGTTGCCGAGGTGGGCGCCCCGGCGCAGCTTGCGCCGGTTCCGGGTGATGCGGAGAATCCGGACGCCGCTGCCGGCGAGGGCGGCGTCGATCGCTCCGGGCTTTGGTGAAGCCTGCCCGGGCAGGTGCGCGCTGAACCATTGGCGGGTGACGGCGTGGCGGTCCTTGAGGCCGCAATGGCTCACGAGGCGGGCTTTGATCCCGAGGGCGGCGGCGAGCGCGCGGGCGGCGTCGTTGCTATCGATGCCCCGCTTCTCGACCCAGAGCAGGGCGTGTTCGCCCTCGCCGGAGGGTTCGAAACCGAGCAGTTCCTCGACGACGAAGTCCTCCGGGAAGGTCTTGAACCGGGCCGGCCCGAGCGGGGCGCCGTGGCGGTGCGGGAGGTCGGTGGTGCGGCGCGGTTGCAAGTGTGTCGATCGGCGGGACGCTAACAGGCCTCTGGGAGAGGCCGGTCCGCGCCCGCAGGGTTGAGCCTCTCCGAGGCCGGCGAAACCGCTGCTCCTAACACGATTCTCGATGCGGGATCACGGCTTGCGGAGCTATTCGACAGGCTGCTAAGCCAGCAGCTCGTGGACGACCTCGCCGTGGACATCGGTGAGGCGGAAGTCGCGGCCGGCGTGCTGGTAGGTGAGGCGCTCGTGGTCGAAGCCGAGCAGGTGCAACATCGTGGCCTGCATGTCGTGCACGTGGACGGGGTCCTGGACGATGTGGAAGCCGAAGTCGTCGGTGGCGCCGTGGGTGTGGCCGGCGCGTGCGCCGCCGCCCGCCATCCACATGGTGTAGGCCTGCGGGTGGTGGTCGCGGCCCGCCTTGCGGCCGAGGGCGGGGTTGGTCTCGACCATCGGCGTGCGGCCGAACTCGCCGCCCCAGACGACGAGGGTCTCGTCGAGCATGCCGCGCCGCTTCAGGTCGGCGACCAGGGCGGCGGAAGCCTGATCGGTGGCCCTGCAGTTGTTCTGGACGTTGCCCTTGACGTCGCTGTGGGCGTCCCAGCCTTCGTGGTAGATGTTGATGAAGCGCACGCCGCGCTGGACCATGCGCCGGGCGAGCAGGCAGGCGCGGGCGAAGTCCGGCTTCGCCGGGTCGCAGCCGTAGAGTTCCAGTGTTTCCTTCGGTTCGCTAGAGAGATCGGTGAGCTCCGGCGCCGAGAGCTGCAGGCGGGCGGCCATCTCGTAGCTGGCGATGCGGGTGGCGATCTCCGGGTCGCCGACGGGGCCGAGGCGCATCCGGTTGAGGTCGCCGACGAGCCGGTAGGTGTCGTTCTGAAGCTCATCCGAGTAGCCCGGCGGCGTGGCGACGTTGAGGATCGGGGCGTCGCCCGAGCGGAAGCGGACGCCGGTGTAGGTGGTGGGCAGGAAGCCGCTCGACCACAGCGCGGAGCCGCCGCTGAGACCGGATCCGGTGCTCATGACGACGAAGGCGGGCAGGTCGCGCGACTCGGCGCCGAGCCCGTAGAGCGCCCACGAGCCGATGCAGGGGCGGCCCGGCTGGGAGAAGCCGGTGTTGAAGAAGATCTGGGCCGGCGCGTGGTTGAACTGGTCGGTGTGGACGGAGCGGACGAAGCAGAGCTCGTCGGCGACTTTCGCGAGGTGCGGGAGCGGCGAGCCGAGCACGGCGCCGCTCTGCCCGTGCTGGGCGAAGTCGAACTGCGGCCCCATGACGGCGGCGTCCGGCTGGATGAAGGCGTAGCGCTGGTCGCCCACCACCGACTTCGGCAGCGGCTTGCCCTCGAGCCGGGTGAGGGTGGGTTTGGGGTCGAAGAGCTCGAGCTGGCTCGGCGCGCCGGCCATGAACAGGTGGATGACGGCCTTCGCTTTGGGGGCGAAGTGCGGCGCACGCGGGGCGCCGGCCGGGGTGGCGGTCGCGGTGCCAGACAGGGCGTCGGTGAGGAGCCCGGCGGCGGCGATTTTGCCGAGGCCGAGGCCGCAGTCGCGGAGGAAGTGGCGGCGGCTGAGGGGGGACATGGGGTAGAGTCCGCCGCCCCGGGGGCGCGGTCAAGCCGGGGGGGCGCGGGGGCTTACTTCACGAACAGGTCGAGGGTGAAGATGATGGCGAAGCTGACCAGCGAGATGGCGGTGGAGATCACCGTCCAGGTCTTCAGGGTCTGCTTCTCGGTCATGCCCATGTAGCGCGAGATCATCCAGAAGCCGGAGTCGTTGACGTGCGAGAAGCCGGTGGCGCCGGCGGCGATGGCGCAGGTGATGAGGGCGAGCTGGGCCTGGCTGTGGTCGGCGCTCTCGACGAAGCCGACCATCAGCCCCGCCGCGGTGAGCATGGCGACGGTGGCCGACCCCTGGGCGACGCGGACGAGGGTGGCGAAGAGGTAGGCGAGCACCACGTGGGAGATCTTGAAGGCGCCGAAGCCATCCTCCAGCGCGTCGGCGATGCCGGTGGCGATGAGCACGCCCTTGAAGACCCCGCCGGCCCCGGTGATGAGGATGATGATGCCGGCCGGACCGAGCGCCTTGGTGCAGATCTCGAGCAGGTCCTCCTTGCTCGCGCCGCGTCGGGTGCCGAGGAACCAGGTGGCGAGCAAGGTCGAGCCGAGCAGGGCGATGACCGGGTTGCCGATGAAGAAGAGCAGCTGTTGCCAGAGCGGTGCGGCGGCGAGCAGGGCGGCGACCTTGGCCGAGCGTGCGTCTTTGCTCAGGCCTTCGGGGATGTCTTTGGCGATGTATTGCTCGATGCCCGTATTCATGACGATGAGGGCGATCGGCAGGGCGATGAGGGTCACCACCAGGCCGAAGGGCGGCAGCGGCTTCTCCCCGGCCTCGGTGGCGGTGATGTGGTCGGGGAGCGGCACGTCGACCCTGGCGGCGAACTTCGAGCACAGCCAGGGGCCGCAGATGATGGCGGTGGGGAAGCCGACGAGGACGCCCCACAGGATGACGGTGCCGAGGTTCACGCCGAGGATGTAGCCGACGGCGACCGGTCCGGGGGTGGGGGGCACGAAGGCGTGGGTGACCGCCATGCCGGCGACCAGCGGCAGGCCGAAGGTGAGCAGCGGCTTCTTGGTGTCGCGGGCGAGCGCGTAGAGCAGCGGCGCGAGGATGACGAGGGCGACGTCGAGGAAGACCGGGATCGAGATGACGAAGCCGGTGACCAGCATCGCCCAAGGGGCGCGCTCCTTGCCGAACAGGTTCAGCATCGAGCGCGCCAGCGACTGCGTGCCCCCCGAGTGTTCCAGCAGAGCCCCGAAGATCGCGCCGATGCCGATGATGGTGGCGATGAAGCCCAGCGCGCCGCCCATGCTGTCGGTGACGGTCTTGCCGATCTTGGTGAGCGAGACGGCGTAGGGGTTCGTGACGCTGCCGCCCTTCACCACCGGGCCGGGGATCTCCCCGGGTCCGAGCGGCTTCTTGCGCGTGATGACGAGCGTGTCGGCGTCGGGGGTTTCGGCGACCTTGTAGGTGCCGTCGTAGGCGCGCGGTTC
>JAUIGD010000588.1 GCA_030430255.1 Verrucomicrobiia bacterium
CCCTCTGCACCGTCGAAGACGATACGGCCCTCCGCCTCGGCCTGTGCATGCTCAAAAGCCTGCACCGCGACCAGGCCGAACTCATCGTCGCCGAGCGCGCCCGCGAGCCGTTCCGGAGCCTCGACGATTTCCTGCTGCGCGTCCCCTTGAGCAAGAAAGACCGCCGCACGCTCGCCAAAGTCGGCGCCCTGAATGCCCTCCTGCCCAGCGGCCACCGCCGCACCGCACTGTGGGAGGTCGAGAAGTTCATGGAGATGGGCGACCTGTTCTCTCACTCCCGAACTCCGGGCTCCGAGCTCCGGACCCCGTCGCCCTTGGCGGCCATGAGTCCCGCCGAACGCCTCTCCGCCGATTACGACGGCCTCGGCCTCACCACCGGCCCACACCCGATGGCCTACATCCGCGACACGCTCACCGACATCTGGCCCGCCATCACCCTGCCACAGGGGCGCCACGGCCAGACGGTCACCACCGCCGGGCTGGTCATCTGCCGCCAGCGCCCCGGCACCGCCAAAGGCCACCTGTTCATCAGCCTCGAGGACGAGACCGGTATCTCCAATGCCTTCGTCCCCTCCGAGACCTTCGAGAAGTTCCGCCTCGTCATCACCACCGAGCAGTTCCTCAGGCTCACCGGCCGCATCCAGCGCGCCAACAACGTCGTCACGCTCTACACCACCAAAGTCGAACCCCTCCCCTACGACACCACCATCGCGACGCGCTCCCACGACTTCCATTGAAGCGGGTCGGGCGCGGTCACCGGCCGCGCCGCCGGACCGGACAGATGCGGCACCGAGCGCGGCGCCGGGCATCGTCGCCGCAATTTCCTCTAAGGCAATCTTCTCGGCAGCGTCTACAGTATCAGAGTTCCGCCCTACCGAGAAAACCTGCTACCATGAACACCTCGTTCCCACGGCGCGCCGCCGCCCTGATCGCCCTCGCCCTGCCGCTCATGCCCCCCCTCTCACCGTCGCAAAACGAGATCGGTTACATCGAGACCTACGCCATCGCCGAGAACCGCGAGGCCGCCCTCTCCCAGCTCATCCCCGGCACCGAAGAATACTACTACTTCCACTGCCTGCACCACCAGTCGCTCGGCGACCTCGCCGCCGCCGACAAGCTCATGGAGCCCTGGCTCAAACGCCACGGCGAGACCGCCCTCTACCAAGAGATCCGCAACCGCCGCGCCCTGCTCCGCTACGGCGAGGCCCCCAAAGAGACCCTCGACTACCTGGTCCACCACCTGAAGCTCCGGTTCGATCACCAACGCGAAGTCCTCAACGAGAAACCCTCGCTCCCCACCCAGCTCGACCCCGCGCTGGTCGGCTACGACGCCTTCCTCAAGCGCGCCCTCGACCGCAACGACCAGACCGGCGGCTTCGAGGACCGCGGGCTCGACGCCCTGCTCCGCTCGGGCGTGAAGCTCGACGCGAAGCGCCGCCGCCACCTGCTCTCGCGGCTGCAGCGCCCCGACTACCCGGACCTCCCCGAACTCATCGCCGCCGACCTGAAGACCGAGGAGTCGCGCGGCTTCGGCGAGTTCGCGATCCACCGCGCCTTGCTCCCCGCGCAGCTCGACGCGCTGGTCGAACTGCGCCCCGATCTGGCCCGGGACACGAATTTCGTCCACACGCGGATCAGCAAGCTGCGCCCGGGCGCGGACGTCGATTGGACCGAGGACGCGGCGGAGAAATCGGCCTACCTGGCCCGCGTCTGGGGCTACGCCCGCACCCTCCCGCCCGCCTTCAACGCCCTCAAGGTCCACTCGCTGTATCAAGTGCTCGCAGACCACCGCGACGCCGGCGAATACGACAAGGCGGACTTCCTCGAATACCTCAAGCTGCCGCGCAGGGCGAGCTACGTCGAACCCAGCTACCTCGAAGACCCCGACCGCCGCCGCCACACCGCCGACCTCGGTGCCGACTTCCGCCCCGTCACCGCCTGCCGCCCCGTGGGCAACGACGAGCCGCTCGTCCGCGAGTATTTCCTCCACCTCTTCAAGACCGAGGGCGACTGGAAGCCGTACAGCGAACTCGTCCGCGAGGATTGGCTGAAACCCGTCTTCGCCGAAGCGAAGATCCTCGCCGGCGAGGGCGACCAAGAGAAGTGGTACTCCATGCTGTCGCCCGCCGCGTACGAGGCCTTGAAGGACCGCGTCGATCTCCAGTTCGCCCCTTGGAACCCGAGGAAATTCGCCCCGGCCGACGAGGTCGCCCTCGAGCTGGCCGTCAAGAACGTGCGCGAGATGATCGTCAAAATCTACGAGATCAACACCCTCAACTTCTACCTCCAAGAGGGGCGCGAGGTGAACACCGACCTCGCCCTCGACGGCCTCGTCGCCAACCACGAACAGCGCCACCAATTTGACGAGCCCCCCCTCCGCCAAGTCTCGCGCCGATTCGAGTTCCCCGAGTTGGCTGGCAAGCGGGGCACCTGGGTGATCGAGTTCATCGGCAACGGTCGCTCCAGCCGCGCCCTGGTCCGCAAGGGTTCGCTCCAGCACCTCGCTTCCCCGACCCCGGCGGGCACCCGCTTCACGATCCTTGACCAAGACAACCAACCGGTGGAAGCTCCCGCCTTGCGCCTCGGCGGCCGCCACTTCGCCCCCGACGAGGACGGGCAGATCATCGTCCCCTTCTCCACCACCCCCGGCCGCCAGCCGCTGGTCCTGCTCGATGGCGACTTCGCCTCGCTGGAGCACTTCGACATGCCGGGCGAAAGCTACGCGCTGAGCGCCGGCTTCCACATCGACGCCGAGACGCTCCTGCCCGGACACATG